>JAFQTF010000043.1 GCA_017409205.1 Oscillospiraceae bacterium | reverse complement strand
TAGCAACTCACGAGGGATACCTCCTGTCTTAGGTTTGTTTGGTCACTTACCAGTATAGCAGGTTCCCAAATGAGTTGCTATTTTATTGTCTTCAAGGTGTTGCACTTACTATGATAATCCGCCGGAGCAAGAAAAGTACAGGCAGAACCTTCGTAAGCTAAACAATCATTTGGCATTATTTTAACGTTCGCAAAAAAACAGGCGCATCCGTGCAATGGATGCGCTTTCTTTTCCGTCTGTACAAGTGAAACCCCTTGTTATACAATACGAAAAATGGAGGTGGTCTTTTGGAAGATCATGAAATCATCGACCTGTTCTTTCAGCGGTCAGAGCAGGCCATCGTGCAGACGGATCAAAAATACGGCGGCTATTGCTACAGCATTGCCTACAATATCCTGGAAAACCGGGAGGATTCCCGGGAATGTGTCAATGATACCTATTTTACAGCCTGGAATACCATTCCGCCCAGCCGGCCAACGATATTCAGCGCTTTTCTGGCGAAGCTGACCCGGCACCTGTCCATTGACCGGTGGCGGCACCAAAACGCCCGGAAACGGGGCGGCGGCACAGTGGAAGTGGCGCTGGAGGAACTGGGGGACTGTGTTGGTTCTGACACCCCGGAAAACAAACTGCAGCAGCAGGAGATAACAAGGGTTCTCAATACATTTCTTGGCTCTCTGCCGGAGACGGAGCGGAATGTCTTTCTGTGCCGCTACTGGTATCTGGATCCCATCCGGACCATTGCGGACAGAACAGGCTTCAGTCAGAGCAAGGTGGCATCCATGCTCCACCGGACAAGAGGGAAACTGCGGATCGTACTGGAAAGGGAGGAATTGCTGTGAACCCTATGGAATTGTTGAACGGCCTGGAAGATATCCGGGAGGAGTACATTGTGTCGGCAGGCGTGTTCCGGCAGGGAAGGCGGCACCTGCCCTTCAGAAAGATCTGGCTTCTGGCGGCGGTCATTGCACTGATGCTGCTTCTGGTGGGCTGCGTGGCATACAGCCAGGGCTGGTTTGTACAGTTTTTTTCCGCCAGAAGTGAAGAACCCCTGACGGACAGCCAGATCGCACTTATTCAGGAAAAGGAGCAGCAGATCGGAGAGACAGAGACGCAGAACGGATGGACGGTGGAACTGAGATCCTCTATCTGGGATGGGAATAAGGCCTATGTGATCCTTGGCGTTACCGCGCCGGAAGGGACAGATCTGGAACCGGATACCATCGATGGCGCATATATCGAAAGATTTACCTTTTACCGGGAAGGTTGGCCTATCGGTATTCTGGAGTATCCCAAGGGTGTGAAGCCTTACAGTGAAGGGATGACCTGGGAAGAGGATGGCGATGGTAAGGATCATACGAAAAATGCAGTTCTGGAGATCACACCGGATACGGCAGGCAGCAGTGTGGATCCGTTTGGCCCGGAGTCGGTCTGGGGCATCCGTTTCGACCAGATCGTTCGGTGCTATGATGATGTAGAATACAGGCAGCATCTGCTGGATACCAAATATAAGGATGCCTATGGTGTTATGTTTACCACTGAGGAGATCGGACAGATTCAGCAGGAGGAAGTTTTGGCAGAGGGAGACTGGAGTTTTTCCTTCACCTTTGCCGGAACGTCTCCCCAAACAGGGGCCACAGAGCTGCTGACAGCTCCAATGCCGCTGGAAGTGGACGTTTTGCGCAGGTATGGCGACCTGATCTGGGAATCAGCCCATTTCCGGGAAGAAATCGTTGTTACTTCGGTACAGCTGCAGCCCCTGAGTGTCCGCATCGGCTATGAGGACTGCAACGGAAGCCCCATCCTCTGGTTCAGCGATGAAAACCTGTTTGTGGAGGAGGATATCTATACCAGTGTGGTCATGCGTGATGGCAGCAGCATTGCCTTCTGGCCGGGATCCAGCGGCTGGGACGGTCAGGTCCTGCTGGAAGCGCCCGCCCCCATCCTTTGGGAGGAGGCTGCGTATATCTGCTTTGCCGATGGAACCAGACTGCACATGGACGGCACATGGGAGCGGGGACAGCGGAAGCAACAGCCCGCGGCAGCGACTGCCTATAGAGATATTGACTGCGAAAGCGGCGTCTATGCCTACTATGCCGATTTTGACGGGGATGAGCTGGAGGATATGGCCATCTGGTATGACGGAGCCTTCCATAATCTGTGCCTGCTGGATGAGAAAGGGGAATGCCGCCGGGAATTCATCTTTGAAAATGGCATGGATGTGTATGAGACATATAATCAGCGATCAGAGGAGATCAGCTGGGAGCCGAATCTGATCCGGATCCTGGGAACGGATGGAGACACGGAGACCACGTACTTTTACTGGGCAACAGCTGATGCTCTTGAACTGGCTGCGGCGGTGAAACAGAACTCGGAAACTGCGGAGGATTACTTCCTGATCGGCAACGGGGAAACAGAGGTCAGGGTATCCCGGGAGGAATTCCGGGCAGTCATCGAGGATTTTCAGGTCATGCAGTACCGCCTGCGGCCAGTCCGGTAAATGATCGTTTCGCTTACGAAGGTTTTGCCTGTACTTTTCTTGCAGGGGCGGTTTGTCAAGTCAAGTGCAACACTTGATTGAAAGCAACTTCATAGGGAGTTTTCCAGCCAAGACATTTTCTTGGTCTGAAATTAAGCGCAGCAATAAATCTGCTGACATCTTCATCGGTAAGTGCGGATACTTTACTTCTCTTGGGAACAAACTGGCGGATCAGGCCGTTTGTGTTTTCGTTGGTGGGTCTTTCCCAGGGAGATCTGGGATGAGCATAAAACACATCAACTCCCAGCTCATGCTCCAT
>JAFQTF010000042.1 GCA_017409205.1 Oscillospiraceae bacterium | reverse complement strand
TTCTGCCCAAATGGGGTGGTGCTGAGGACGGATGGGCGGGAATCGGTACATTCCCGCCTTCGTGTAAAAATATGCAGGCCTGACTGTTCAGGAGGGGGCTTCTTAAGGGGGACGGCTTTTTGAAAAGTCCCCCTTAAGACGGCTTCTTTGGTTACTTTCTTGTTCGGCGACAAGAAAGTGACATCTCCTTACTAGGATAAACGGTCATTTACCATAGCAGACAGAAAAAGCTCCCCGGCGGGACTCCGCCGGGGAGCGCTGTGCAGTTACTTCTTGAAGAGGCCGCCCAGACCCTTCAGCAGGTCGCCAGCCTTGTCAAGGTCGATCTTGGCCTTCACCAGCTCTGCTACCTTCATGATCTGGTCATCGGGCAGATCCACACCCACCAGCTTTTCCACAACGGGAATGGGATTTTCCCGGAAATCAGCCAGGATCTGGGGGTTCTTCTGGATCTGTTCCACCAATTCTTCAACCTTTGCCTTGATGTCCACGGATTATTCCTCCACCACGATCTCGGCTTCGGGAGCATTCTTCTGAACGCTCTCAATACCATTCAGGCAGCCGGCCTTGGCGGTATAGCCTTCGGAGACGGCAATGACCTGACCGTTGGTAGCCTTCAGACGGAAGCGGAATTCACCGGCCTTGTCCTGATACATCTCAAACTTGGGATGCTTCATGACCTCGAAGTTCTCCTCGGTCTGGTTCTCCACATTGGCAACAGGCGCATTCTTCATAACGCTCTCGATACCATTGCGGCATGCGGCTTCGGTGGTGTAAACCTCGGAAGTAGCGATGACCTGACCATTGGTGGCCTTCAGATCGAACTTGATGCCGGAACTGACGGTGCGGATAACGAATTTGCTCATTTTTATGTCCCCTTTCAGTATTTTTGCCGGGATTTAATGGAATCAGTGTACCATGACATTCATTTTTTGTCAATCCATTTGGGCATGGACCAGATCAAAGGTACCCCGCCGCATCAGGTCCTCCCAGCGGTATACATCAGTATCGTGACCTGCAAAGCAGATGACAAAGGGCTGCTCGGCAAACACGATGCCCACGTCATTGCTCAGCCGGTCATCCTCGCCGGTCTTGTGGGCGATGGGCACTTCGCCGCAGAGCTTTCCATCCAGCTTATGATCGATCTGCTGCTTCAGCAGAATGTCCAGCGCCTTCCGGGAAGCCTCCGGGCCGATGAATTCATTCCGGTAAAGTCTCTCTAAAAGGGCTCCCATTTCTCTGGGGCAGATGGTGTTTTCCAGTCCTCTGGCAGAAGCCTCGGCATCAAACAGCAGCCTCCGCACCACTGTCTTTTCCAGTCCCATGTCCCGGAAAGCCGTGTTGGTTTCCTCCAGGCCACAGAAACGGAAAAGTTTATTGGTGGCCGTATTGTCACTGAGCACAATCATCAGACGGCAGAGGGTCAGGATATCCACCTCCACAGGGCCGGTAAACTGATTCAGTCCACCGCAGCTGGGCATCTTTTCCCGGTCCTCCACGATAAGCTTGTCTGACAGCCGGATCTCCCCTTTTTCTGCCCGGGTCAGCACATGCAGCAGCAGAGGAAATTTGATAACACTGGCCGCCAGAAAGGCGTCATCCGCGTTGATGCCGTATGTACAGCCAGTTACCAGATTCTTATAGTAAAATCCCAGATGACCGGGAATAGATGTCATTTCCCCGGCAATGGATCGCAGAACTTGCAATTCTTTTGTCATACGTTCGCCCCCTTTCCATGCAGTATAGCATATTACAACATCTGCAACAAGGTGCCTGCAGCAAAAACAGGAGCAGGAAAACCTGCCCCTGTTTTCGAATATCCATTTCATTTAGCCTTTGCAGCATTCCCGAATGGTCTCCACCACCCGATTTGCCTGTGCAAAGCCCCGGAAGGTATACACTTCCCCTGCGTATCTCAGCTTCACGAAGGGATTCAGAACAAAGCTGCTGGCCTTTACCAGTTCCGCCTTTTCCAGATCAAGGGATTCCAGCAGTTCCCCCAGCTTGACCATACCAACGGGTTCGCACAGATGCAGCATACTGCCGTTGAGCAGCATCCATGCTCTGCCATTGTTTCCATTGGTGCAGATGACATCCACCATAAAGGCGATTTCACGGTCGTCTATCAATCCGCGAATCCTTGCATCCTTCATAAACTGATTTTCTGTTGCCATCGTACAAACCTCCTGTCGTTTTATCTGATAATAACACATTTGTGCTCAATTGCCATCAAATGTGCTCATTCTGCCAATATAGAAGCGGCCTTTGACCGCCCGTAGGCCACACACAAGTCGCCGCTACCAATTCTAACGAAGGAATTTGGAATTTTGCAACAGGCCTTTGTTTTCTACAGGGGCTTTCGGGCAGTGATGGTAGAGGACATGATATATTCCCCTACACTGAGGCCGCTGCCCCATTTTTCTTCGTATTCCCGGGACACCGGTTTTTCCTTGACGGATACATCCTCAAAGCCGGCGGCTTTGATCATCCGGGCCAGATCTTCAACTGAAGACGCGCCGGACACTCAGCAGGAGTGCATATTGGGATCGTTCTTCATTTCCTCCGGGATCTGTTTCAGAATGACGATGTCGCAGATGGAGATCCGTCCGCCGGGCTTCAGGACCCGATAGATCTCCCGATATACCCGGCTCTGATTGGGAGAGAGATTGATGACGCAGTTTGAAATACACACATCGAAGGAACTGTCCGCCGCCGGAAGATTCTCGATCTCACCCAGCCGGAATTCCACATTGCGGATCCGGTTTTCTTTGGCGATCCGCCGGGCAGCGCTCAGCATTTCCGGAGTCATATCCACACCCACGGCCCTGCCCCGGCGTCCAACTGCCACACCAGCCAGAAACGTATCCAGTCCCGCGCCGCTGCCAAGATCGATGACCGTTTCTCCGGGCTGCAGCTGGGCAGACCGCAGGGGATTGCCGCAGCCCAGACCCAGATTGGCTTCCTTAGGCACAGATGCCAGTTCCTCCGGGGTATAGCCCACGGAAGCAGACATGACCGTGCTGCCTGTGTCACCGCTGATAATGGAGTTTTGGGGATCCATCAGGATCCGGGCATAGTCCTGACGTACCTGATCGTGAATATCCTTCATGGATGTCGCCTCCTTTGGGGTCAGTATAGCATAAAACCCCGGCAAGGACAAGCCCTGCCGGGATCTGTGTGATCGGATCATCTTCTTCTGTTCAGAATAAACCGGTTCTGCAAAACAGTAGCAATCAAAGCCAGAAGCAATGCAGTATAGTGCCAGGGAATGCCCGCCTTTTCTTCCGCAGGTTCCTCCGCAGGCGCTGCTTCTTCCAAAGGCATCACCTGGGCATTAAACCAGGAAAACAGAGCATCGAAGGTCTCTTCCGCCCCTTCCAATCCGGCCCGCTCTTCCTCTGTCAAGGTCTGATAGGCATCGTAGACAGCCTGCGTGCGGTCGTAAACCTCCGTCTGCTCCTCCGGTGTCATGGAAGTCAGCGCAGACACATCCGGCAGCTCCTCCACCATGGTCTTTACTTCCCCGGCAGACAGTTCTCCGGCTGCCGCTGTCAGGGGCAGCGCGCATAGCATCAGGATCATCACAGCAAACAGAGCAAAATATCTTTTCAGGGCCATACCCATGCCTCCATCTTTTTTGAATATTGTATCAGCCATGGGCAGGAATGTCAAGGAAACCCAAAGCAGAGAAATCTGTCCCCTCCGGAAACGAAAAAGGGAGCGGAAACTTCCACCCCCTCTTATGTTTGCATCAGCGCTTGGATTTGATGGCCTTATGGTAATAGGCCTTGGTGCAGGAGGAGGCTTGCTCTGCATGATCTTGCCGATGAACAGCATGTGGCTGCCCGTATCCCTTTTCTGCACTTTCTTTTTCAAACCAGATACCTTTTGCCAAACCGTATTCTGTCATTTTTATATCATTTAGCACAAACTACCGCTGGAACCAAGTCCCACAGGTAAAAATATAAAGGTTTACCGATTTATTCTTGGAGAAAAAATGTACGGGCAAAAAGAAACAGTGGAGAACATGTTCCCCACTGTTGTATATAGGGTTAGAGAACCAGAGACGGTGCGGTATAGGCCCGGGCGGCATATTCCTGATCCAGCAGGTACAGGCCTCTGGGATCGCCGCCAAAGAGTTTGTAGCGGCTGATCATCTTGTCTGCATTCTCCTCTTCCTCCATCTGCTCATCCACAAACCAGTCCAGGAACTTCATGGTACGGTAATCCTTGTCCTGATGGGCTTCGTGGTAGATGTTGTTGATGAGGGCGGTGACATAGCGCTCGTGTTCTGCGGCAATCTCCAGAGGGCCGATCACGCCGTCAAGGATCTTGTCCGGTTTGTCGATGGCTTCCAGAGTCACCTTCAGGCCATTGTTCTGCATATACTTCATAAACAGCAGAGCATGGTCCCGCTCCTCCTGAGCCTGGATCATGTAGTAGTTGGCGTAGCCGTCCAGGTCCAGATCATCATAATGGTTGGCAATATCCAGATACAGGTAAGCGCTGTACAGTTCCTTGTTGATCTGATCGTTCAGAAGATAAGCGATTCTTTCATTCATGGCAATACTCCTTTCCAAATCAAACCGCCGGTCCCGGTCAGGGACCGGCGGTGTCGTCGGTCGGTTTAAAATTTCGGCTTGATGGCCTTATGGTAATGGGCGTAAGTACAGGAGGGGGTCTTGCTGAGCACCTTGCTCTCTGTGACCTCGCCGATGAACAGCATGTGGCTGCCCAGATCCTTCTTGTCCAACACCTTGCAGGAGAACATGGCGTTCACATTCTCAGTCAGGTAGTAGAGGCCATTGTGGCTGCGCTTCACGGCGGAGAAGGATTCAAACTTATTGACTTCCCGGCCGGTCTGCATGCCGAAATGCTTGATGGTATCGAAGCTTACATCTTCTGTCAGTACACTGACATTAAACACGCCGGTGCGCTCAATCATCTCTTTGGTCAGATTCTCGCTCTGGCAGGAGATAGCGAGGCGGGTGGGATTGGATGCCACCTGTACGGCAGTATTGATGATACAGCCATTGTCCTTTTCATCTCTGGCGGTCAGCACGAACAGTCCGTAAGACAGGTTCCGTGTGGCCGCCGGGTCTATTGCAGGTTCTTCCTGCTTAGCGAAAGTAGCGCTCCAGCAGACCCTTCAGTGCCTTGCCGTGACGGGCCTCGTCACGAGCCATTTCGTGAACGGTGTCATGGATGGCGTCCAGGCCGTTCTTCTTGGCACAGATGGCCAGGTCGGTCTTGCCCTGGGTTGCACCGAACTCGCAGTCCACGCGCCATGCCAGGTTATCCTTGGTGGTAGCCTTCATGTTGGGCTCCAGATCCTCGCCCAGCAGCTCAGCGAACTTGGCAGCATGCTCAGCCTCTTCGTAGGCTGCCTTCTCCCAGTACAGGCCGATCTCGGGATAGCCTTCACGATGGGCGATCCGGGCCATGCACAGATACATGCCGACTTCGGAGCATTCGCCGGTGAAGTTGGCCATCAGCTGCTCGAAGATGTACTTCTTGTCAGCATCGGAAATGTCGGGATTGTTCTTGACGGTCTTGGCGTAGATGCCATACTCATGCTCAGATGCCAGCTTCATGTCGCCCTTCTGCTCCTCGAACTTGGAAGCGGGAACACGGCAGACGGGGCAGCGGAAATCGGCAGCCAGTTCTTCGGCGGTATGGACATAACCACAGACAGAGCAAACGAACTTCTTCATAAAAAATCCTCCAAATAATTGTTTTTTGATAAGAATGGGTTTTTACGCGGATTGGTTCTTCGCCAGGCAAGCCCGGCAAGTACCGAAGAACATGAGTTGACAAGCATCCACCTGTCCTCCGATATGCTGCGCCGCTTCGCCGCACAGCCGCTGGGGGGCATCCATCTGGTGCAGATCCTGTACAGCCGTGCAGCAGTTACAGACGAAATGCACATGGGGCTCGGTATTGCCATCAAACCGTTCGATCCCGTGGATCATGCCCAGACTCTGGATTATGCCCTGGGCCTTGAAGAGGGAGAGGTTTCGGTACACCGTTGCCAGTGAGATGTCCGGATGCCCGGCCTTCAGCATTTCATGCACCATATCCGCAGAGGGATGGGTATCTGTCATCCGCAGACATTCCAGGATCGCATTGCGCTTGCGAAATTGCTTGGTCGTGGTTTCCATGGGCACCTCCTGTTCTTTTTATTTGTGAATCACTCTTATTTACAAATTGAGTATAACACAAGGATCGAAATATGTCAAGAAGCAAATAAGAACTATTCGCATTTAATTCTTGATTTAACCATCTATCTGGCAGGAAGATAAATAATCGTATATCTTAGCAAGGCGATATTACTTTCTTGTCTCCGAACAAGAAAGTAACCAAAGAAGCCGTCTTAAGGGGGGGACTTTTCAAAAAGCCGTCCCCCTTAAGAAGTCCCCTCCTGTGCTGTCAGGCCGGCAAGGTTTAACACGGAGGCGGGAATGTTCCGATTCCTGCCCATCCATTCTCAGCACCACCCCATTTGGGCAGAAATCGGAACATTTCTGCCCAAATCAGGATCTAGGTTAAGGTACTCCGGCGCCTATGGCGTTGCGGCCGGGGGATTCACAAGGGGACGGCTGGGGCGCGCGGGAGCGCGACTTACAG
>JAFQTF010000041.1 GCA_017409205.1 Oscillospiraceae bacterium | reverse complement strand
CACCATCCAGATCGATATGCTGCTGGCCCAGAAGTTCGGCATGGAATACACCGACTCCGTTGGTCAGAAGAAGACTCCCTATATCATCCACCGCACCTCTCTGGGCTGCTACGAGCGCACACTGGCTTACCTGATCGAGCGTTACGCCGGTGCCCTGCCCCTGTGGATGATGCCCACGCAGGTCAAGGTCCTGCCCATCACCGACCGTGCCCACGAGTACGCCAGGGAACTGGCCGAAAAGCTGAACGCTCTGAATATCCACACCGAGACCGACTGCCGCAGCGAAAAGCTGGGCTACAAGATCCGGGAAGCTCAGATGCAGAAGATCCCCTATATGCTGGTCATCGGCGACCGGGATATGGAGAACGGTACTGTTTCCGTCCGTACCCGCAAGGGCGAGGATCTGGGTGCCATGACGCCTGATGCCTTCATTGCCAAGTGCCTGATGGAGATCGCCACCAAGAGCAAGGAAGTTTAAGTTTTTCTTATATTGCAGACCGCCCTGCCGGGGCGGCTTGCATTGTGCCGAAAGAGGATGTATACTGTAAAGGATCATTGTTCTGACACAAGGAGGGCAATATGAAAACAATGCTTTCTGTTTTGGGTATCGGAAGGATCCTTGCGCTGGCGGTCTGCGGACTGCTGGCAGCCATGGCATTTTTCCTGAAATTCTGTGTGCCTGGCTACAGTTTTTCCGCACTTGTCTGTATCTGCCTCATCGGCCTGATCCTGTTTTATACCTTTATGCCCGTGGTGGGGCTGCGGTTTCCGGTGTTTGCCCGGTATGCCATCCGGATATTTACGGTGATTCTGATCATCGGTCTTCTGGTGGTGGGCATTATGGAAGCTGTTATCATCCATGCTTCCTTCGGCAATCCCGAAGAGAAGGTGGAATATATGGTGGTGCTGGGCGCCAAGGTTAACAAAGACGGCCCTTCTGTGTCGCTCTGGGACCGGATCTGCGGTGCCTATGAATACATGGAGGCGAATCCCCATGTGATCGCCGTGGTTTCCGGCGGTCAGGGCACCGATGAGCCCATCACCGAGGCGGAATGTATGTACCGGGAACTGGTGAATCTTGGCATCGACCCCAAACGGATCTGGCGGGAAGAGGAGGCTACCTCCACCTGGGAGAATCTGAACTTCACCCTGGATCTGATCGAAGAAAAAACCGGCGTCCGGCCTCAGAAGCTGGGCGTACTGTCCAGCGAATACCACCTGTTCCGGGCAAGCCTTTTTGCAAAGGCCTGCAATGTGGAATTTGTGGGCATCCCTGCCCGGACATCCCGGGCGTCCCAGATGATCAACCACTTCATGCGGGAAGTGGCCGGTGTCTGGCACTATATACTATTGGGAGGTCAATATGATTAACAGAGACTATACAGAGTTTGCCTGGGAGAAGGCCGTGGAGGCACTGGCCATCGACTCTCCCACCGGCTATACCGATAAAGCCGCAGCCTGGGTCAAGGACGAATTTGAGAAGCTGGGCTATGCCTGCAGACGCACCCAGAAGGGCGGCATCGTCATCGATCTGGGCGGCAAGGACAGCGGGGATGCCCTGCTGCTGACTGCCCATGTGGACACTCTGGGCGCCATGGTGGCAGAGGTCAAGGCCAATGGCCGCCTGCGTCTGACCACTCTGGGTGGCTTTATGGCGGAAAATGTGGAGACCACTGTTGTCCGGGTCTATACCCGGGAGGGTCGGGTCATTGAAGGCACCATCCAGCTGTGCAACCCCTCCATTCATGTCAACATGCAGTATGAGGACGTAAAGCGCAGCTTTGATACTCTGGAAGTGGTGCTGGACGAAGATGTGCGCACTGCCGAGGATACCCGGAAGCTGGGTGTGGAAGTGGGCGACATCATCTGCATCAATACTTCCACCCGCCGTACCGAGAGCGGCTATCTGAAGAGCCGTTTCCTGGATGACAAGCTGTGTGTCGGCATCTGCCTGGCCTTTGCCAAGTACCTGAAGGACAATCAGATCACTCCGGAGCGCCGCACTTATATCCACATGACTGTCTATGAAGAAGTGGGTCACGGTGCCGCATCTTCTGTGCCGGAGGGTGTCACGGAGATCATCTCCATGGACATGGGCTGCGTGGGCGACGGCCTGCAGTGTACCGAACGGCAGGTCTCCATCTGCGCCAAGGATTCCACCGGCCCCTACAGCTATGAAGTGGTGGGCAAGCTCATCGCTGCAGCCAGAACCACCGGTGCTGATTATGCTGTGGATATCTACCCCCGCTACGGCTCCGATGCGGATATTGCCCTGAAGGCCGGCTATGACGTCCGCCATGGCCTCATCGGCCCCGGCGTCTATGCCAGCCACGGCTATGAGCGCAGCCACATGGATGGCGTGTACAATACCCTGTTGGTGCTGTGCGGCTATCTGAATGTTTGATCCTGCAAAAAGAATTCCCTGCAAATGCCCCGGAGGAACCTCCGGGGCATTGACTTTTTTCGGCTTTTGTGAGACAATAAATCGGTTAAATATGAATGAATGAGAGGATTTTATCTATGATGCAATCCAGAACACATAACTGCGGCGAACTGCGTCTGAGCAACGCAGGCGAGCAGGTCACCATTGTCGGCTGGCTGGAAAATGTCCGTGAGGTCGGCGCCAACTTTGCCTTCTGCGTCCTGCGTGACTACTATGGCACCACTCAGGTGGTCATCGAAAATGAGGCCATGATGTCCATCATCAAGCCCCTGAACAAGGAATCCACCATCTCCGTTTCCGGCACTGTCCGTGAGCGTGAGAGCAAGAACAAGAAGATCCCCACCGGCGAGATCGAGGTTGTTCCCGAAAAGATCGAGGTGCTGGGCAAGTGCATCCACAATCAGCTGCCCTTCGAGATCAACAAGAGCAAGGAAGCCAGCGAGGATACCCGTCTGAAGTACCGCTTCCTGGATCTGCGCAACCCCGCCGTTAAGTCCAACATCATCCTGCGCTGCCAGGTGGTGGCCGAACTGCGCCGGCTGATGACTGAAAAGGGCTTCCTGGAGATCACCACCCCCATCCTGACGGCTTCCTCTCCCGAGGGCGCCCGGGACTATCTGGTTCCTGCCCGTAACCATCCCGGCAAGTTCTACGCTCTGCCCCAGGCTCCCCAGCAGTTCAAGCAGCTGCTGATGACCTCCGGCTTTGACAAGTATTTCCAGATCGCTCCCTGCTTCCGTGACGAGGATGCCCGTGCCGACCGCACTCCCGGCGAATTCTATCAGCTGGATATGGAAATGGCATTTGCCACCCAGAACGACGTCCTGACCACCCTGGAAGATGTGCTGGTGCCTGTTTTTGAGAAGTTCGGCAAGTACAAGAGAATTTCCAAGGCTCCCTTCCGTCACATCCCCTTCAATGAGGCCATGGAACGCTACGGCTCCGACAAGCCTGACCTGCGTATCGATCTGGAGATCGATGACATCACCGCTGAGGTTCAGGGCTGCGGCTTCGGCCCCTTCGAGGGCAATACCGTCAAGGCAGTTGTTGTCCATGACTTCGCTCAGGCCCGTAAGTGGATCGACAAGCTGCTGGCCGATGTAGAAGTTCAGACCGGCAACAAGGCCTGCTGGGTCAAGGTGGACGACAGCGGCGCCCTGACCGGCGGCGTCAGTAAGTTCCTGCAGGATTGTGCACCTGCCCTGACTGAGAAGCTGGGTCTGAAGCCCGGCAGCTTCGTCTGCATGGCCGCCGGCAAGAAGGCTGCTGCCCAGAAGACTGCAGGCGTCATCCGTACCATGCTGGGCAAGCGTGTTCCCGGCCATTTCGATGAGGAGCAGTACGCCATCTGCTGGATCGTGGACTTCCCCATGTACGAGATGGGCGAGGAGTCCGGCCAGCTGGAATTCTGCCACAACCCCTTCTCCATGCCTCAGGGCGGTATGCAGGCACTGCTGGATGCCGAGGGCGATATCGAAAAGCTGCTGGCCATCAATGCTGACCAGTATGACCTGGTGGTCAATGGCTACGAGTCCGCCTCCGGTGCTGTCCGTAACCACAATCCCGAGATCATGGTCAAGGCCTTCCAGATGGTTGGTCTGGGCGAAGAGGATGTCAAGGCCAAGTTCCCCGCCATGTACAATGCCTTTACCTATGGCGCACCTCCCCATGCAGGCGCAGCCCCCGGCGTTGACCGCCTGATCATGCTGCTGACCGGCGAGGAGTCCATCCGTGAGGTTATCACCTTCCCCATGAACAAGAATGCTCAGGACCTGATGATGGGTGCTCCCACCGCCGTGGACAAGAGCCAGCTGGACACTGTCCACATCGCTCTGATCGAAGAGTAAGAGATACTGTTACGCCCCGCCGGGAACTCCGGCGGGGCTGCTTCATTATGGGGCAGCAGGCAGATAAATGATCGTTTATCTTGGCAGGGAGGTGTTACTTTCTTGTCTCGGCGGTGTGT
>JAFQTF010000040.1 GCA_017409205.1 Oscillospiraceae bacterium | reverse complement strand
TAAGGAGGAAGTGCCATGTTTGTAAAAACCATCCGCATCCTCACCAAACAGTATGTGGAACTGGATGTGATCACCCCCCAGGTGGAACAGATCGTTGCGGAAAGCGGCGTGAAAAACGGTATGGTCACTGTGATGACCAAGCATACCACCACCGGTGTTACCGTCAATGAGGCCCTGGAATGTCTGGAAAGCGACATTGAAGTTGCCCTTTCCCTGTTTGCACCGGAGGACCGGCCCTACAGCCATGCCCGGATGCTCCGGGACTACGGTTCCACAGCCGGCAATCCCACCGGCCACCTGAAGGCCCTGCTCACCGGAAACCACTGCCATTTCCTGATTCAGGATGGCGAAATCATCCGGGGCGGTGCCCAGGATGTTTACTTCTGTGAATTCGACGGCCCTGCCTCCCGGAACATTCTGGTGATGGTGGAAGGCCAGTAAATCCAAATTATGATAACGGCACCGACCCGGAAGCCGTTATTGTGATAACCCTGCCGGGAGCGGCAGAGATATATCGGCAAGCAATCCCTGAAAAATGAAGAAAGCGCTTCGGTGTGCACAGCCGCGGCGCAAATATGCGAAAGGAGAGACATTATCTATGTCCAACACCAACGATCTCGGTAGAAAACTGGGTCTGGGTGCGGTTATCGCCCTGGGCGTCGGCACCACTGTCGGTTCCGGTATTTTCTCCTCCCTGGCTGACGTAGCAAACGCAGCAGGCAGCTCCCTGTTCCTGGTTCTGGCCTTCGTCATCGGCGGCCTGCTCCAGATCCCCGCCAACTTCTGCTATGCAGAGCTGGCATCCGCCTACCCCGAAGACGGCGGTCAGTACGTCTACTTCCGTGAAGCCGGCTCCCGTCCCCTGGCATTCCTGTGCGGCTGGATCTCCTTCTGGGGCACCGATCCTCCGTCCATCTCCATCATGGCTCTGGCCATCGTCAACTACCTGGCTTTCTTCCTGCCCATGAGCGACCTGGTCCTGAAGCTGGTTGCAGTCTGCTTCGTCCTGTTCTTCATGTTCATGCACATGCGCTCCGTTGAAGGCGGCGGCAAGTTCCAGACCATCATCACCGCCCTGAAGATCATCCCCTTCGCCCTGATCATCGGCATCGGCATCTTCTTCATCAACGGCGACAACTTCATGTCCACCACCCGTCTGTCCGGCGCAGAAGCCGGCGGCTTCACCGCCCTGATTGCCGGTGTGGCTGCCACCACCTGGTCCTATGACGGCATGGCTGCTGCCTGCTACATGTCCGGTGAGATCAAGAACCCCGAAAAGAACCTGCCCCGCGGCCTGATCCTGACTGCATTCATCGTTCTGGGCCTGTACGGCGGCCTGACTCTGGTTGCCTCCGGTCTGCTGACCATCGACGAGCTGGCTGCTTCCGATGCTCCCATCGCCCTGCTGGCCTCCAAGATCCCCGTCATCGGCGACTTCGCCGGCACTCTGGTTGCCATCATGGCAGTCATCGTGGTTATCGGCTCCCTGTCCTCCTGCGTCATGTTCCAGCCCCGTATCGAGTACGCCATGGCTAAGGACGGCCTGTTCTTCAAAGCCTTCGGCAAGGTCCATCCCAAGTACGAGACCCCCGCTTTCTCCATCGTTGTGCAGTGCGCTGTCGGTATCGTTCTGATCTTCGCCACCGACATCTCCGGCCTGCTGGGCTACTTCACCATGATCGCCCTGGCCAAGAACGCTGCCACCTTCGCCACCATCTTTGTGCTGCGCAAGAAGGAAGGCTACAACCCCTCCTACCGCATCCCCGGCGGCTACATCATGCCCATCATCGCCATCTTCATGACCTGCACCCTGATTTACGGCGAGCTGACCTACGCTCCCGTGCAGTCCCTGACCGCAGCTGCCATCGCCATCGTCACCGGCCTGCCCGTCTACTACATGTGGGAGAAGAAGAACAAGGCTGCCGCTGCCAACTAATCAGCTGTTGCGTTCTTAACCATTTCTTAGTACAATTTCCCTGAGGGAGGCAGAATTCTGCCCCAAATGTTAAAAAAGGAGGTTCCCCATGGCTACACAGGAAGAGAAGAATCGGGTACGTCACCGCGATGAAGCGGTGGAGCTGATCGAGTGCTATCTTCAGCGCCATGATCTGGCACCCCACGGCAAGCTCCCCAGTGAGCGGGAGATGTGCGAAATGTGGGGGCTGAACCGGGCCACCCTTCGGGCTGCCCTGCGGCGGCTCATCGAACTGGGGCGGATCTACTCCCTCAAGGGATCCGGCACTTATGTGGCACCCCCGAAACTGGAACGGAATCTGCAGGATGCCAAGTCCACCACAGAGTCCGTCCGGGGCGCCGGACACAAGCTCAGAACCAGTGTTCTGGAGCAGGATGTCATTGATGCCAGCCCCATTGTGGCAAAATCCATGGGAATCCGGCCAGGTCAGCGGGTGCTTTACCTGCGCAGACTCCGCCTGATCGACGGGGCTCCCTATATGATTGAGACCAATTACATCAATCTGGAGCTTTGCCCCCGGGTGCTGGACTATGACTTCCGGGATGAATCGCTGTACCGGGTCCTGAGCTACCATAATATCTTTCCCTGTCAGGGCTATGAATCCGTGGGCATTACCTATGCCACGGACAGCGAAGCACGGCACCTGCAGATTGAATCCGGAGATCCCCTGTATTTCCTGACCGGTGTGGCCAAGGATCAGAACGGGGTTCCTGTGGAATATTTCAAGAGTGTTGCCCGGCCTGACAAGGTACGTTTTTCCAGCATTCTGCGCAAGCGCAGAGTGGATCCGAAAGGAGAAAACCAGAATGAAATTGGCAGCAGTGGGTTCTAACTGCATTGACTTTTACAACAACATTGACGGCGGCAAGGCCTATCCCGGCGGCGGTCCTGTGAACATGGCTGTTTACACTCTGCGTCTGGGCGGCGATGCCTCCTATATCGGCCCTGTGGGCGACGATGTCTACGGCAAGATCATGCTGGATGCCATCGCAGCCAAGGGCGTGGACACCTCTCATCTGCACGTGAAGCCCGGCAAGACCGCGGTTTCCCAAGTGGAGCTCATTGACGGCGAACGTGTCTTCGGCGACTATGAGGAAGGTGTTCTGGAAACCTACACCCTGTCTGAAGAGGACATGGACTTCGTCTGCACCCACGATGTGGTCATCTGCGACCTGTGGGGCAAGGTGGAAGGCCAGTACAAGGATCTGAAGGCCAAGGGAATGGTCACCGCTTTCGACTGCGCCAACCGTCCCGAGGACGAGGCCAGCCAGGTGGCAATGCCCTATACCGACTACCTGTTCTTCTCCTCCGACGATGGCGACAGCCCCGAGCTGCGCGAGCAGATCAAGGCTTACCACGCCAGAGGCCCCAAGCTGGTCATCACCATGATGGGTGAGGACGGCAGCCTGTGCTACGACGGCAAGGAATTTCACAAGTACGGCATCGTTCCCTGCGACAACCTGGTGGACACCATGGGCGCAGGCGACAGCTATATTGCCGGCTTCCTGTTCGGCCTGGTGGAGGGCCTTTCCATCGAAGAGGCAATGCATAAGGGCGCAGCCAACGCAACCGAAACACTGAAGTATTTCGGCGCCTGGTAATCGATTTAAAACTATAACCCGGAGGTACACACCATGGATATCAGTGGCGGACAGGCTCCTTTCTACATGCAGCTGCGCGAGATCGTGCGCTATAAGATCGAGACGGGGGAGTATGCCCCCTGTACGGCGCTGCCCTCTGAAAACGAACTGGCCGATACCTTTTCCACCACCCGGCAGACAGTGCGCAACGCCATTGATGCTCTGGTGAATGAGGGACTTTTGCGCCGTGTGGCAGGAAAAGGCGTGTATGTTCTGGGAAAAAAGATTCAGCGGGATCTGGAGATCCTTCAGGGATTTACCCAGACCATGCTGGACCGGAATGTGACCCCTTCCATCAAAGTGGTCAAAAAAGTGGTGCGCCCGGCCGGGGAGAAGTATGGACTCATGTTCGGTATCAAGCCGGAGGATGACATCTTCTATGTCAAGCGGCTGTGCTACGGCGATAATGAGCCGGTTTCCCTGGAGGAGATCTACATTCCCCGGACTCTGATTCCGAAAATCAGCGGCATTGACCTGTCGGTGTTTTCCATCTACGAGGTCTATGAGCTCTATGGAATCAATCTGGAACGGGCCTACCAGACCATCGATCTGGTCCATCTGGAGCAGAATGATGCCCGGATGCTGGGCATCAGTGTGGATTTTCCCGTCATACTGTTTGAATGTACCAGCTATGACGATCAGGGCCGGATCATCGAGGTAAGCCGCAGCTACACCCGGGGCGACAAATGCCGCTTCAGTGTCAACTTTCACCGCTGAGGAGAATCGCCATGGGTATTTTTTCCGGTAACTTCTATTCCGAATCCCTTACAATGACCACCCGTATCCAGGTGATCTTTCCGGATCTGTCCAACGATGTGACGCCGGTGATCACCGGAACCCCCAGAGTGCTGTATCTGCTGCACGGTCTGGGCGGTGACTGCGAGGAATGGACCCGCTTTTCAAAAATCGAATACTACGCCAAGAAGTACAATTTCATTATCATCATGCCGGAGGTGCAGCGCAGCTTTTACTGCGACACCTCTTACGGTCCCAGATACTTTACCTACATCGCCGATGAGCTTCCCGAGATCGGCAGCCGGTGGTTCCGGCTGGACGAAAGCCGGGAGAACACCTTCATTGCCGGCGAGAGTATGGGCGGTTACGGCGCCATGAAGGCAGCTCTCAGCAGACCCCAGCGGTTTGCTGCCGCAGCTTCCCTGTCCGGCGCGCTGGATTATGCAGCCCTGTATTGCAGGATCCTGAACAGCGAATGGAGAGATATGCAGCCCCGGGAACTGCGGGGCATCAACGGCACGGTGGGCCTGCCGGAAAAGCAGAACGACCTGCTGGATCTTCTTCGCCAGACTGCGCATGCTCCTGTGCTGCCCCGGCTCCTTCAGCTGTGCGGAACCGAGGATTTCCTCTATGAGGACAATCAGACGTTCCGGAAAGCCGCTCAGGAGGCAGGCTGTGATATTACGTATCTGGAAGGTCCCGTAGACCATGAATGGCCTTACTGGGACAAGGCGATCCAGCACGCATTTCAGTTTTTCTGCGGTCTGGATCTGCACAGCACACCTATTTATTGATCGGCAACTCTAAAAACTCCTTACAATCTAAGCCGTTTTTCGGGCTGCCTTTTTTGAAAGGAGTAATATTTTTCTATGGTTTACGAAGCTAAAGCCTGGGCTGAGACCCAGGGTGCATGCCTGCGCAACTTCAATGAGCAGGGCGATATCGACTCCGTCAACGGTGCACTGGCACTGCGTCCCCAGATCGAGAAGATCATCGATCAGATCTGGGAAGAAGGCTTTGACAACATCTATTTCATCGGCATCGGCGGCACCTATGCCTCCGCCATGCAGGTTGAAGTTTACATGCGCGGCAAGTCCAGCCTGCCCGTGTACGTCGAAAACGCAGCAGAATATCTGACCACCGGCAACAAGCGCCTGACCAGCAAGTCTGTTGTGATTTACTCCACCGTTTCCGGCAACACCAAGGAAATGGTTCAGCTGATCGACAAGATCAAGGCAGACGGCGTCCGCGTCATCGCCTTCATCGATACCCCCGGCTCCACCCTGACCCAGGAGGGCAAGTGGGATCATCTGGTTCTGTACCCCAAGAACGAGCAGCTGAAGTTCTACATGGTTGCCAACTACCTGATGTACAAGAACGGCGAATTCCCCGAGTACGAGCGCTACAACAAGGAAATGGAAGCACACCTGGCACAGGGCCTGGTGGAGATCGAGAAGGCAGCCGATGCCTGGGCATACGACTATGCCAAGAACAAGGTCTCTTTCCTGAAGGATCACCCCGATCTGCCCCATTACTTCGTGGGTGCCGGCAACCAGTGGGGCGCTACCTACTCCTACGCCATGTGCTACTGGGAAGAGCAGATGTGGATCCGTACCAAGTCCATCACCTGCCCCGAGTTCTTCCACGGTATGCAGGAGATCCTGGTGGATGATACCCCTGTCACTCTGTTCATGGGTGAAGACGAGCAGCGTCCTCTGGCTGAGCGTGTTGCCCGGTTCCTGCCCAAGGTCTGCGCCAACTACACCATCATCGACACCAAGGAGCTGCCCATGGAGGGCATCAGCCCCGAGTTCCGCGGCTCCCTGTCCCACCTGATGATGCACGCTGTCAACAACCGTGTGGATGCCTACATGGAACTGTTCCTGCGTCATCCTCTGTCTATCCGCCGTTACTACCGGCAGTTTGACTACTAATACCCATACCTTTCCATCTCTTTCTTTCCGCCGGGGGGAGCATCGTCTCTCCCTGGCGGAAAGGAGAGTGGGTCATTCATTACCCTTTTTTCTCCCTCTTCTACGCTGGGGGGCTCCGGCCCCCTGGTGTTGAGCAGATGCATCCGCTCCGGACATGTCGTGTGTTCTGGAGCTGTTTTTATAAGAAAGGAGCAATTCCATGCTTTGGACCGAAACGATGTTCCATGTCAAAAAGCCCATCATCGCCATGCTGCACCTGGACCCTTTGCCCGGTGATCCCCGGTGGCATTATGGTGATTCTGTGGAGGCTGTGGTACAACATGCCCTGGAGGATCTGAGGGCGCTGCAAAACGGCGGTGTGGATGGCATCCTCATCTCCAATGAATTCAGTTTGCCCTACCAGCGGCATATGAACTTCGTCACCCCGGCAGCCATGGCCTATGTGGTAGGACGGCTGAAGGATGAAATCCGCGTGCCCTTTGGCGTGGACTGCATCTCCGATGGCGAGGCCACCATTGAGCTGGCAGCTGCCGTGGGCGCGGACTTTGTCCGGGGCACCTTCTGCGGCGTCTATGTGGGTGACGGCGGACTTTATAACAATGACTTTTCTGCACTGCTGCGGCGAAAGGCAGCACTGCATTTGGATAACCTGAAGATGCTTTACTTCATCAATCCGGAATCCGACCGGAATCTGGATACCCGTCCTCTGGCGGATATTGCAAAATCCACCATTTTCAAAGCCCATCCCGACGGCCTGTGCATCAGTGCCAACGCAGCCGGGCAGGATGTGGATGATGCGCTGATCACCAGCGTCAAGGAAGCCAACCCGGAAGTGGTGGTTCTTTGTAACACCGGCTGCCGGCCGGATACCATTGTCCGGAAACTGCGCTGCGGTGATGCCGCTGTGGTGGGCACGTATTTTAAGGAAGGCGGCAAGCTGGAGGATTCCCGGCTGCGGAATCTGCGGGTGATAGAATCCAGAGTGAAGGAATTTATGGCAGTGGTTCATTCCTTCCGGGATATCCTGTAAGGAGGCCGCTATGCCATATTTACTGGCACTGGATCTGGACGGTACCACCGTAAACCGGCAGGGAAAGCTGGGACTCAGGACAAAAGCAGCTCTTCTGTCTGCCCGGGCAAGAGGACATCTGGTGGTATTTGCCACCGGCCGGCGGGACATCGATATGTTTTCCTTCTGGGAGGAAAGCCGGTATGCAGATTATCTGCTGCTGAACAATGGTGCAAAGCTGATGCGGACAGATACGAAGGAAGTGCTGTTCAATCACGTGATCGCCCCGGAAACCGCAAAGCAGCTGATTGAAAAATGCCTGAAGGAAAACTGGCAGCTCCATGTCACCAGCGGCGACTACTGGGCCATCAACAAGTGGAATGACGGTCTGCAGTCCTATATTGATTTCCTGGGCACCGCCCCCACCCGATATGCGACTCTGGAGGATACGCCCTGGCAGCAGGTGGAGGGCTTCATGGCCACAGCGGATCTGAAACCCATCTGCCGCTACATTGACGAGGCGAAGCTACCTCTGGCATATACCCTGTCCGAGGACAGCTGCGTGGATATTATGATCGAAAATATCAGCAAGTGGGGCGGTATCCAGGAGATGATGGTGCTGCTGCACATTTCTCCGGAACAGGTGATTGCCGCGGGAGATTATCATAATGACCTGCCCATGATCCGCTTCGCCGGCATCGGCATCGCAGTGGCCAATGCCCTGCCGGAAGTGAAGGCGGCAGCGGATTATGTGACGAAAAACGACTGCAACCACGATGCTGTGGCAGAGATCGTGGAAAAATTTATGATGTAACAGGAGGGAATATCATGTCCAGGGCTTATTTTATGGGCATCGACACCGGCACCAATTCCAGCAAGGGTGTTATCATGGACGATTGCGGACAGATTCTGGCTGTCCATTCCACCCAGCATGAAATGACCAATCCCAAACCCAGCCACTATGAGCATGATGCCGAGAAGGACTGGTGGGGGGATTTCTGCACCATCAGCAAAGCGCTGATTGCCAAAACCGGCATTGATCCCAAAAACATCAGAGCGGTGGGTGCCAGTGCACTGGGCGCCGACTGCCTGCCGGTGGATGAACACTGCAATCCCCTGCGCAAAGCCATCCTCTACGGCATCGATGCCCGGGCCACCGATGAAATGGCCCAGCTGACGGAGCTTTACGGCGATGAGCAGATCCGTAAATGGTATGGCCGTCCCCTGTGCTCCAGCGATGTTATGCCCAAGATCCTGTGGATCAAAAACAAGGAGCCGGAGGTTTACGCCAAGACCCACAAATTTATCACCGGCTCCACCTATATCACCGCAAAGCTGACGGGCAACTATGTGGTGGACCGTTTCCTGGGCCTTGCCAGCTTCAATCCTCTGTATGATTCCGAAACCTGGCAGCCTGTGGAAGAATACTGCGGCCCCATCTGCCGCCCTGACCAGCTGGCCAAGGTGCAGGAGGCTGCGGATATCGCAGGCCATGTGACGGCTCAGTCTGCTCTGGAAACCGGCCTGGCGGAGGGCACCCCTGTCACCACCGGCACCGATGACTCCGGCGCCGAAGCCATCAGCTGCGGCGTGGTGAAGCCCGGGCAGATGATGCTGCAGCTGGGCTCTTCCGTTTATATGATCCTTGGTACGGAAGGACTGGTGGATGATGAACGGCTCTGGCGGGAGGAGTTCATCGTTCCCGGCCTCTGCGATATCTCCGCCGGCACCAATACCGCAGGCAGCCTGACCAAATGGTACCGGGACAACCTGTTTATGGATGCCAAGGCTGCAGAAGCCGCCGGCGGCCCTGATGCCTATGAAACCATGATGGCGGATGTGGATGCCATCGCGCCCGGCAGCGACGGCCTGATCACCCTGCCTTATTTCGCAGGTGAGCGGACTCCCGTCAATGATCCCGATGCAAGAGGCATCCTCTTCGGTCTGACCCTGGCTCATACCCGGGCCCATCTGTACCGCAGTGCCCTGGAAGGTGTGGGTTATTCCATCGCGCAGCAGATTGCCATCATGCGCAGCCATGAAAATGTGCCCATTGACCGGATCATCGCCGTAGGCGGCGGCACCCAGAATCCTGTCTGGATGCAGATCATTGCGGACATTCTGGGAACACCGGTGTCTACCCCTGCGGTCACAGTGGGTGCCTGCTTCGGTGATGCCCTGATGGCCGCGCTGGCGGTGAAGCATCCCGGATTTGAAAGCTACAGTGCGCTGACGAACTATATCCATGGCGGCAAGACCTATCTGCCGGATGCCGAAAAGCATCAGCAGTACTGCCGCTTCCAAGCGATCTACGACAAGCTGTATCTCCAGACCCTTGATCTGATGCATATGCTTTCCGGGAACTAACGGATTTTGTCCTTTCTGTCCCTGTTGTCCTTAGGATCGAACGCAAAAACAGATGGTGCATTCCACAGTAAGACTGTGCATTGTATCAACTTATAGTAGCTTTGTCAGAAAAAGAACCGATACCTTTTGGTATCGGTTCTTTTTTATGCAGTCGGGCGGATAGGGGCTTGAAAGATCGGTGCTTTTCCGCAGCTTTCCGTTGTTCCGCTAAAAAACACCCCCTGGTGCAGAATGGATGCTGCATCAAGGGGGCGGATTGGCGGCCTGAGTTCCTTTTGGATTTCCCGGCTGCTGCGGCATTTGATATGCGTACCGAGAAAATCCTTCCCGCAGTTCGCTTATTTCTCCGGATAAAAGCGCTTCTTGTAGTAGCCGTTTGCCATGTAAATGGCCTGGATGGGATTGTGGCCTGTGACGCGGTCTTTTACCGCCAGAACGGTGCAGGGGGCCTCCATATACTTGATGGCCAGGGTATCGTGACCGACACACAGACCCAGCAGGATGTTGAACTCGGTCTTTTCTTCGTTCATGGCCAGCGCCTGGCCAACAGGATTGCACATGACTTCGTTGGCGCAGCCGGACAGGGTATCTGCATCCGTCAGACCGATGGAGGATTTGGGCATAGCGCCATTTTTGCAGATGACGCTAACCACTTCAAAGCCGTGGTGGGTCAGGATCTTATTCACTTCCCGGGCCTCATTATGCAGACCCATGCAGAACACCAGGCCCAGTTTCCGGTAACCTGCCCGCTTGCAGAAGAGAATGATCTCCTCCATGCGGCAGAGTTTTCCGTAACCTTCCGCTTCTACCCGGCCTGCGGCGTTGGCGATGCGGTAGGTTTCTTCTTCCTGATACAGCTTTGCTGCTGTTTCCTGGATTTTCTCGTTTTTGCTGGGGCAGCAGGTCATGGTTTTTGTCAGATCGTGGAATTTACAGCCAACCTGGCGGCATTCCGCACACATGTAGGACATACGCAGGCACCTCTTTCTTTGTTTCGGGAATCTCTTTCATTAGAATATCACAGAATTAACTGAGCCACAAATTGGCGTTGCCAATAAATGCCGTGGCGTTTATTTGATTTTTTGGGAAATCCTCCTCCACGCCTGCCGGTGCCGGCACCGACACCGGAAAGCAGCTCGTCAACACGCGCCAAAACGAACGACTCGCACGAGCGGAATACTGCAGGATCCCAGCCCGACGCGAGTCGTTGTATGTATATAATGGAACCGTGGTATATGGAATCGTACCTACGGTGGTGTGAAAGGCCCGGGGTCATCCAACCCCTGCTGCGCAGGCTTCCTTAGATGCTGTACCAGCGGATCTCATTGGCGCCCAGGTGCAGTTCGAAGCTGCCGCTGTCAGTGTAAACGACAGTGTTCTGAGGAACATAGGTGTTGTTGACCACGCAGTATTTGCCGTTGGCGACAAAGGCATGGACCTCCACATTATAGTTGGTGGAGAACCACTTGTTGAGGCTCTCTTCGCCGTGAGCAGCCCACAAAATAGCACGGTACAGAACACGGCTGTTCTCAAAGGAGTAGGGCAGACCGGAGATATAGACGCTGCGGCCGTTGCCGAAGGCATTGGCAGCCATCTGGACTTCCTTATCCTTCTGAACCAGAATATCGGTACCTTCGTAGGCATAGATGCTCTTCTTGCCTTCGCCGAAGTCCACCTCGCCGGCCACATCTGCCAGAATGAAGTGTTCGGGATTCTGCTCCCAGTTGTACTTGTCGTAGTTCAGGGTGAAGCCGGTTTCCTTCTCAACGCCCAGCACATTGGCCAGCTGGAAGTAGTGGCCCTGGTACTGGTGACCGGAGGGCTCACCAACACCGATGAAGCCGCCGCCGTTGTGGACGAACTTCCGGATGGCGGCAGAAACAGCTGCATCCTCCCATTCGATACCACCGGTGTGGGCGGTATCGCCGTCGCCGACATTGATGATGACATCGATGGCATCCAGAATTGTGGGATCCTTGCGGATATCGTCGAAGGAAATGAACTTCACATCGAAGGGAGCGCCGGACAGGGCCTCGATGATGCCTGCATAAGAGTAGTTCTGCTTCTGATACAGAGCATGGTGAACCATGTGGCATCCCCAGGCCCGCATCTTGCCCCAGCTGTTCAGAACCGCAACGGTCTTAACGCAGTAAGGCGTGGTGCCCTTGATGTTTTCGTACAGTTCCCGGAACTCATTGCAGACGGATTCCACATAGTCGATGAATTCGGGGAACTCCAGCGCCAGCTTCAGATAACCGCCGTAGCCGATGCGGTCGATGGGCTTACGCAGAATAGC
>JAFQTF010000039.1 GCA_017409205.1 Oscillospiraceae bacterium | reverse complement strand
TCTATGGTAAGATGACTATAGCAACTCACGAGGGATACCTCCTGTCTTAGGTTTGTTTGGTCACTTACCAGTATAGCAGGTTCCCAAATGAGTTGCTATTTTATTGTCTTCAAGGTGTTGCACTTACTATGATAATCCGCCCCTGCAAGAAAAGTACCAAAAGAAACAGGCACAAGGGGGCCTGAAAGTCGCGCTTCCGCGCGCCCCAGCCGTCCCCTTGTGAATCCCCCGGCCGCAACGCCGTAGGCGCTGGAGCACCTTAACCTAGATCCTGATTTGGGCAGAAATGTCCCGATTTCTGCCCCAATGGGGTGGTGCTGAGGACGGATGGGCGGAAATCGGTACATTCCCGCCTTCGTGTTAAAACCTGCCGGCCTGACAGCACAGGAGGGGACTTCTTAAGGGGGACGGCTTTTTGAAAAGTCCCCCTTAAGACGACTTCTTTGGTTACTTTCTTGTTCGGAGACAAGAAAGTAATATCTCCTTGCCAAGATAAACGATCATTTATGTGCAAAAGCGAAAATGCGCCCTTCCGGGTTTCCGGAGGGGCGCAAAGTATTGGCAGAACAGGACAGCGCACGGCTGCCGGAGGATACTATCAGTGGGTCACACAGGAGATCTGACCCGGCAGAACGGTTTTCCACCGGGGATTCCGGGCCACATACTGCTGGGCGCTGGGCGCAGTCAGAACGGCCTTCTGATGGCTGTCGGTCAGATGGGACAGCAGGGCTTCCAGCATGGCATCTTCGATACCCTGACCGCGGAACCGGGGGAAAACAGTGATCCGGTTGATGTTGACAAGACCGGGCCGGATCCGGGGGAAGGCAATATGGCCCATGGGAACACCCCCGGAGCTGACAGCGGTGATCTGTTCTCTTTCAATGGAAAATGTCATAATGCCCTCCTTTCAGTAGTCAGACTGTTTTGGAAAACCCTCCGGTTTGCACCGGAGGGTTTGAAATGCGGGATGATGGATTAGGGACGCTGGCCCATGCCGCCTTCCAGAGTCAGGGTCTCGCCGGACATATACTTGAAGTCGGGAGATGCCAGAGCAACACATGCACGGCCGATGTCCAGCTCGGGGTTGCCGAAGTAGCCCATGGGAGGCATGTGAACGTTGGCCTTGAAGGCTTCGGGGTATGCCTTCTGGAAGTTCTCCAGCTGGGCAGTCCAGGCCAGAGGAGCGATGATGTTGACATTGATACCATCCTTGCCCCATTCGGTGGCGGCCACGCGGGTCAGACCGCGAATGCCTTCCTTGGCAGCGGCGTAAGCACACTGGCCGTAGTTGCCGAAGAGACCGGCGCCGGAAGCGAAGTTGATAACGCTGCCCTTAGACTCCTTCAGGTAGGGGTAAGCTGCCTGCATATAGTAGAAGGTTGCGTACAGGCCGGAGTAGATGGCCAAGTCAAACTGAGCGGTGGTATGGTCAGCCAGGGTAACGCCGGAGGCGGAAGCCTGAGCATTGTTGATGAGAACGTCGATGCCGCCGAATTCGGCAACAGCCTTGGCCACGACTTCCTTGGCGATGGCTGCATTGTCAGCGCCGGCGGAGATGTCTGCCTGAACGGGCAGAACCTTGATGCCGTACAGACGCTCCAGCTCTTCCTTGGCGTCCAGCAGCTTCTGCATGTTGCGGCCGGTGATAACGATGTTTGCGCCTTCCTTGGCATATGCGGTGGCGATGCCGTAACCGATGGAGCCGGCAGAGCCGTCAGACAGAACGGCGCGGCCGCCGCCGGTCAGAAGCAGGGTTTTACCTTTTAAGAAACTCATAGTAAATACCTCCATAATTTTATTTTGACTGGGATTATTATACAGTCGTGCTTGGGAAATGTAAATACAAAAAGTGAATAAATTTCCCTAAAAAAATAAGTATTTTCATATCAATACAGAAGGAATTTAAAATATTTAGATATAAAAATACTGGAAGAGAAGCGCAGCCGGATGGTTTCTGATGGCCTTCTTCTTTTCTTTGACCATAGTATACCACGTTTTGCGTTTGGAAGAAAGTGACTAAGTCACGTTATTCAGCGGGTATTTTTGATATTATTTGTGCAATCTGTAAAAAAATATCGATACCCCCGGAGTGGTTGTTCCGGGGGTACCGTATATCAGGTTTCGGGGACGGGATCCGGTGCCGGCGCAGGAACGGGAGCAGGCTCAGGCGCAGATGTTGGCTCAGGAGCGGGAGAATCCGTTGCAGGCGGAGCTGTTTCCGCAGGGGGGTCGGTGGCAGGGGGCGTTGTTTCTCCGCCGGAGGGAGCCTCTGTGGGATTCTTGTTGGCTTCTTCCTCTTCGCGGCGGGCCTCTTCTTCAGCTTTCTGCTTGGCGATACGCTTGTCCACTTCATCCAGGTCAAAGACTTCCCGGACAAACAGGTAATAATCATAGGGCGTTTCGCCCCAGTCGCTGTAGCGCCAGAGATAGATCAGGGGGTCCGTACCTTTAAAACGCATGGTGCAGTTGGGATGCCGCTGCTGGAAAGTCTCCAGCTCTTCCTCTTCGATGGGGGGATTCAGGAAAACAAGACGCTCCAGCGGGAGATCCTCAAGGGGGGAAAGGTCATCGACCTTGGCGTAGCTCAGATTCAGATACTTAAGGCTTTCGTTGCCTTCCAGAGCGCGGATATCCTCCAGATAGCGACATTCGGAAAGCTCCAGCCAAACCAGCTTGTCGCAGTTTTCCAGAGGATCCAGACTGGTGATGGGAGAACCGGAGAGGATCAGAATCTCCAGATCCGGCATATGGGCCAGGAAGCTGATGTCCGTCAGCTCAGTGTTGTGGCCCATATCGATGTACTTGAGGGATGTCAGGTACTTCAGGGAGTCTGCATGGCTGTTGTAAACGCCATAGACGGTACGAAGAACCGTTTCATCCGTACGGTAGGAGTAATATTCACCGAACCGGACACGCCAGACGATCTTGGTATCGGGATAGTCTGTCTGGATTCCGCCCAGGACCTCATTGCTGAAACCGCAGTCCTCCACCCGGAATGTCTTGCAAAGGGGCATGATGTCCAGGGCAGCCCGGAGCTGGGATTCTCCGGCATCACCAATATCCACATCTTCATATTCCACGATCTCATCGGTGGTGGAAACGGTTTTTCCGAAGAGTTCGAAGGTATAGTGGAAGGTGGCCTCTGGCTGGGCTTCCATCAGGTATTTGACGTCCTCCATGGAGAGACTGTCCGGAAGGGTCACATCTGTCAGCTGAGGGAGCAGCATCAGTTTTTCGGCAGTTTCCTCCAGCGTAGCGGCTGTCAGACCGGTGAGGTCCAGCTTGGTGATGTCTGTCAGGTATTCCTTTCCCAGAATGTCCACACTGTAGACGATCTGCAGGCCGGTGAACGCTTCTTCCAGAGCGGCCAGATCGTCCTGAGTCAGTGCGGTTCTGGGCAGCGTCAGCGTGGTGATTCCCGGCAGATAGGTCAGCTGCTGCTGCAGCATGGCCAGATCATAGGTGCCGGGTTCCAGTGCGGCTTCTGTTTCTGTATTGGACAGGATCAGATTGCCCAGAGGTGCGGTATAGATCACCTCCACCTGGGGGTGATTTTTGATGTAGTTGAGAATGGCATCATAGCATGTGCTGCCGGTAAGATCCAGATATTCCAGATTGATGCACTCTTCCAGCAGCTCAAAATCAGCTTCTTCCGCGACAAAGGCCAGATATTCCGCCTTTTCCCGCAGAGATTTCCATTTGGGAATGGTGGGTTCCGTATCCTCGGTTCCGGCACAACCCGTCAGGGACAGCAGTACCAGCACGGCGCACAGAAGCAGGGTAAGAAGCTTCCGGTTTTTGGATTTCATAAGTATGCCTCCGCAAGATGTAATAATATATTATCATATCATATTCTCTGTGAAAAAGCAAGAAAGTCGCAGTCTGCGCAGAATAAGGAAGCGGGCAGCTTTCTGCTGCCCGCCAGAGGTTACTGCATATTCTGCTCGTAGGCCTCGATCATCTTCTTGACCATCTGGCCGCCGACAGAGCCGGCTTCCCGGGAAGTCAGGTGGCCGTTGTAGCCATTGGTCAGATTGACGCCCACTTCCTGGGCAGCCTGCATCTTGAAGCGGTCCATGGCCTCGCGGGCCTGGGGAACATTGATCTGATTGTTGTTGGAATTGCTCATTTCGGTTCTCTCCTTTGCTTTCTTCGGAAGAAGCTGCTTTCCGAAGAAAGCATTTTCTTTCCGTAACCCTAGTTTGACCAGAGTCGAAAGATGTATGAATGGATGTTTGCGGCAGGGATGGAAAGCAAAACCTTTCTGTTCGAAAAAAAACAACACCCCCTGCGCAGCTGTGCAGGGGGTGCATAGAGATGTATAGAAACGGATGATTACAGCATTTCGATGAATGCGGCAAGTCTGGTCTCGATCTGACCACTATCGGAAGTGGAATAATCGGTCTCCAGCTTCATGTAAGGGATACCTTCCTCCTGGCACATCTTCTGCATCAGGGTGGATTCCACATTGAAGGTATGGCAGGCCTGCAGCACCATTTCCACAACGCCTTCGGCCTTGTATTTCTTCACCATTTCTCTGGTGTTTTCAATGCGGCCCTCGTTGGTGGTCATGACGGAGCAGTGGATTTCCAGATAACGGTCGGAGATGGCTCTGAGGATGTCAGGTGCATTTTCATCCACCAGCATCTTCTGGGTCCGTTCGCCGCCGCAGTCGTCCAGGCAGACGATGACACCGCCATTCTTTTCAATGGTGGCGCCCACCTTCTGGATGACACCGGTGGAGGGGCAGCCGGTCAGCAGGATGCGCTTGGCATCTGGGGAAACAGGCTGTTCGCCCTGGGCGATGGCGGCCTTTACGGAGTCTACCTTGGCCTTGTAGCTGGCAGTCTGGGCATCCACGCCAAAGTTGAACATGCCCTGAGCCAAGGTAGCCATGACCTCAGTGGACTTCAGGGCAGGGGGGACGGTACCCTGGAGACCATACAGCTCGCACATATACTTACGCATTTCGTTTCTCTTGTGGGCAGCTTCTCTCAGTTTTTCGTCCGTGATCTCGATGCGGTACTTTTCTTCCAGCTTTGCTTTCAGCAGCTTGATCTCCTCATACCAGATGTCCTTGGCATAGGCTCTCTGCTGACTCTGGGGCAGGTGCAGAACGTAGGTTTCCTTGATCTCATTGAGCAGCTCAAACATTTTCTTCTTGCCGTCACAGGTGGTCTCACCCACGATGAAGTCGCAGAAGTAGGTGTAGGGGCACTTGTCGGTATAGGCAAAGCCGTAGCTGGACTTGATCAGGGGACACAGGTTCTTGGGCAGAACTTTTTCAGCATCCTCGATGGGCTCGTTGCTGGTGCCGCAGAGACCGACGACAGCAACGCCGGCGGCATCAAACAGCTCCAGAGGGGTGTAAGAGCAGAACATACCGACCAGATGGCCGCCGTTCTGGACATAATTCTTGACATGCAGGAAGCCTGCCTTTCTGGCATCCACAAATTCATCAAAAGTCTTGGGCAATTCCAGTGTTTGCATAATTGTGCATCCTTTCTCAAATAACAGTATGTCCGCAGACATAAAAGTATATTGTTAGTATAAAATGGGCCATTGAAGATGTCCAATTTTAAAACGATATAAAACGCCTGAGGTCTGTTTGCCGTTTTAATAAACGGCGTATGCCGGCGTGTTTTGTCCGGGTGTTTGAAAAATGTATATTTTGTGAACCAATAAATGGAAAAAAAGTATTTTGTTTTCCGATTTCACAGGGAAAAGCCGCTATGCTATAATTTAGCCAGAAGAAATGTATTCACATTTTCTTAAAAAACACAGAAAGAAGGAAAAATCCTATGAAGAAGTTCCTGGCTCTGCTGCTGGCTCTGGTAATGGTTCTGTCTCTGGCTGCCTGTGGTTCCTCCGAACCTGCTGCCGAGGCTCCCAAGGCCGATGCTCCCGCCGCAGAAGCACCCAAGGCTGACGCCCCCGCTGCCGAGGCTCCCACAGCTTACAAGGATGAGCTGAATGTTGCCATCACCGCAAATCCCCCCACGCTGGATGTCCACTTCTCCAACTCCAACATCGTCGGCGGCATCGGCTCCCACATTTACGAGCCTCTGTTCGCCATGAACCAGGAGAACGTTCCCACTCCCGTTCTGGCTGACTCCTACGAAGTTTCCGAAGACGGCACCGTCTACACCATCAAGCTTCGTCAGGGTGTCAAGTTCCACAACGGTCAGGAAATGACCGCAGATGACGTGGTTCCCTCCATGGAAAACTGGCTGGTCAAGTCCTCCAAGGCTACCCCCATTGCCGGCACCACCTTCGCCAAGGTCGATGACTACACCATCACCGCAACTCTGCCCGAAGCATACTCCGGCGCTCTGGATATTATGGCCGGCAACGTTCAGTTTGCTGCCATCTATCCCAAGTCCGCTCTGGATGCAGCCGGTGAGGCTGGCATCACCGAGTTCATCGGCACCGGCCCCTACAAGCTGGCTGAGTGGAAGCAGGACCAGTACATTCACCTGACCAAGAATGAAGAATATCAGCAGCCTGCCGGCGAGTCCTCCGGTTTCACCGGTAAGAAGGAAGCTGCCACCCCCGACATCTACTTCCGCGTTGTCACCGATGAGACCACCCGTGTTGCCGGTGTCCAGACTGGTGAGTACGACATCACTGAAGGCATTTCCCTGGAGCAGTATGAGGCTCTGACCACCGATTCTTCCGTAACCCTGTACACCAAGACCGGCGGCACCCTGAATCTGTTCTTCAATACCACCAAGGGCATCATGGCCAAGGAAGAAATGCGTGATGCGATCATGGCTTGCCTGAACTGTGATGATATCATGATGGCCTCCTACATTAATCCCGGCCTGTACAGCCTGAATCAGGGCTGGATGAACCCTGCTTCCGCAACCTGGGGCTCCCAGAATTCTGAGCACTACAACCAGAACAACCCTGCCAAAGCCAAGGAACTGCTGGCGGCTGCAGGCTACAACAATGAAGAAATTCTGCTGGTCACCACCCCCGACTATCCCGCTATGTACAATGCAACTCTGGTGGTCCAGGCTCAGCTGGTTGCTGCCGGCATCAATGCCAAGGTTGAACAGTTTGACTTTGCTACCTTCATGGAGCATCGTGCCAACCCCGATCAGTTCTCTCTGTACATCACCTCCAACTCTTATAACATCCTGCCCGTCACCCTGTCCGTTCTGAATCCCGGCTGGGCTGGTCTGGATGCTGCTGAGGTTCCCGCAGGCATCGCTGCCATCAAGGCTGCTGCTACTACCGAAGAGGCTGCTGCCGAGTGGCAGGCTCTGGAAGAGTTCCTGTACAACTACGGTGCAGCTTCCGTCCTGGGTCACTACTCTGACGTTTCTGCCACCGCTGTGGGCGTGGAAGGCTTCAACTACTTCAACTTCCCCATCTACTGGAACGTCAAGGTCCCTGCATAATTTCATTTTCCCGCAATACAGGCGGCGGTATCACCGCCGCCTGTTTGTCCATTTTTTCGTGAAGGGAAAGATCCTATGTTATCTTATATTCTCAAACGATTCCTGTCGCTGATCCCCACACTTTTTGTGGTCTCTCTGGTGGTGTTCCTGGTGGTCTTTATGATCCCCGGCGGCCCTGCCACTGCCATCCTCGGCATGGAAGCTACCGCGGAAGAGTTGGCTGCGCTGAATGCGGAGCTGGGCTTTGACCGCCCGTTCTTTACCCAGTATTTCGACTGGCTGGGGGGCGTGTTCCAGGGCGACTGGGGACAGTCCTATTTCCTGGATATGTCTGTGCTGGAAGCCATCGGAGAATACTTTGGCCCCACCCTGAGTCTGGCCATCTATGCAGAGCTGGTTTCCCTGATCCTCGCCATTCCCATGGGTATCCTGGCTGCATACAAGCAGGGAAGTTTGGTGGATACGGCAGCCGTTTCCGTCTCTCTGGTGGGCATTGCCCTGCCGGGATTTCTGCTGTCCATGTTCCTGATGCTGCTGTTCAGCGTCAAGCTGAAGTGGCTGCCTGTGGCGGGCTACCGGGAACTCAGTGAAGGCTTTGGCCAGTTTATCAAGTATCTGACTTTGCCCGCGCTATCTCTGGGCATGGTGCAGGCAGCTTATATCACCCGCATGACCCGGTCCTCCATGCTGGATGTGCTGTACATGAACTACATCCGCACCGTCCGGGCCAAGGGCCAGAAGGAAGCCATCGTGGTGCTGGTCTATGGCCTGAAAAATGCGGCACCCACCATTCTGACGGTCATCGGCCAGTCCTTTGGTTCGCTGGTCACCGGCACCATTGTCACCGAAAGCATTTTCAACATTCCTGGTCTTGGCAGTTTGACCATGAGCGCAATCAACCGCCGTGATGTTTTCGTGATTCAGGGTGTGGTCCTGTTTGTGACGCTGCTGTATGTGCTGGTCAATCTGATTGTGGATGTACTTTACGGCTTTGTGGATCCCCGGATCCAGCTGGGCCGGAATGATTAAGGAGGAATTGTGCTATGGCAAAACAAATATCCCAGTCCAGCGAAGCCATCCTCCGGGAGCAGAAGCAGATCCGCCGGGAACAGTTTTTCTCCAATAAGGGCATGCTCATCGGTTTGGTGATTTTCTCTGTTATTGTTCTGGCTGCCATTTTTATCCCGATGGTCAATGGCGTTGACCCCAACGTCATGGACGTGGTGAACCGTCTGAAGCCTCCCACGGCAGAGCATCCTTTCGGCACAGATGAATTTGGCCGTGATCTCTTTACCCGTGTGCTCTATGGCGCCCGGTCCTCGCTGATTGTTGGCTGCAGTGTAGCGCTGCTGGCCTGCTTCTTTGGTACTTTAATCGGCGTCTACGCCAGCTATTTCAAGGTGGCAGATGCGGTGCTGATGCGTATCTGCGAAGGTCTGACTGCCATCCCCGGCATCCTGCTGGCCATCGCCCTGATGGCCGCTCTGGGTGCCAGCAACACCAATGTCATTATTGCGCTGACCATTGTCTATACCCCCAGTGTTGCCCGTGTGGTCCGAAGTTCCGCACTGGTGGCCAAAGGCCGCCTTTATGTGGAGGCTGCCAAGGTACAGGGTGCATCTTCCGGCCGGATCCTCTGGAAGCTGATCCTGCCCAATGTGATTTCGCCCTTGACGGTGCAGGCTTCCTACATCTTTGCTCAGGCCATCATCTCCGAGGCTTCCCTCAGCTTCCTGGGTGCCGGTATTCCTGCTCCCGCTGCATCCTGGGGAAACATTCTCCAGAGCAGCAAGTCCATCCTGTCCAAGGCACCCTGGGCCGTGATCTTCCCGGGCCTTGCTGTGGTGCTGTGCGTGCTGAGCTTGAATCTGCTGGGTGACGGTCTGCGTGACTACCTGGATCCCAGAACCGCAGGGAGGAAGAAGAAATGAAAAATGAATTTCTGAACAAAGAGCCCCTGCTGGAGATCAAGGGCCTGAAGGTAAAATTCCCTGCCCGGAAGAAGCTGCTTACCGCCGTGGATGGCGTGGATATGGTTATCCGTCCCGGCGAGATCGTGGGCGTTGTCGGCGAGTCCGGCTCCGGAAAGAGTGTCATGAGTCAGTCTATCCTGCGCTTGCGGGAATATGATTCAGCAGTGGAATATGAAGGCGAAATCCTCTTTGAAGGCAAGGATATCCTGAAGCTGAACCAGAAGGAGATGCGCCATCTCCGGGGCAACCGGATCGCGGTCATTTTTCAGGACCCTATGACATCACTCAGCCCTGTCCATACTGTGGGTAAGCAGATGAGCGAAGTTCTGCTGCTCCACAAAAAGATCGGTAAAACTGCCGCAAAGGAAAAGTGTATTGAGCTGCTGAAGCTGGTTGGCATTGCCAATCCGGAAAACTGCTATAAAAAGTATCCATACGAGTTGTCTGGCGGTATGCAGCAGCGTGTTATGATCGCAATGGCACTGGCCTGTGAGCCTGCCCTGCTGATCGCTGACGAACCCACCACCGCGCTGGATGTGACCATTCAGGAGCAGATCCTGAACCTGATCGCAGATTTGAACGCAAAACTGGGTATGTCTGTGCTGTTTATCACCCATGATCTGGGGGCCATGGCCCAGCTGTGCCACAGCGTCCGGGTCATGTATCTGGGTAATCTGGTGGAGGAAGCAGAGACTGACGAACTCTTTGAAAATCCCCTGCATCCCTATACCAAGGGTCTTCTGGACTGTATCCCTAAGCTGGACAGCATCCGCGGCGAGGCTCTGCCCACCATTGAAGGCGTGGTGCCTCCCCTGAGCAAGGTGCCCCAGGGCTGTCACTTCTGCACCCGGTGCTCCTATGCCGATGACCGATGCCGTGCTGAGAATCCGCCATGTGTGGAAGCAAAACCCGGTCACATGGTCAAGTGCTGGAAATTTGTAGAAAAGGAGGACAAGTAAGATGAGAGAGCCTCTGCTGCAAATTAAAAATCTTCAGAAGAAGTATCCCATTTACGGCCCCCTGGGCAAGATGTTCCCGCCCAAGACCCACATGCGTGCTGTAGCCGATGTGAGCCTGAATGTATATGAAGGCGAGACCTATGGTCTGGTTGGTGAATCCGGTTGCGGCAAGTCTACCACCGGCCGGTCTGTACTGGGACTGGTGAAGCCTGACAGCGGCGAGATTCTCTGTCAGGGTAAGGATCTGACCAAACTCAGCGACAATGATTTTCGTCCTCTGCGCAAGGACCTGCAGATGGTGTTCCAGGATACCCTGTCCTCGCTGAACCCAAGAAGCCGTATTGGTCAGCTGCTGGAGGAACCCATGATCATCCAGAACATCGGTACGCCCGAGGAACGCAGTCAGAAGGTGCTGGATGTATTGACCATGGTGGGACTTTCCGAGGAACACTATTTCCGCTATCCCCATGAGCTCTCCGGCGGTCAGGTCCAGCGTCTGGGTATTGCCCGGGCCATGATCATCAACCCCAAGCTGATCATCTGTGATGAGCCGGTTTCCGCACTGGACGTTTCCATCCAGTCCCAGATCCTGAACATGCTGACCCGACTGCAGAAGGAAATGAACCTTAGTCTGCTGTTTATCTCCCACGACATCGGCGTTGTCCGCTACATTTCCCACCGGATCGGTGTCATGTATCTGGGTACGCTGGTGGAGGAAGCAGAGACAGAGGAATTGTTTTCCAATACCCTGCATCCCTATACCCGGGCTCTGTTTGAGTCCATTCCGGATTTCAAGAAGAAGGAACGGAAGGTGTCGCTCTCCGGAGAACTGCCCCAGTATACCGATGATTTCAAGGGTTGCGTGTTCCATACCCGCTGCCCCTATGCAACCGACAAGTGCCGCCAGTGCGCCCCTAAAATGAAGGAAATCCAACCCGGCCACCGCGTCGCCTGCCATTTGATGGATGAATAAAATGTGGAAAAGCCGTCCGAAAGGACGGCTTTTCTCTTTACGTTAGACTATATACCTATGGAAGTTATATATGCTGCTGACTGAATATGTCCCATAGAAGTTCTACGTTTCCGTTCATACTGCATAGTTCGTACGGAACAGATATTCAAGACCATCTGGCCGCCGACGGAGCCGGCTTCCCGGGAAGTCAGATGGCCGTTGTAGCCATTGGTCAGATTGACGCCCACTTCCTGTCAGATAAGCATCTTGAAGCGGTCCATGGCCTCACGAGCCTGAGGAACATTGATCTGATTGTTGTTGGAATTGCTCATTTCGGTTCTCTCCTTTGCTTTCTTCGGAAGAAGCTGCTTTTGGAAGTTTACTCCGGGCCGAATTTTGTATGAATGGGTCTTACCGGAAAGTCGGGAAAGATGTTGCAAAATATTCAGACGAAAATACAGAAAAAGAGTCTGTTGCAAAATTTTGCAACAGACTCTGAAGTGACAGAGGTATTTAGGATGCAGGGACTGTTATTGAATGCCCGCAGACGATTGACAATCGCTCCCGCAGAAGGCAAGGAACGGCTTTGCAACGAACTCTTTCGATGGTTATTCCTGAGTGCTTTCCTGAGAGGCCGTTTGCGCAGGATCTCCGGGAGCGCGTGCTACAACGACAAAACGTCCGTTGTCCACATGATAGGCGCAGGTGACCAGTGTGATCAACTTGTCACCATACTGCGCGGTGACGCCGGTATCGTACAGGGAGTGGGATTTAAAATAGTCTATTGCCTCATTGAAGTGTTCCTCGTCTTCGGCATCGACGAACTGATAGAACTTAAAGCAGTCCTCGTATTTGTAGTATACCCGGTCGTAAAAAGCGGCGATGATCTCATATTCGGTTTCTTCGTACAGTGTGGACATATGAACCACGGGATGCGCTTCCCAGAAGGCCTTCTGATCGTAGTCCATAATCGTCTTGAACATGGTTCCATTCTTCATATTATGGCCATAAATGATCAGATTGTCGCTGGCGGGATCCCAGCTGCACTTTTCGTCCACAAAAGGAAGACCTCCGACATCAAAACTGCCGTCAAATCCTTTATGCAGATATTTTTCATTGTCTCCGGGAGAATACATCAGAGGATAATCCAGCTTGGTGTTATCGATCCGGATCCAGCCAACCATGTCGGGGTTTTTTGCGACCATATCCCGGAAATAGGGCAGGATCTGAGGCTCAGTTTCAGGCAGAAGGGTGGTCTCGGTAGGAGCGGTTTCTGTTTCTGCGGAGGTTTCTGCTACGGAATCAGTCTGCTCAGGTTTGGCGTCAGGCTGCCTTTGCTTCAGCACGCTCACAAGCATCCAGACATTCAGAAGCAAAAGCGCAACAGCAAGGCAGCATAATGTGATGATGAGAACGGAAGGATTCCTTCCTTTTCTGGTATTACGTTTCATATGGATCCTTTCATGGAAAAGGGAAGCGGTGGATGCTGAAACACCCACCGCTTATGGAAATCACTTGCTAATTACTTGACAAACTTACGCTTGAGAACAACTGCGCAGAAAGCAGCCATCATAGCGATCATAGCGGAAGCAGTCAGCACCAGCTGATTGGTGATATCGCCGGTCTTGGGGACATCGTCCAAATCATCGGACTTCAGGGGCAGCTCGTACTCTTCAGACTCATAGCCGCAGTCCTCGCAGACCTTCTTGGCGGTACCCTTGACGGTGGTGGTGGAAGCCTTGATGACGACTTCCTTCAGCTTATGCTCGACATTTTCCTTGACAGCGCCGCATTCGCACTCGGAATCGTGGGTCTTGCCGTCCTCGTTGTCGGTATGGGCCTTGTCATATTCGTGCTCGGTCATGGGGATCTCTTCGGTCTTGGTGTGGCTGCAGCTTACAACGGTGCAGGTGAAGGTCTTTTCGCCCTTCTCAGCACAGGTGGGCTGCTTGGTCACCATGCCGCTGTTCCACTTGTGGCTTTCGGTGGCAACATCGCCGCATTCGGAGCAGGTCTGCTTGTGGGTGTCGTTGTCATTCTTGAGCCAGTCGCCGTAGGAGTGGCCGGTGGCGGGGACTTCTTCGGTGTAGACGTGAGTGGGATCGTTTTCGCAGACAAAGACCTTGCTGCCCTTTTCGGTGCAGGTGGGAGCAACATACTGTTCGGTGTCTTCCACGTACTTGTGGCCCAGAGCGGGGATTGCTTCGTCCTTCAGGATCTCACCACAGGCGGCGCACTTGCCGCTCATTACACCAGCTTCGGTGCAGGTGGGTTCCTTGGTAACTTCCATTTCAGCACCGGCGGTGTGACCCTTGGCGGCAACTTCTTCGGTGTAGGTGTGGGAAGCATCGTTCCGGCAGGTAAAGGTCTTGACACCCTTGGTTTCACAGCCGGGTTCGGTGGTGATGACACCATCATCATAATCATGACCGATGGGGTCGATGTCCTTGGTGTAAGTATGGGTCTTGTCGTTCTGGCAGGTGAAGGTCATAACGCCCTTGGTTTCACAGCCGGGCTCAGTGGTAACGACACCGTTATCATAGGAATGGCCGGTGCGGGCGATGATTTCAGTCTTGGTATGTGCCTTGTCATTCTGGCAGGTGAAGGTTTTCACACCGTCTTCCTCGCAGCTGGGCTCGGTGGTAACAACGCCATTGTCATAGGCATGACCGGTGGCGGGAACTTCTTCAGTCTTGGTGGTTTCATCACAGACGGTGCACTTATAGGTCTTCACGCCTGCGGTGGTACAGGTGGGCTGGGTGGTGACGACACCTTCACCCTCGGTATGGCCGGTGGCGGGGACTTCTTCAGTCTTGATGGAGGTGCCGCAGACAGTACAGCTGTAGGTCTTCACGCCGGCCTCGGTACAGGTGGGCTGGGTGGTAACAACACCGGCGCCCTCGGTGTGAGGCACCATGCTGATCTCTTCAGTGTAGGTATCGCCGCACTTGGAGCAGGTGAAGGTCTTAACACCGGCTACGGAGCAGGTGGGCTCCTGGGTTACAACACCATCATCGTGGGAATGACCGGTGGCAGCGATGGAAGTGGTTTTGATTTCACCGCACTTGGAGCAGGTAAAGGTCGTTGTGCCCTCACTGGTGCAGGTGGCCTCAACGGTGACCTTGCCATCGTCCCAGGCGTGAACGCCGCTGATGGACACAGAGGTGCCGCTGACGGTGGAAGGGATGGTTTCAGAACCATTCTTGACAGAGGGGGTACCGGTAACAGATACGGTGCTGGGACAGATACCGTCCTTTGCAGTCAGGGAGAAGGTGCCGACAGTGCCGTTGGGAGCGGTGGGATTCTGGAACATGATTGCAAAACCATTGCTGGGATTAAAAACGGCAACCAGACCGGACATGGTGCAGGTGCCGGTGATATTGCCAAAAACATTCTGGTCGTAGGAAAGCATGATTCCGAGAGACTTGCAGGGAGTGGTACCGTTGACGGTAACAGTAAATGTGACAGTTTCACCGGGGGCTACGGTACTCTTGTCAGGAGTAATCGTAAACACAGTGGTATCTGCTGCGAAAGCAGGAACGGCCAGCAGACCGATCAGCAGAATACACAGCAGAAGTGTTGCAATTTTCTTCATAATATTCACCTCATTAATGTAATCACTTTTTTAGGAATATCATAAGTGTAGCATAAAAGCGTCTCTTCGTCAAGGCTGACAGACGGATATATTTTCCACAAAAAAATGCCGGGAAACGGTGTCCGTTTCCCGGCAGTATGGGAGAATCAGGTTTTTTTTTACAGGGGGAAGCTGTCAGGGAACAGGGTGTGCCACAGCAGACATTCCACATCGGCATCCGTCACATTACCATCGCCATTGAAGTCTGCATCGCCAACGATGGGGAAGGTTTCACCGAACAGGGTAAACCAGAGCAGCTGTTCCACGTCGGCATCGTTTACGACACCATCGCCATTCATGTCGCCCGGGGTATGGTCAGGCTGAACAGCTTCTGTCATGATGAAGTCGGAGAAGCTGGTCAGCACGAACTCGGCATAGAGCTGGCCATTTTCGGTATAGATGAAGGGGTAAATGATCTCGGGATCGCCGGTGGCTGCATGGTAGTGCAGGATCACCAGGAAGTCAGGATTGATGGTAGCGGGGACAGGCAGCGTGATCTGCACGGGAACATCCAGATTTTCACTGTCTTCCACGTTGGTCAGATCCATGGAGAAGCTGACAGCCACGGAATTGTCATAGGCCTCAGGGATCACATGCTCGGCCTCGGGCTTGTCCACCACCAGTGTGATGTCCTGGGCGGCATCGGCAGCAATGTTCAGATTTGCACCGACGATGGAGATCTGAGACTCTGCGAAAGCAGAAGCGCTGTCAACCACATCGACAGTAACAGCACCGCCGGCGATGTTTTCCAGAGCAGCGATCTGATCCACGACAGAGTTGTCTGCCATCATGGCTTCCTTCAGGGAGTTGGTGTCCATATTCTGAACAGCTTCCACTTTTTCTTCCACGGTGGAGGATTCGTTGGAAATGATGCTGTCCAGTTCGTCCTTGACCTGAGTGGTGTTTTCAGTCAGGTGATAGGCAGGGCTGATCTCAGACCATTCGCCGTTGCAGCAGAGGGAGATGTCGTTGCTGAGGGGACGGACACGGTAGAAGTAGTAGCCGTTGCCGCAGGCCTGAATGGTGTGGTCAAACAGCTGGACATCGGTTGCAGTATCGTAAGACAGCAGACCACCGGCTATGTAAGCGCCGATGTTTTCTTCTGTGATGATCGGGTTTTCTTCATCGGGGGAGAACAGCCAGTCGATCTCATAGCCGCCAAAGTGTTCGCTGTCGGGGGCGGTGAAGCTGGCGGTGCTGCCGTTCCAGGTCAGGTTGGTTGCGGTGCCCAGCTTGGCATCAGGCTTGGTATAGGACCAGAGACCGGAGGTTGCCACATCGCTGTCGCGGTACTGGGTATGATCACCGACAGACTGGACGGTGAAGTAGTATTCGCCGGTTTCCAGATCCAGGGTACCAACGGCATACTGCTCCACTTCATAAACTTCTTCGTATTCGGGAGAATAGGAGAAGGACCAGCTGCCTACCGGAAGATCATAGTCACCGTTTTCCTGATAGATTTCGATTCTGTAATGGTACTGGTTGGGGGTGCCGTTTTTCCAGCTGACATTGCTGGAACGGCCGGGGGCCAGTCCAGGAATATAAGTCTGGGTTTCTTCGTCCCACTGACCATGGTGTTCCATGCCCCAGGCCAGCTCGGTGGGGGTACCCAGCTTGGTCAGGTCACCTGCATAGGAGAGTTCCCAGTATTTGGAATATTGGGCATACACTGTTGCGTCAAACTGGCTGACATCCAGACCGGTGACGGCAGCATCCGGTGCGGTCAGGTTGTCACTGAAAATCCGGAGGATACCATAGCCGGAGTAGGGATCGCTGTTGTTGAATACCAGATGTCCACCCTGATCATACTGGACATTGAAATTGCCGTTGTTGACCAGAGATCCATTAAAGATGACGTCGGAATAGGTGGTGCAGACAGCACCGGCAGAAACAGTAAAGGTGCAGCCCTCAGCAACAGTCAGGGTCGCATTGGTGGCGATATTCATTTGACACTGACTGGGCAGAGTGAAGTTTTCATTCAGGACGATATCGCAGTAGCGAAGAACCACGAAATTCACGGTGCTGGGATACGCGGAACTGGCAATGGTGGCCATGGCGTTGTCCAGGTCATCCTTGCTGGAAACGTAGTAGTCGATAACAAGGTCTCCGCTGATGCCAAGGGTGACCTTATCAACACCGGTAAGGGCGGTAGTGCTGAGGATTTCCAGTGCGCCGGCTTCGATATTCATGCTGCCGGTGATGGTTACAGAGTTCTCAGCATAGACATATCCGTGCTGGATGACTTGGATGGTGCCGGCAACCTCCAGATCCATTGCAGAGAGGGAGTTGGATACGGAGAGGGTCACACCGGAGGAGACGATAATTTCTTCCGCATAAATGGAAAGAAGGGAGGGAATGGCGAAGGATTCACTGATGACCAGCGGGCCTTCACCCTCGTAGGAATAATATGAATATTCCGTAACGGTGGCGGCGATTTCCTTCAGTTCTTCAAAGCTGTAGAAAGTGCTGTTAGGGATGGGGGTCTGGGTATAAACGGGATTGCCTTCCCAGGTGCCGTCGCAGGTAACGGTGCCGAAATTGTTTACCTGTCCGTTGTTGACCAGGGTGCCGCCGGCACTGACTTCCAGAACAGCACCGCTCTGGACAGAGATGATGCCGTTGTTGGTCAGGGTGATGCCGGAGGGAACTGTGAAGTTGGCTGTCTCATTGATGCAAAGGATGTTCAGAAGGACATCATAAGGAATGACCAGAGACTTGGTCAGCGTGATGTTTGCTTCGGGGATAACTTCGTAGAAGGAGTAACCGGCACCGGCGGCCAGTGCAGACTCCAGTTCTTCGGTAGTGGTGGGGAAGGACCGGGCATGGAGTCTGGAAGGATCAATGCCGTTGATAGCGGCAGTGCCGTTAACATGCAGGGCAATGCTGCCAACATCGAAGCTGACCTGGGCAGTATCCGCTACGTTCATCACACCGCCGGTGGCCTGCACGGTGGCATTGTTGACCAGATTCAAATTGCCGTTCACAGCTATGGTGGCGTTTTCGAAAATAATCAGATCAGCGTCGTCCAGGGTCAGAGTGATACCGGTGGGAATGGTCAGAGTTACGCCGTCATTCATATAGATCGTGACGTCGTTGGAGATGACCAGGCTTTCGTTCAGAGTCAGGGAATTGCTCAGATAGTAGGAGCCGTATTCATCGAGTTCGTTTTCCAGACCGGCTACAAAATCGGCCTGAGTGAAGGTGGCCTCGTTCAAGGTAACAGCTTCTTCGGTTTCAATGATGGTTTCTTCCTCGGAGACTTCTTCAGAAACTTCAGGGACTTCCTCGGTTGCTTCCTCGGAGGCCTCAGGGATTTCCCCGGTTGTTTCCTCGGAAGTTTCAGGGATTTCCTCGCTTGCTTCGGTTGTTTCCGGGATTTCTTCAGAGGCTTCGGGGGCAGTGCCCTCGGCTACTTCGGATTCTTCACCGGGAACTGTGGAAGGTGTGCTTTCCACGACCACTTCGGGTGCGCTTTCAACGATGCTCTCTTCAGGGAGAGCATCGAGCTCTTCGGCCTTGACGGGCATACCGGGCAGCATACCGATCAGCATGGCCATGCAGAGCGCCAGAGACAGAAGACGGATGGGTTTCGTGTTCATTTCTGAATACCTCCAGTTTGTTTTTTGGCTTGCTGTGTTCATTTTAGGACATTGTAAAATGGATGTCAACCGGAAAACAGGAATTCCGGGAAAAGGGCAGGACGATTACAGCGGGAAAGCATCTCCAAACAGGGTATGCCACAGCAGATATTCCACATCGGCATCATTCACAGCACCATCATTATTGAAGTCTGCGTCACCGGTGATGGGGAAGCTGTTGCCGAAAAGGGTGTGCCACAGCAGATGTTCCACATCGGCATCATTTACAGCACCGTCACCATTCAGGTCACCGGCAGGGCTGTCGGAGGGAACGGTTCCGATAAGATCAAACAGGGAAAAGCCTGTCAGAACAAATTCAATGAACGTAGTTCCGTTTTCCGTGTAAACACCGGGATGGATCACCTCGATACTGCCATCGGAAAGGTGGTGCAGGAGGACGAGGTTATCGGCACCGGCGGTATCCGGAACGGGAAGGCGCATTTTTACAGGGACATCCAGGTCGTGGGGGTCTGCGACACCTTCCAAAGTCATGGACAGAGACATCAGGCAGATATTTCCGTATTCTGCAGGATCCGAGAGCTCCCTGGCGCTGATTATCAGGGTGATATCGCTGCCTGAAACGGGGGTGTTCAGGTTGGCACCTATGATGGAAACCTGATCAGCGGTAAATCCGCAGGAGTCATCTGTAATAATGGAAACGCTTCCGCCAACGTAGTCTTCCAGCGCAGCAAGGTATCCGACAGAATCATTGCCGGAATCCATTGCATCGGCCAGAGCATCCCGGTTCATGCCCTGCACAGTTTCGCGGATCTCATCGGGAGTCATGTATTCGGCGTTATCCAGAATGGTCCCCAAAATGAATGCGGCATCATAAATCAGGGTTCCTTCCATAACCACATTGCCGCTGATAAAGCCTCTGTCGATCAGAGTGGCACCGGAACGGACCAGAAGCGTTGTGCCGTCATTCAGAAGGATATTGCCAAGATTGGTCAGAGATACTCCGGAGGGAACGGTAATGACAGTCTGTTCGCCGGTTACATCGACAATGGTATTGGCAGGGATTTCAGTATCTTCCGTAAGCGTGATGGAGTTTGCCGGCATCATAATATGAATAACATAACCGGTACCGGCTTCCAGAAGGGCAGGAAGCTCATCACCGCTTTCAGGCATGGATATGGCATATACCAGCCCATCCATACCGGTAACAGAAGCGGGGGCATGCAGATTGACCAGAACAGTAATGGGGGCAATATCCAGACTGCAGCCGGTTTCTGCCATCACAGTTCCGTTGATCAGGACACTTGCATCCGATGCTACAGTGAAGTGTGCATTGGAACTTTTCAGAACCAGGGTACCATTCACAAGTAAGGTGCCGCCGATTTCCAGATTGAGGGAGGCATTTTCGGAAACGGTCAGGCTGCCATTCACGATCAGAACACCGCTGTTCTGGACAAGAATCTCAGACGCATCCGTCAAGGACACGGTGCCGTTGATGCTCAACTGAACGCCGGCAGGGACAATGATCCGGCCGGGACTGGTTATCTTCAGGAGGGAATCTGCTGGAATTTCCATATTGGAAGCCAGCGTTACTTCCTTGTCAAGAAGATATTCCTGACCTGCAGCCTGGGCGGCAGCCAGAGCAGTCTGGAACTGGGATTGTGTGAGGACTTGGGAATCTTCGGTGCCCGGATCGGATACAGGGTCATAATCCGTTTCGCTCATGGGATATGCGGCATAGAAGCTGGCGGTGGCGTATTCATCGTCCCGGGTGTGATCGTAGAAATTGGCATCACACCGAAGGAAATACTGATAATTATCGTAAGTACTGTAGTTGGTATCCCAGGTGGCATCGGCATTGTAGTATTTGTTGCCAAGCGCAACGATGTTCCAACCGTGGGCGCCGCCGTTGCCAATGCCGCTGATCAGACGGCAGTCGATTCCCAGTTCCAGGGCAAGGCGGTACAGAAGGTTGGCATAACCCTGACAAACGGCGGTTTTGTTGATCAGCGCGGCGTAGGCGCTGTATTTCAGCTTATAGGATGTATCATTCAGTGTGTCGTAATCGTATGTGATAGTATCACACATGTAGTCATACACGGCACACAGATCTTCATAGTCATTGCCGGACAGATCCAGTGAGGCTAGAAGAGATGAAACAGCGGTGTTCAGTTCGGCTTCCTGAGCAGCGGAGGTATAATAGGTTACATTGTATGTAATGCTATAGATATACTGACCGTTTGTAGTGCCGTAGGAAATGGAACCGTTCCAGCCGCCGAACTGCCATGCAAGATAATCACCCTCCAGAGGGTTTCCGGTATGCTCCAGCGCTTTGTCGAATACCAGATGGGCAGCAGTCTGGGGATCGGATTCATCAGAAATGAAGTCGACGGTAAAGGTGGCGGTTCTGGTTTTCATATATTCCCGGATCTGGGCAGCAGCAGTGCTCTCGGAAACGAAGTCGGAACAGGTCATGACTGCGGGCAGTTCCGGATCGGGCAGAGAAAAATCTGATGCATCCAGACAACCCTGGTAACGGGAGTTCAGCTGAAAGGGAATCTGCAGATGCTGAAGATTCAGCAGGGTGTCTGCGGTATGGGATTCCTGAATGGCCTCATCAGAAAGGGAAGTATCTGTGCAGGTCTCTTCTTCAGAAGCAGGTTCTTCTTCGGTTACGGTTTCTTCAGAAGAAACCCCTTCTTCGAACGCGGGTTCTTCGGTCACGACTTCTTCGGAAGCGGGAACTTCTTCGGTCACGGTATCCTCGGATGCGGGTTCACCTTCGGATACAGGCGTATCCTCGGACGGGGAGGCAGCGATGTTCGGGACATCTGTCGCCGGGGATGCCGGTAAAGCTTCATGGCTTTCGGACGAAGAAACCGTGACTTCTGCAGCAGGCTGTGTGTCGTCATTGGCGTATACCGGCAGTTCTATAACCGGAATACAGGCAATAATCAGAGCAGCGGACAGAAGTAGGGACAGTATGCGCTTACCAATATCCATGTTGGTTCCTCCAATTCTGTTTTTCGTATTATTTTGATTACCTTTTGAATAATTTGCCAGGTTATCTTCTGTTATTATAGTCCTTTTGATCTGCCGGGTCAAGGAAAAGCAGGGGAAGAAAAAACAGATAATTGCGGGAAAAGCGGCCAGACGATATGTCTGGCCGCTTGCTGAGGGCTATCTTTTCTTTTTAAGGAGTTTGACCAGCAGTGCGATACAGGCTGCAATGGAAACGAGCAGCAGGGCAATGATGATCTGAATGGGCAGAGGATATTCTGCCTGATGCTGTTCTGCTTCAGCTGTGGCGGGGGAAGCAGTATCCCGGGTCTCCGGGGAAGTGCTTTCGTCTCCGGCAGAGGTGCCGTCCGGCATCAGGGTATCGGTCTCGGGGGCATTGGTGGCGGAAGATTGTGCAGAGGGGGCCTGTTCCGTGACGGGCGGCTGGGTTTGTTTCTGGGGTATAGAGGTATTGCCGTCAGGTTTGATCTGCGTGGGAGCGCCGCTGCCATAGATCCGGACAGCAGCATCGATGAGTTCAGAGGAAATGGAATCGGAACCGTTTTTTACAGATGTGATACCGGAAACGGCTGTACTGGTGTTGGGTGCGCTGTCTTTTACACGCATCGTAAAGGTTCCGATGGTACCATTGGGGATGCTGGGATTATCGAACAGGTAGGCAAATCCCTTTTCCGCATCGAAAACACTGAAGAGGGAATCACTCATTGTGCAGGTTCCTCCGGTGATTTCAAAGACGGAAGTGTCATAATTAAGAATCAGGCCGAAGGAGGTACATGCTGTGTTACTGCTGACTGTGACCTCGAATTCGATTTCGTTTCCGGAGGCTGCGCTGTCAGCAGATGCACAGATGGTAAACGAAACAGGTTCTGCGGCGGAAACCGGCAAGGTCAGAATTCCGATCAGCAGGATACTAAGCAGACACACAATAGTTTTTCTTATCATAGCAAACATCCTTTTGATATATTACAGAGGATTGAATTCCGGGAAAAGTGTATGCCACAGGAGATATTCTACATCGGCATCATTCACCGTACCGTTCCCATCGAAGTCAGCATCACCGGAAATGGGATTGAACTCCGGGAACAGTGTATGCCAGAGAAGGTATTCCACATCGCCGTCGTTAACAACACCATCGTTGTTCAGATCACCGCGCAGAGAAGTCCCGGTGACAGTCAGTGCGATTTTGATGGTGGCGCTGTATACACCATTCAAACAGGCGGCGGCACGGAGATAGGAAACATCCTCTGTTAAAACAATGGGACCGGTGTAGGTCAGAGCGGTGTCTTTGCAGGGACAGGTGTTGTTCAGCGTATAGCGTATAACAGCATTTTCGGACAGGGAGGTCAGGAACACCCTGGTTCCGGCAGGCAGTGCCATGCCGGTGGTAATTACGGTGCCATCTTCCAGTGTGGCAACAACGCTCTGAACGGTGGAATCTTCAGCAGGATCCATTGTGTTGACAGCAATGGTTTTATGCAGACCGGATTCGGGTTCTGTCACAGTGATACTGCCATCTCCGGGCATAATACCCTGAACGGAAATAACTGCGCGGCCGTTTTCATCCGTCACCACTTCGTCAGTCAGAACACTGACCAGGCTGGGGGTGGCAGTTTCAACCTGAAGCATCTTGCCTGCAACGCAGGGCTGCAGGGTCAGGGCAATGGTGACCTCTTTTCCGGTGCCGATGGAAACGGCATCGGGGCCGTTCAGTCCGGTCGGCCGTTCAACCGGATCCATGGCAGAAGATATAAAGGTGTTTTCCAGAGCGGTTCCGGCGTAATTCTCTGCGTCGGTAGAAACACCGAGGATCACGCTGCCTGTGAAGCTTCCGTCAGTAGGGATCAGAGCAAACCGGGTGGCGTACTGATGCTCACCGGAAAGATCATATTCTGCATCCAGTGGCTGCACATTCACGGAAACGGAATTTCCGTCATGCAGCAGACTGACGGCATCTTGCACACTTTCGATGTTCATGTACTGACTAAACTTTACTTCCGTCCGGTCGGAGTAAGCCGCTGTCTGCACAACGACAGGGGCATTGGTGGAAATCATGCCCACATGGATATTCAACTGGGGCGGCGGAACGGGGAGCCATCCGTCAACGGCCTGCTCTACCTGACTGGTATCGGCGGTCAGATAACCATCTTTTGTGAAAATCACCTTCCAGTTTCCGGGGATCACATCCCAGCGGTAGCTTCCGGACGCATCGGTGATCTGAGGGCTGATCTGGTCATAGTCTGCGGCATTCCAGCGCACATCACTGCCATCGGTGCCTTCGTAGTAGATTTCTGCGGTTACGCCGGAGAGACGGTTGGAAGGAACAGCTTCAAATACATAACCGGAGGGATCCCACCATACCTCAACAGGCTTTACAGGAGGTTTGTCAGGATCCTGCCGTTTACAGTTATTCATATCGAGTTTGGGAAGAAGCCAATCCTGCAGGCCGGTCAAATCCCCGTATACATCTTCAAAACCGGAACCAACGGCTTCTTTCATGGCATCCAGATTCATTTTAGTAAGAGGACCGGTTATCTGGTTGGAGTTGAAACCCAGATAAGCGCTCATAATGTCATAACCGTTCAGGTTCAATTTATCCATTTTGGGATCATTGGGCAGGAGGGCCAGTGTGAGGGATCCCAGGAAGGAAAACGCATTCAAACCGGTAAGCTTCATTTTCAGGTCATGACACATCTGGCGGTATTGACCGACTTCGCCGATCAAGTCGATCAGCTGTGCTCTGGCATAGTCCAGGTCGCCATAATTCAGAACATAACTGCCATCTTCACACTTCATTTCCATAAGTTTTTCCAGATGGTCCAGATAATCGAGCAGGACTTGATAGTTTCCGTCGATCTGCATTTCGAAGCATTTCAGCTGATTCCACAGATCTGCGGCATTGGCCACCAGATTTGCACCTTTGAAGGCGAGACCAATGGGACCTGGAATGGCATCCAGAAATGGTGCGAGGTTATTTTTGAAGTCATAAACATCTTCAATCCACCAGTAATAGAGGGACTCTCCAAGATCGGCAGCAGAGGCGGTACTTCCGTCAAAGACTACAACAAGGGTGACCGACAGCATCTGGTCAAGATTTGCAAGCGTGATGCTGGTGGAACTGCTGTGATCCATGTACATCCACATGGTGGCGTCTTCGCTGATTGCAATGTATCCGTTTTCTTCCAGAGAAGCTGCAGTGGTGCCTTCGGCGAGATGGTTCGCCTCCATCCGGTACTGTGCTACTGTATACACTTCAGCAGTTTCCGGATCGGTACAGGAAAGCGTACCCATCATGGTCTCCGGATCAAATGTGTTCTCAAAATGCTCTGCAAAAGCGGCATCATAGATGGCAGATATTTCACTGGTAAGCTGTTGCGCTTCTTCTTTTACCGCATTATAGAACTCCTCATCCATGGGGGTGGCGCGCATCTGTTCCTTGGTGAAGGATGCACCGACGGCAACGGGCGGCCGTTCGAAATCATGGGTTGCAGTCCACACGCCGGAGGCAGATTTGGTCAGGGGAATATAGGTCATGGTGCCCAAATCGTCTTCCACGGCGACAAAAGCTTCTGCCAGTGGAGAATTTCCACGGAACTCGACCTCAAACCGGAAGGTGGGAAGGGTGGGATTGAACCGGTAATGGGGCACTGTGGTGGAATGACTGGTAAAATCAAAAACAGTTATGCTTTCACCAAAGTCATCAGTATTGTACATGGTGATTTTGGAAAGCTCAACAGACTGCTGATCGTATGTAACAAGCTTTCGCTCCGTTGTCAGCGGAGAACCAAAATAGGAAGAGGAGATCCTTGCATAGATCTGGTGATAGACAAGGATGTACTGGTTTTTGGTCAGATCAATGGATGTACTCCAGCTGCCCACAGCATTGGCTGTGACGGTTGCCACGGCAATGCCGTTGTCATACACGGTGACAGATGCATAGGGAGCGGTCTTGCCGCTGGCAGTGATGATGGCGGAGGCAGGATTCTCCGGTACGGTCAGCGTAGCGGTATGCACACGGGCAAAGGCGGTGCCGATGGGCTGAAGAATGCCGTTGGACAGAGCCAGGGCACCGTTGATGCTGTAATCACCTGCGGCAGCACCGGCCATACAATACAGGTATGCTTCACATTCCTCCAGACCGGAAACGTTCAGCGTGATGATACGGCTGGAAGCATCATAAGAATAGGTGGCAGCTGCATTGTTGACCAATGCAGTCCGGCCATCGGCAGGCTCCACACCCTGGGGCAGAACTGCCTGCAGACTCTGGGCAGAGACACCCTTTGCAGGATCCAGACGGTAGGAAAGCCGCAGCATAAACAGTTCGCCGGGGGCATAGCCTGCAGGTTTGGTAACGGAGACAGCGTGCTCCAGCGTGTGGGTAAGGCGGTTTTCGTTCAGTTCGGGAATGGAGCAGGCATCCAGTTTGCACAGCACGCCGTTCTGAATACTGACGGACAGTTTCAGGTAATCAGCACCGGCAGTGAGTCCCAGGGAATCCAGATAGGCCAGAGAGTCGATACTGCGCAGGAGACTGGTGTTTTCCAGAAGAACCAGCGTATAGGCTCCCGCATCCAGAGGTGCACTGGTGATGCCTGCACCGGCAGGCGTGACCCAGATGCTTTTACCCTGGGAATTGAACAGCGTTGCGGTGGCCTCACAGTTGGTAACGCCGCCAAGCTGCAGCATACCCTTCTGGGTAAGCGACAGAGATGCGGAGCCGATTTTATTGCTGTCCAGTGTTACGGTTACTGCATCCGATGCAAGGTACTCTCCGCTGGGGTCAGATGCACGGATCGTGATCGCTTCACCGGCAGAGACGTCACCGGGGAGGAAGATCAGGCTGGAACCCTGCAGCTCATAGCCGGTAATGGAATTTCCGGAACCGCCGGTCACATCAAAGGAAAGGGATTGCGGCTGAGAAAGGGGGATTTCAATCGCGGAACCCGGATCTTCTGCAGCGGGAATCAGGGACACTTCCAGTGCGATCCGGTCGGAAATGGTTTCGGACATCGTAATAATGCCGGCATTGTAGGTTTCGGCCTGAACTGCACTTAAGAAATGGTTGCTTCTGACACTGTAGTAACCGTCCCTGCGAATGGTCAAAGCGGCATCCAATGCAGGAAGCACCAAGGAAAAGCCACCGGAGGCATCTGTTTCAGCAGTCTGGTCGACAGTGGTTCCGAGAATTCTGACAGTGACGGAAGCACCGGAGATGCCCTGACCATTCTGATCGGCAGCCTTGCCGCTAAAGATCAGTGTAGGAATGGGGGTCAGTGTCAGGATGGTTTCATCCCCGGAGTCAGGTGTAATGGTCTGACCTTCGGGCAGGACAAACCGGACAGCCACTTCGTCTGTAAAGTCAATCTCAAAACGATAGGTTCTGTCAGGATCGGCCTCTGCAAATTGCGGTGTTTCGCAAACAACGGTGTCTTCTTCGTCATACCAGGTAATGGTGAATCCACTGGTCAGCTCCTCTTCTTCGGAGAGCATCAGGCGGACGGAAAGCGTCCGGGATCCCATTGACTTGAAAAGATGACCGTTTGCGGAGGCGTAGGCTTCGGCGGTGCTGCCGGGATATCCGTGGATGGTAAATTCCACGGGTGCACGGGGAAATACCGAGGTGCCGAAGGTCATATTCCGGTTCAGAACCCAGGCTTCCTGGATGATGTTGCTGTCAAAGGCATTGCTGCCGAGCTGGGTGACAGTTTCCGGGATGGTGATGACGGAAAGCTGATTGCAGTGATCGAAGGCGTAGTCGCCAATGATCTCCACACCATGGGGAAGATTGATCTCGGAAAGCTTGTTGTAGCAGTAGGAGAAGGCATTGCTGCCGATGGTCCTGACATTGCTGCCAATCGTAAGCTGTTCCAGTTCAGCACAGTGGGAGAATGTGTATTCTTTGATCTCGGTGATGCCTTCGCCAATTACAGCGGAACGCAGACCGGAGCAAATATAAAATGCCCGGGCACCAAGGTCGGTGACACTGTCGGGAATGACGATGGATGTCAGTCCGATACAATCCTGGAAAGCTTCGGTACCAATGGTGGTCACGCTTGCGGGAATTTCGATATTAGTCAGTCCCTGGCAGAACCGAAGCGCGTAATTGCCGATGGTATGCACAGATCCGGGAATGGTGAGTTCTGTCAAACTGCAGCAATGGAAGAACGTCCATTCATCCAGAATCTGGATGCCGTCGGGAAGGTGGATCTGCTGAAGGGAATGGCAGTTGAAAAAGGCAGAGTTGCCGATAGACTGCACGGAATCCGGAATATTGACACTGGTCAGGGAAGTACACTCGCGAAAAGCTTCTGAACCCAGCGCGGTTACGGTATCCGGAAGGGTTACTGTTTTCAGACTGGTGCAGTGGTTAAAGGCACCATTGGGGATTGTTGTGATCTGGGTATGGCCCAGATCGGCAGAGTTCAGAGGAACACTGGCATCCGTATCGGCGGCAAATATGAATTCGCCCAGCATGGAAAGCGTGGGAGGGAAGGTGATGTCAGTCAGGCTGGTACAGTTCCAGAAGCAGCAGGCGTCCAGAAGGCGGACACCTTCCTCCACAATTACGGTGGTCAGGCCGCTGCAGCTGACAAATGCGTTTGCACCGACATTTACAACACTGCCGGGGATGGTGACATTGGTCAGGCTGGTGCAGTCGGCAAAAGCGCGGACACCAATGGCTGTCAGCGTGTTGGGCAGGGACAGACTGCTCAGAGCGGTGCAGCCGGAAAAGGATTCATAACTGATGGTCTGAACACCGGTCAGAGAGAGTTCCTTCAGACTGCTGCAGCCGGAGAAGGCCTGTGAGCCGATGAAGGTAACACTTTGGGGGATAGAGACGGTTTCCAGTGCGGTGCAGCCGGAGAATGCGGAATCAGCAATGGTCTTTACAGTGCTGGGAATGACAACGGAGGTTATGGTCGTCAGGTTTTGAAAAGCCTGGTCGCTGATAACGCTGACAGTCACGGAGTTGATCTGCTCCGGAATAACGATCTCGGTTGCGGAACCGGGATCACAACCGGTGAGTTTGCCGTTGCTGAAGGTGAATGTGGGCTCACCGCTGTTCAGAAGGGGAGGGGTCTCTTCGGTGATATCCTGCTGACTGTCAGATACATCAGGATCCTGGATGTCCTCGCTTACTTCTGTATCCTGGGTACCCTCGCTCATTTCTGTATTCTGGGAATCATCGGTGATATCGGGCTCCTGAAATTCATTGGATCCTGCAGTCGTATCGGGATCCATACTGCCAGATGGCTCGGCATTATCGGGAATTACCGGCAGAGTGGTACTGTCAGACGGAGCTGGATCTGTTTCCGGTGTATCGGTGGAAACGGGCAGCATACCGTTGTTTGCAGTATCAGTTTCAGGAGACGACTGGGTTTCCTGAGAAACTGTAATATCAGAACCGGTTTCTTCTGCAGAGACAGCCAAAGGCGAAATACAGTTTGCTGATAACGCAAAGACAAGAAACAGGCTGATAATTTGTTTTAGCACTGACATAAGGGTACTCCTTTCGCATGGAAGATAGATTATATAATAATATCAGAATATTTTGTCGATGTCCATATTCAGAAGAAAGAAATGATCCGGAAAGACTGGAGATGAACAGAAAAAGGATTCCGGAAGGAAACAATGCCTTCTGTGAAAAAGATCAGCACATACGGCCCCGTGTATTCCACTCTGCGCAGGCAAGACCCGGTTTATCAAAAAAAGGAATAACTGGAATCCATTCATCCGAAAAAGATATTTCCCTTTCCCAACGAAATGTGATATCCTGTTTTCAGAAAAAATCACCGTTGATTTTGCCAGCGTCAGCGATGATTTAACCCGGTGAAAAACTATGTCACCTCCATCCTTTTACGTGAAAACCGCCCGGTCCGGGGCGGTTTTTACGTTGTTAAGGGGTGGTTCTTTAAACAAAAACCCGGCCTGCATTTGCTGCTGCAGGCCGGATTTTTGCTGTATATCAGTCATCCATGGGAGATCCTGTCAGAAAATCATACCTCCAGAGCATTGGTCACATCAAACACCCCAATGATCTTGTTGCAGCGGGCGCAGAAAAAGGCATTGGATACCTTGGTTTGCCGCAGTAATATGCTGGTCTTGCCGATTGTGCGCAGTCCCGTATGGACGAGCCGGTGCAATCCTCTTTTCTGAAACTGCTCCAGAGGAACCCAGCCGGGCGCAACGCCGTCAATTACCAATCCGCCTTCCTGCATTTCGCTGTTACACAGGGGGCATCTCATACGGCATTCCTCCTTATAATTTGATTACTGCATCAAGGCAGAGCGTAAGGGCATATTCGTAGGCATTGCCGCCCCAGTTCCGGGCATCATACCGGTCGATATCTGCAAGACTGTCGGCAGTGTACAGTATCATGCCCCAGGTCGCCCCACGGAAAGCGGCGCAGGCGGCAAGGGCAGAGCACTCCATTTCCACAACGGAGCAGCCTTCCCTTCTGCGATAGGAAACCTTTTCCTTTGTTTCCCGGAAAAAACCGTCGGTAGACCAGGTGATGACCTCCCGGCAGTTCAGTTTGTGTTCCGCCAGAGTATGCCGGATGGCACTCCTTGCCTGCTCATTCACCTCGATAAAGCGGGAGGGGGAGCGTAGTGGTAGGAGGTTCCTTCGTCCCGCAGGGCCTTGTACGGCACCAGGAAGGTACTTTCGGCGAAAGCCTCCAGTCCGCCGCAGGAGCCGGCAGAAATGATCTTACGGACACCGTAGCCGATGAGCCAGTCCAGGATCTGAGCAGCGGCGGCAGCGCCTGCCGGCGCCTGACAGAGAACGATCTCCTGACCCTGGTAGGTTGTGATGTAGATGGGGTAGTGCTTTGTTGTGCTGACGAAATGGGATACCAGCCGTGCGCCTGACGCAGCTGCGTAAGTGTCGATGTAGTCACCGACAAAGGCAAAGACACATTTTTCCGGCAGCTGCAGCCCTAACCTGTCATGTGTGGGAGAGATCACGGCATCCTGCTCGGTGTCAAATTCCAGGATCGGGATTTCGTTTTTGATAATACACATAAGAATTCCTCCGAAAAGGTCGAAGAAGATGAATTATTTATATTTTACCACAGAAGAACAAGATATACAAGAACCGGCACAGCAGAGAAAGACTGCTGTGCCGGTTGTCTGTCCGGGGGAGTTATTTGCCGGGGCCGGCGGTGTCGGAACCATCGCCTACCAGACCCAGACGCTTTGCGGCATCTTCCCGTATCTTGTATTTCAGGATCTTGCCTGCAGCATTCATGGGGAAAGCTTCCACAAATTCGATATAACGGGGAACCTTGTGACGGGCCATGCTGGCTTTGATGAAGTTGGTCATTTCCTCCACTGTCACAGTGCCGGGCTCCTTCAGGATGATGCAGGCCATGATCTCTTCGCCGTACTTTTTATCCGGTACGCCAATGACCTGAACATCCCGCACCATCGGGTGGGTGTAGATGAATTCCTCGATCTCCTTGGGGTAGATATTCTCACCGCCCCGGATGATCATGTCCTTCAGACGGCCGGTGATCCGGTAGTTGCCGGCTTCGTCCCGGCAGGCCAGGTCGCCGGAGTGGAGCCAGCCTTCGGAATCAACGGTGCCCCGGGTGGCTTCGGGCATCTTGTAGTAGCCCTTCATGGTGTTGTAACCCCGGGCGCAGAATTCGCCGTTGACGCCGGGACCCACCTCTTCACCGGTCTCCGGATCGATGACCTTGCACTCCACATGGGGGAAGGCATAGCCCACGGTGTCGGTGCGGACTTCCAGGGTGTCGGTCCAGCTGGACATGGTGTTGCCGGGAGCACATTCGGTCTGACCGTAAACGGAGACGATACCCCGCATGTTCATCTCGTCCGGCTGGGCGGCACGGCGCATCAGTTCCGGGGGACAGCCTGCGCCTGCCATGATGCCGGTGCGCATGTGGCTGAAATCGGTCTTGCGGTAGTCCGGATGGTTGAACATGGCTATGAACATGGTGGGAACGCCGTTGAAGCAGGTGATCCGCTCCTGATTGATGCAGGCAAGGCTGGATTTGGCGGAGAAATAGGGCATGGGACACATGGTGGCGCCGTGGGTCATGGAGGCTGTCATGGAGAGGGTCATGCCAAAACAGTGGAACATGGGAACCTGGATCATCATCCGGTCAGCAGTGCTGAGTCCCATCCGGTCGCCGATACATTTGCCGTTGTTGACCACGTTGTAATGGGTCAGCATGACGCCCTTGGGGAAGCCCGTGGTGCCGGAGGTGTACTGCATATTGCACACATCATCGGGCTGGATCTGGGCGGCGTAGCGGTAGACCTCTTCCACAGGAACCATATTGCAGCGGGCCATGGCCTCATCAAAGGTCAGGGAACCGGGCTGCTTGAAATCCACGGTGATGACATTGCGCAGGAAGGGCAGACGCTTGCAGTGCAGGGGAGAACCAGCCTTGGTCTTTGCAATCTCGGGGCAGATCTCGTTGATGATCTTCCGGTAGTTGGAATCCAGCGCGGATTCGATCATCACCAGCGTATGCGTATCGGACTGACGCAGCAGATACTCGGCCTCATGGATCTTGTAGGCGGTGTTGACGGTGACAAGAACGGCGCCCAGCTTGGTGGTGGCCCAGAACGTGATGAACCAGGCAGGCACGTTGGTGGCCCAGATGGCTACCTTCATACCGGGGCGGACACCCATGGAAATCAGCGCCCGGGCGAAATTGTCCACGTCCTCCCGGAATTCCTCGTAGGTACGGGTGTAGTCCAGGGTGGTATATTTGAAGGCGTACTGGTCAGGGAATTCCTCCACCATCCGGTCCAGCACCTGGGGGAAGGTCAGATCAATCAGGTCGTCCTTCTTCCACACATACTGGCCGGAGCCATCGTGGTTGTAGTACAGGGACTTCTTGCGGGTGCGGGTGCTGCCGAAGCGGCTCATGTAGTTAACGAAGTGGGGGAAGATGATCTCACGGTCCTGCAGATCCTCCATCCATTCCGGCTTCCATTCCAGAGAGATGAAACCATCGTAGTTGATGGAGCCCAGGGCCCGGATCATGTCGGCCACCGGCAGATTGCCTTCGCCGATCAGGTTGTAGGTATCCTTGTCATCGGAATCCCGCAGATGGACGTGCTTGACATAGGTGCCCAGATTCTTGATGGTGGCATCAGCACTTTCACCAAAGTCCCGGTAAGGATGGTGCATATCCCACAGGGCACCGGTAAAGTCGCTGGCATAGCTTTCCAGTAGGCAGCGCAGTTTTGCGGTATCCGCATAGATGCCGCTGGTCTTCAGCAGCAGGCACACGTTCAGCTCTTCCGCCAGAGGCAGCAGCCGGTCCAGATTGGTCCGGATCATCTCCTCGTTGTCAGAAGACGCCCAGCCCACCACATAGGGCACCTGCAGATCGTGGGCGATCTGCATCATATCGGCGAGCACATCGGCATTGGCGGTATTTTCGGACAGATCCATGGAGGTGTCCAGGCAGGGGATATGCAGCTTCAGATCCTTCAGATGACGGACAGTAGCGGCGATCTTGTGCTTATGGAAGGGGCCGCCCCGGTCGGTCAGGGCAGGGAATTTAAAGAGATTATATACCTCGATGCCGGTGAATTTCATTTCAGTGGCAGCGTCGACCAGTTCTTCCCAGCTCAGATCGCCCCAGCCGCGGGTAGAAAAGGAGAGATTCATACGTTTTCCTCCTCATAAACGATTTTGTTCAGGGCGTTGATATAGGCGTGAATACTGGCGCCCACGATATCGGTGGAGATACCCCGGCCGGAGTGGACCTTGCTGCCGGAGCGCAGCTTCACCACGGTCTGGCCCATGGCTTCCCGGCCTTCAGTGACGGCCTGGATCTGGAAGTCGTCCAGCTCATAATGCTGGCCGGTGATCTGCTCCACGGCCAGGAAGGCGGCGTCAATGGGGCCGTCACCGATGGAAACGCCTTCCAGCACCTTGTCGTGCCTGTGCAGCTTCAGATGGGCGGTGGCGGAAATGGTGTTGCCGGAGGTGACCACATAGCTGTCCAGCTTGTAGGTAGGAGGCACCTGCATGGCAGCGGAAGCAACGATGGCGTCCAGTTCCTTGGCACCCACTTTTTCCTTTTTTGCAGCGATGACTTTGAAAGCGTCATAGACCTTGACACCGTCATCCTCGCTCAGATCATAGCCCAGCCGGGAAGCAGCCTTCATTACCGCGCTGAGATCATCATGGGCAGTCAGGAACAGGCCGGTGTCGTCCTCCTGAACGCCGTTGTCGAAGGGGGAATTCTTGCTGCGTCCGGTCTGGCACATCCAGGCGATCTGACCGGTGATGCGCTTCATGACAGTGGTGTGGACCCGGCAGGCTACGCCGTAGACATCGCCCTTGGCACTGAGCGCCCGGGCCACATTGGGCAGGGAAATGGTGTCCAGCCGGTAGGAAGCGGCCTTCAGCTCCCGTGCACCATAACGGACGGCAGCGATGGCACAGGCATCGGCCATGGACAGATTATCGGAGCAGGCAACGCCCAGGCAGACCTCCTTCAGCCGGGGAGCACCTTCATACAGGGCGCGGATAAAGGCGGTGAATTCATTGGGCAGCATGGCTCCGGCGGTATCACAGACCGTGACAGTTTTGGCGCCGGCCTCGATGGCGGCGGTGACGGCGCTGTACAGGAAGGCGGCATCGCTGCGGGTGGCATCATCGGCCACGAATTCCACGTCATTGCAGACCCGGCAGCAGGCCCGGATGGTATCCTGAATGGCTGCCAGCATGGCATCGGGCTTTTTGTGGAAGAGATATTCCATCTGCACGGGGCTGACGGGGGCACAGACCTGAAGTCTGGCCTTTTTTGCCTCCTTCAGTGCATTCCATGTGATCTGTACGGATTCTTCATTCAGGGCTACGGGGACGGCCACGATGCTGTTTTTCACGGCGGCGGCTACGGACTTTATCCGCAGGGCATCGATCTTGGTCTGCTGGATGGGCTCCAGCTCGATGACGGAAACACCCAGCTTATCCAGCAGCTTGCTCAGCTCGATCTTTTCTTTAAAGGACAGGGAAATCTCGGGTCCTGTCTGCTTCATGGTCACATCGCTGATACGGATCTCATTCATATTGGTTTGCTCCTTTTTCCTGGCCTGGGGAATAAAAAAGTCCCCGAGGCGAAATGCCTCAGGGACGAACATTACAATTCGCGGTACCACCCTGATTATCTCCCCAAAGGGGGAAATCCCTTCAGACTCCAGCAAGTCCTATCCCTGTAACGGGGGCGACCGGGTTCCATTACTGAGAGATGGACTCTGTTTACAGAACCGACTCGGGAAGCAGACTGCATTCTCTTTTCACACCGGCTCACACCACCCGCCGGCTCTCTGAAGTGTCCAGAAGAAGCAAGATTTCCGTCAACGTCTTTAAGATATGTACGAATGTCATTAAACCATAAACTCCACGGTTTGTCAACAGGTAGTTTTTCCAGTTTTTTTAAACAGGGTATCATTGGATTTTGTACAGGAAAGAAAAAATGAATCTTTTCGAGAAAAACATTTGACTTTTGTGCGCGGACATGATAGAGTATCGGCAATACATAAAAGGCTGTGACGAAGACGGTCCGGAACCGTATCCTTCCAGAGAGCTGCCGGGTGGTGCGAGGCAGCGGGATGCATCCATAAGACCCATCACTTCTGAGCCGGAAAGCCGAAGGTTTTGAGGTTTTCCCGGTTGCCCCCGTTACAGGGATAGGGCTTGCTGGAGCCCGAAGGGACGGCGGATTCCGCCGTAATTTGAGTGGTACCGCGGGTATGCCTTTACTCGTCTCAAGAATTGTTTCTTGAGGCGTTTTTTTATTTCATTTTGAAAGGACTTGAGATTATGAGCCAGAACCCTGCAACACAGCTGATGGATATCGCAATGCGTATCCGGGATATGCGTGACATACTGGGCTACAGCATGCAGAAGATGGCGGAGCTGACGGATGTATCCGAGGATATGTATAAGATGTATGAATCCGGCACCGTCGACCTGCCCTTTACCTTCCTGCACAAGTGCTCTAAGGTGTTCGGCGTGGAAATTACCGTTCTGCTGGAAGGTCACAGCGCCCGGCTTTCCGGTTATACCGTGACCCGCAGGGGCAAAGGCCTGGTTACTGCCAGCGAGGACGGCATTACCATTCAGGATATGGCTCCCATGTTCCGCAAGAAGCTGGCGACTCCCTACTGGGTCACCTACGCATACGATGAGAAGCTGCAGAATCAGCCCATCCACACCACTACCCATGCCGGCCAGGAATTTGACCTGGTGATCAAAGGCGCCATGCGGGTCAAGATCGGTGACCGCGAGGAGATCCTCCGGGAAGGTGACAGCATCTTCTACAAGTCCTCAACGCCCCATGGTATGATCGCCATCGATGGGCAGGACTGCGTGTTCCTGGCTATGATTATGGTGTCCGACACCACCGACCAGAAGCTCTACATCGGCAAGACCCGGGAGAACAGCCCGGATGAGACGCTGCTGTGCCAGAAGTTCATCCACGCAAAAGAGGATGCCAATGGCGCACTGCTGGGCACCACCTTTGATGGTGCCGAGGAATATAATTTTGCCTTCGATACCGTGGATGCCATTGCCCGCCGCAGTCCCGACAAGCTGGCTATGGTCCATATCGCAAACGATATGACCGAGCGGCGGTTTACCTTCAAGGATATCAAGGATGCAAGTTCCCAGGCAGCCAACTATTTCATGTCTCTGGGAATCCACCGGGGTGACCGGGTCATGCTGGTGCTGAAACGGCACTATCAGTTCTGGTTTGCCATTCTGGGCCTGCACAAGCTGGGTGCTATTGCCATCCCCGCCACCAATCAGCTGGTGGAGAAGGACTTTGTATACCGCTTTACCGCTGCGGATGTCAGCGCTGTGGTCTGCACCGCCGATGGAGATACTGCCCATCAGGTAGAGCTGGCTGAGAAGACTGCCGGTATGCAGCTGACCAAGATCCTGGTAGGCGGCAGCCGGGAGGGCTGGCATGACTTCGATAAGGAGTACTGCCTGTTCAGCCGCCGCTATATCCGCATGAATGATGCGCCCTGCGGCTCTGATCCCATGCTGATGCTGTTTACCTCCGGCACCACCGGCTATCCCAAGATGGCCATGCACTCCTACAAGTACGCTCTGGGCCACTATGTTACCGCCAAATACTGGCATCTGTGTGAACGGGAAGGCCTCCACTTCACCATTTCCGAAACCGGCTGGGGCAAGGCCCTGTGGGGCAAGCTCTACGGCCAGTGGCTCTGCGAGGGCGCTGTGTTCGTTTATGACTTCGACCGCTTCGACGCCGAGAAGATCCTGCCCATGTTCGCAAAGTACAATATCACCACCTTCTGCGCACCGCCCACCATGTACCGGATGCTGATCAAGCAGGATCTGAGCAAATACGACCTTTCCTCCATCCATCATGCAACCACTGCCGGCGAGGCTCTGAACCCCGAGGTCTTCTACAAGTTCGAGCAGGCTACGGGACTGCGGATCGCCGAGGGCTTCGGCCAGACAGAGATGACGCTGGGTATCGCCAACCTGGTGGGCAGCGAGCTGAAGCCCGGCGCCATGGGCAAGCCTGTTCCCGGCTACGGCATCGACCTGGTGGATACCGAGGGCAATCCTGTGGCCGATGGCGTCAATGGCGAGATCGTCATCCGCACCGATCCCAAACCCACCTGCGGCGTGTTCCTGGGCTACTACCGGAACAAGGACGCCACCAATGCAGTGTGGCATGACGGCATGTACCACACCGGCGATCTGGCCTGGCGGGATGAGGACGGCTACTATTGGTATGTTGGCCGCGCCGATGACGTTATCAAGTCCTCCGGCTACCGCATCGGACCCTTCGAGATCGAATCCACCATTATGGAGCTGCCTTATGTTCTGGAATGTGGCGTTTGCGCTGCACCTGACGAGGTCAGAGGCCAGGTGGTCAAGGCCTGCATTGTGCTGGTGAAGGGTACCGAGGGCACTGACGAACTGAAAAAGGAAATTCAGAACTACGTCAAGCACCGTACTGCTCCCTACAAGTATCCCAGAATCGTGGAATTCCGGGAAGAACTGCCCAAGACCATCAGCGGCAAGATCATCCGCAACAAACTGTAAGCAAAATTGTTCGCGGGCGGCGAATGGCCGTCCGCGAAATAAAAACATTTATCCTCCACCCGTATACTTTGGTGTTGACAATTTCACATTTGAGTGATATGATTCTTTCAATATAAAAAGGCTCAGACGGAGAGGGCCGGATACAGCGGCATCGCAGAGAAGTGGCGGTTGGTGCAAGCCACGGATGCACGTATCCACGGCCTGTCGCTCCCAAGCCGGAGAGAAGAACGCGATTTTTGCCAGTAGAACTCTCCCGCGTCAGCTGCGTTAGTGCTTAGGGCTTGCTGGAGCCCGATAAGGGGTATCTGCTGTGAGGCAGATGCAATTTGAGTGGTACCGCGGGTGTTATGCCCGTCTCAAAGGATCATCTTTGGGACGGGCTTTTTTTATTCCCCGGCCCAGTTGGAGGTAACTATGAGCAATCAGACCATGACCGGTATGGATTTCAAGATCCGGGAAGTTGCGGCCCGTGTCCGGGAACTTCGCGAGATCTCCGGATTTACTGTGGAGGAAATGGCCCAGCGTACCGGCCTCAGTGCAGAAGAATATATCCAGTGCGAACAGGGCAACCGAAATTTGAGCATTGCCTTCCTGTACCGTTGTACCTTAAGCTTCGGCGTGGACATGAGCGACCTGCTGGAAGGCCGCAGCGCAAAACTGCGCTCCTATGACCTGACCCGCCGGGGTGAGGGACAGCGTATCGAGGAAGCCCATCACATGGTGGGCTGGAACCTGGCTGCGGATTTCCGCAACCGCATCGCCCTGCCCCTGTTCATGGAGATGAAATACCGGGAAGGCGCCGAGTATGAGGATATCGAGCTGGTGACCCACGAAGGTCAGGAGTGCGATATCGTCATCAAGGGTCACATGAAGATCCAGATCGGCAGCCACACCGAGATCCTCCATGCCGGCGACACCATTTACTATGATTCCTCTGTGCCCCATGGCATGATTGCCGTGAATGGCGAGGACTGCGAATTCTATGCCTTCGTACTGAGCAATTCTGCTGCCCGTGAGGGTGAGCAGGCTGCGGTCCAGGCCACTCCCGATACCCGGAAGAAGGAACGGGACAAGACCCCCAGAATCTACCGCAAGTTCATCGACCGTACTGTGGAGGATGGTCAGCTCAGGGCTATCAGCTTCAAGGATCCCGAGAAATTCAACTTCGCCTTTGATGTGGTGGACGAGCTGGGCAAGACCAAGCCGGAAAAGCTGGCTATGCTCCACATTTCCGAGGATGGCACCGAGCGCCGCTTTACTTTCCAGGATATCGCCAAGGAATCCGGCAGAGCCGCCAATTATTTCAGATCCCTGGGTATTCAGCGGGGCGACCGGGTCATGCTGGTGCTGAAGCGCCACTATCAGGTCTGGTTTGCCGTTATGGGTCTGCACAAGCTGGGCGCTGTGGCTATCCCCGCCACCAATCAGCTTCTGGAAAAGGACTTTACTTACCGGTTTGCAGCCGGCAATGTCAAGGTGGTTCTCTGCACCGCTGACGGTGATGTGGCCGATGCCATCGATGCCGCCGCAGCCAAGAGCCCCGGTCTGCAGTGCAAGATCCTTGTGGGCGGCAAGCGGGATGGATGGCATGATTTCAATGAAGAATGTTCCATGTTCCGCAGCTACTTTGAGCGCACTGAGGATGCACCCTGCGGCTCTGATCCCATGTTGATGTTCTTCACCTCCGGCACCTCTGGCTATCCCAAGCTGGCAGCCCACAACTATAAATATCCCCTTGGCCATTTCATCACGGCCAAATACTGGCACCGGGTCAATCCCGATGGCCTGCACCTGACCATTTCTGACTCCGGCTGGGCAAAGTTCATGTGGGGCAAGCTTTACGGTCAGTGGCTCTGCGAGGCAGCTGTCTTTGTCTATGACTTTGACCGCTTCGATGCCGAAAAGATCCTGCCCATGTTCGCCAAGTACCACATCACCACCTTCTGCGCACCGCCCACCATGTACCGGATGCTGGCCAAGCAGGATCTGAGCCGCTTCGATCTGAGCAGCATCGAGCATGCTTCCACTGCCGGCGAAGCCCTGAATCCCGAGGTCTACCGTCAGTTCCAGAAGGCCACCGGCCTGGATATCATGGAAGGCTTTGGTCAGTCCGAATCTACCCTGATCATCGGCAACCTGAACGGCAGCAGCCACAAGCTGGGCTCCATGGGCAAGCCTGTTCCCCTGTATGATGTGCATCTGCTGGATCCGGAGGGCAATGAGGTGGACACCGGTGAGACCGGCGAGATCTGCATCAATATCAAAAACGGCCTGCCCTGTGGTCTGGCCTACTGCTATGAGGGCAATCCCGAAGTTACCGCTGAGACCTGGCGCGATGGTTACTACCACACCGGCGACCTGGCCTGGTGTGATGAGGAAGGCTTCTACTGGTATGTCGGCCGGGCCGATGATGTCATCAAGTCCTCCGGCTACCGGATCGGACCCTTCGAGATCGAATCCACCATCATGGAGCTGCCCTATGTTCTGGAATGTGGTGTCTCCGCTGCACCGGATCCCGTCCGCGGCCAGGTGGTCAAGGCCAGTATCGTGCTGGTGAAGGGCACTGAGGGCACTGACGAACTGAAGAAGGAAATTCAGAACTACGTCAAGAAGCGCACCGCGCCTTACAAGTATCCCCGTATTGTCGAATTTAAAGAATCTCTGCCGAAGACTACCAGCGGCAAGATCATCAGAAAAAAGCTGTAATTATGGAACACAAACGAGTAACCTTATTTGCCGGCCATTACGGCAGCGGCAAAACCAACATCGCCGTCAACTATGCGCTGAAGCTGGCAGGGGAGGGGAAGGACGTGGTCATCGCTGACCTGGATATCGTCAATCCCTATTTCCGCACCAAGGATTCCGCCGCCGTATTGGAAGCGGCCGGGGTGAAGCTGATCTCTCCGCAGTTTGCCAATACCAATGTGGATCTGCCGGCCCTGCCTGCCGAAGCCTACCGGCTGGTGCAGGACAAAAGCATCTACGGCATCATGGACATCGGCGGCGATGACCGGGGCGCCTACGCGCTTGGCCGGTATGTGCCCGCCCTGAAGGAAGAGAACAACTACCGGATGGTATTTGTTGCCAACGCCTACCGGCCCCTGACCCGGACGCCGGAGGAGGCAATGGAAGTGATGCGGGAAATCGAAGAGGCCTGCGGCCTGAAGTTCACCGACATCATCAACAACTCCAATCTGGCTGCCGAAACCGAACCGGAGACGGTGCTCTCGACTTTGGAGTATATGCAGACGCTCAGCAACCTGAGCGGCCTGCCCGTGTTTGCCACCGCTGCGGAAACTGTCGTGGCGGAAAAGCTGAAAGATACCCTTCCCAATGTTCTTCCCCTGCAGCTGCAGGAAAAATACTTTGATCTGCCCTCCCAGAAGCCGGGAAACCGGCCCCTGTGGGGTTAAGGAGGAAATACTATGGCAAAAGTCACATTCAACACCGATCTGTGCAAGGGCTGCGGCCTGTGCGTCAATGCCTGCCCCAAGGGCATTCTGGCTATCGATGCAAACCAGATCAACAAAAAAGGTTATTCTCCCGCTGTGATGACCGATCAGGAAAAGTGCATCGGCTGCGCTTTCTGCGCTACCATGTGTCCTGACTGCATCATCACCGTGGAGAAGTAAGGAGGTTCACTATGGCACAGCGTGTACTGATGAAGGGCAATGAGGCCATCGCGGAAGCTGCGATCCGGGCCGGCTGCCGTCATTACTTTGGTTATCCCATCACTCCCCAGACCGAGATCGCTGCCTACATGGCTAAGAAGATGCCCAAGATCGGCGGCGTGTTCCTGCAGGCAGAAAGCGAGATCGCTTCCATCAACATGGTCTACGGCGCAGCAGCAACCGGCTGCCGTGTTATGACCTCCTCTTCCAGCCCCGGAATCTCCCTGAAGACCGAGGGCCTGAGCTACATTGCCGGTTCCGACATTCCTGCCTTCGTGGTGAACGTCCAGCGCGGCGGCCCCGGCCTGGGTGGTATCCAGCCTTCCCAGTCCGACTATTTCCAGGCCACCAAGGGCGGCGGCCACGGCGATTACCGGATGATCGTGCTGGCTCCCGCTTCCGTGCAGGAAATGGCAAGCCTTACCATCAAGGGCTTCAATCTGGCAGACAAGTACCTGATGACTGCCATGATCCTGGCAGACGGCACCATCGGCCAGATGATGGAGCCTATCTCCTTCGAGGATGCCGAGATCGAGCACTACGAAAAGCCCTGGGCCCTGACAGGCACCGAGGGTAAGCGCCCCCACAATGTGGTCAATTCCCTGTACCTGCAGCCTGACAAACTGGAGATCAAGAATTTTGAACGTTATGAGCGCTATAAGATCGTGGAAGAGAATGAGCCCATGTGGGAAGAGTACATGATGGAAGACGCCGAATACTGCGTCGTGGCCTTTGGCATTGCTTCCCGTGTTGCCAAGAATGCCGTTGTGGCTGCCCGCGCCGAGGGTATCAAGGTGGGTCTGATCCGTCCCATTACCCTGTGGCCCTTCCCCACCAAGGCCCTGCGGAAAGCTGCCGATCAGGTCAAGAGCTTCATCTCTGTGGAGCTGAACATGGGCCAGATGATCGAAGATATTCGTCTTGCCACCGAATGCAGGAAGCCCGTTACCCTGTGCAACCGGGCCGGCGGCATGATCCCCAGCCCCGACCAGGTGCTGCAGAGCATCCGTGATGCTGCGAAAGGAGAGTAAACCATGGCTGTCGTATTTGAAAAACCCAAGGCATTGACCGATGCCGTTCTCCATTACTGCCCCGGCTGCCCCCATGGCATCATCCACCGTCTGGTGGCAGAGGCCATTGATGAACTGGGCATCCAAGGCAAGACCATCGGCGTTGCTCCCGTCGGCTGCGCTGTTATGGCCTATGACTATTTCGCCTGTGATATGATCGAGGCGGCCCACGGCCGTGCACCCGCAGTTGCTACCGGCATCAAGCGCTGCCGTCCTGACAACATCGTATTCACCTATCAGGGTGACGGTGACCTGGCCTCCATCGGTATGGCTGAAACGGTCCACAGCGCTGCCAGAAATGAAAATATCACCATCATCTTCGTCAACAATGCCATCTATGGCATGACCGGCGGTCAGATGGCGCCTACCAGCCTTCCCGGTCAGGTGACCCAGACCTCTCCCTATGGCCGTGACGTCAAGCACTGCGGCTGGCCCATCAAGGTCTGCGAAATGCTGTCCACTCTGGAAGGCCCCGAGTACATCGCCCGTGTGGCTGTCAACAACGTCAAGAACGTCAAGAACGCCAAGAAGGCCATCAAGAAGGCTTTCGAAAACCAGATCCAGGGCAAGGGCTTCTCTCTGGTGGAAGTGGTTTCCGCCTGTCCCACCAACTGGGGCATGACTCCCCAGAAGGCACTGGAGTGGGTGGAGAGCGATATGCTGCCCTACTATCCCATCGGTGTCTACAAGGACAGAAGTGCTGCAAAGGAGGCGGAGTAATATGAAGACCACTCAGATTCTGCTGGCCGGCTTCGGCGGCCAGGGCGTTCTCTTTGCCGGTAAGTTCTTGGCCTACAAGGGACTGGTGCAGGATATGCAGGTCTCCTGGCTGCCTTCCTACGGCCCCGAAATGCGCGGCGGCACCGCCAACTGCAATGTCATCCTGTCCGATACCCCCGTTGGCAGCCCCATCATCACCACTCCGGATGTGCTGATCGCCATGAATCTGCCCTCCTTGCAAAAGTTCATGGATACCGTGGCTCCCGGCGGTACCATCATCTTGGATTCCACTCTGATCCAGGCCAGGGTAGAGCGTACCGACGTGAAGGTCTGCTATGTTCCCGCAACCCAGATGGCCAAGGATGCAGGCTTTGCCACCCTTGCCAACATGATCCTCACCGGCAAGGCCCTGAAGGAATCTGCCTGTGCCGACTTTGCCGGAAACAGAGAAACGCTGGAGACTTTCATCCCTGCAAAGAAGGCAAACCTCATCGATGCCAACTGTCAGGCTCTGCAGATGGGCTATGATTTTGAAGGTTAATAAAAAAGCACCCCGATGGGGTGCTTTTTTATATCTGACAACTTCTGTGAATGACAGATAGGCGGACATTTCTTGATCAGCGACAGGAAAGCAACATCCATCCTTTACTTCTGTCCGGTTTATTTCCCACAATCTCCCTTATAATGATCCCACAAAGGAGGGATGCCTCATGCAGTGGATTCTTCTGATACTGGCTGCGGCATTGCAGCTGGGCGGCTATTATTACAGACAGGGAGGTCGGAACGATGTATAAAATGATCGTGGGTGAAATCGGAAGTATGAGAAGAGAAAAGTGGAATATCAGAAATGACAATCCCTATTCTGTCTGGGACGGAGAGCCCTTCGCGGCGGAAAACTGCCGGATCTCGGCCCTGTCCTCGGCGGATTACTGTCTCCGGGACCGGGTGGATGTGGACTGGGGAAGCGTTGCCTGGAAGGGGACGGCAGAGGAGATCCGCCGGGTGTTCCGGGCGGAGCGGCTGGACAGTGCCGGCCTGAAGGACCTGAAGGAAGGGAAGGACTACGCCGTGCTGTTTCTGGAGCTTTGTTTTGCGGAATGTGCATAAAAATAAAGGGAACGGCACATAAGCCGTTCCCTTTTTGCAGTGTTTGACGACGGAATCATTCCAAACTGCCCACGCTGTTCTTTGCGCTTGGCACTATCCCTGAGAGCTGGTCTTGTAAGCCTTGCCGGAGGTCTGACCGGGCTTCTGGATGTGGGTCCGGGACAGCTGTTCCAGAGAGGCTTCATACTGGTCATTGGCGAGGGCGGTATAGAGAATGTCGATGATGTTCAGCTGGGAGGTACGGGAGGCCATGGCACCGCTGCGGAAGATGGATTCATTGGCGGTGGTGTACAGCAGCTGGTCCGCAAGCTCGGAAACCGGGGAGTTGACGCAGCGGGTGATGGCAATGATGGGCGTCTTGTTCTCCTTCATGATCTTCATACATTCCACGACTTCTGTGGTGGCGCCGGAATAGGAAATAACAATGCCCAGATCCTGCGCATTGGCATTTTTAGCCTGGAGCATCTGGGAATGCCAGTCTACATTGGTGACAGCCAGTTTGTTCAGCCGGAGAAATTTTAGATATGCGTCCTGCGCGGCTACCAGAGAGGCCCCAAGACCGAACAGGTAAATCACCCGGGCATTCTTGATCAGGTCCACGCAGGCCCGAAGGACATTCACATCCATCAGTTCCCGGGTCTCTTCCAGAGAAATAATATTGGCATAGGTGATTTTGTCGATAATATCCTGCATGCTGTCGGAGTGGGCAATTTCCTTCTGCTCCACCCGCCTGCTCCGTTCCCGCATGGCCAGTTCATAGGTGACAGCCTTACGGAATTCCTTGTAGCCGGAGTAACCGGTATGGTTGCAAAGCCGGACAATGCTGGAGGCGGAGGAAAAGGTGTGCTTCGCCAGTTCGTGGATACTCATATCTACCACAAGCTGGGGATTTTGCAGAATGTGCTGGGCGATTTCCTGTTCTGTAGTGCTGAAAAGACGGGACTGTTCTCTGAGTTTCAGCAGAGCGCTGCTCATGGCAATTCCTCCATTCCGATGCAATAAGCCATATTGTACCTGTTTTCGGCAGGAATCGCCATTCGTTTTCTGCACAAAAACATTTTGAGCTTTTTGTGCAGAATCAATAAAAAACGAGTTGTGGTAGATGGGTATGTTTCATCGAAAACGCCCAAATATCAAAAAAGCAACCATCGTTCGGCACAAAGTTTCATAATAATTCAAAAAGATTGACACAAAAACGTTTTCGCGGTAGAATGTCGTTAACAGTTGATTCACAAACGAGTCAAAAAGTGAAAATTGGAAGGGAGCCTTTTTTATGAGCCTGAATCTGAAGAACATGTCTACCGAGACCCGGAATCAGAACACCATGAATCTGGACATCATGACCCCTCTGGAGGTCGTCACTGTGATGAACCAGGAAGATGCCAAGGTGCCTGAGGCCATCAAGCCTGCACTGCCCAACATTGCACAGTGCGTCACCTGGGCCATCCAGTCCATCGAAGCCGGCGGACGCATCATTTATATGGGCGCCGGTACCTCCGGCCGTCTGGGCGTTCTGGATGCCGTCGAGTGCCCTCCCACTTTCGGCGTTGCTCCTGAGGTCGTTGTGGGCCTGATCGCAGGCGGTGAGAAGGCTTTCGTCAAGGCAGTGGAAGGCGCCGAGGACAGCCGTGAACTGGGCCGCCAGGATCTGGTGGATATCAAGCTGGAAGCCCGGGACATCGTCATCGGTATCGCTGCCTCCGGCCGTACTCCCTACGTTCTGGGAGGTCTGGCCTACGCCAAGGAAGTGGGCTGCCACACCGTGGGCATTTCCTGCAACCCCGGCTCCGCTGTGGGAGCTGCCGCTGAGCTGGCCATCGAAGTGGTTCCCGGCCCCGAGTGCCTCACCGGTTCCACCCGCCTGAAGTCCGGTACCTGCCAGAAGCTGATCCTGAACATGATCTCCACCGCCACCATGGTGGGCTGCGGCAAGGCATACCAGAACCTGATGGTGGACGTGATGCAGACCAACGAGAAGCTGGTGGTCCGCGCACAGAACATCGTCATGGAAGCCACCGGCTGCGACCGTGAGACTGCTGCCGAGAAGATCGGCATCGCCGGCGGCAATGCCAAGACTGCCATCACCATGATCCTGGCTGACTGCGGTCTGGAAGAGGCAAGAGCCCGTCTGGAAAAGGCCAAGGGCCACGTCCGGGAAGCCATTAAGTAAACGCTGATGCAGAACCCTGCCTCTCCCGGATGGAGAGCCGAATTCGTACATTAACAGTCCAGAGGACTGTTTTGTATCCCGCAAGGGAAGAAAAATTATAGAAGAGGTGCAAACAAATGACAAATCAGGAACTTTCCCTCAAGATCCTGGAGCTGGTCGGCGGTAAGGAAAACGTCACTGCCGCTACCAACTGCATGACCCGCCTGCGCGTCAATCTGAAGGATTATGCAAAGGCAGACATCGAAGGCCTGAAGGCTACCGAAGGCGTTCTGCAGGTTATCGAAATGGACAATCTGCACATCGTTCTGGGCCCCGGCAAGGCGAAGAAGGTCACTGACCAGTTCAAGGCTGATGCAGGTGTCGCTGATGGCGGCATGTCTACTGAAGCTGACTGGAAGGAAAACAAGGCTGCCATGAAGGCTGGCCAGAAGCAGGGCAAGGTCAAGACCGCTCTGAAGTCTGTCGGCGATATCTTCGTTCCCCTGATCCCCGGCGTTATCGCTGCCGGTCTGTGCTCCGGTATCGCTACCCTGATCACCCAGGTCAACCCCGGCTATGCCGATGTGAAGTGGCTGTACATCGTACACCAGTTCCTGACCATGATCAACACCGCATTCATGACCTACATCACCGCATGGGCTGGCTACCGCGCTGCTGAGAAGTTCGGTGCTACTCCCATCCTGGGCGGTATGCTGGGTATGATCACCACCATGGCCAATATCAACACCATTTCCCAGCTGGTTGGCGGCTTCTTCTGGGTCCCCGAAGGCGGCGACGCCCTGAACGCAGTTCTGCGCGCAGGCCGCGGCGGTGTTCTGGCCGTTATCCTGGGTGTCCTGCTGATGGCTAAGGTCGAAAAGTGGGTCCGCAACAAGATGCCCGATGCTCTGGACATCGTTGTTTCCCCCATCGTCATCCTGGCAATCTGCGTTGTTCCCTATGTCTTCGTCATCATGCCCATCACCGGTATTATCTCCAATGCCATCGTTTCCGTTGTGGGTGCCGTCTGCATGTCTGAGTCCATCTTCGTCCGTATGATCGCCGGTTTCCTGGGTTCCTTCCTGTTCCTGCCTCTGGTTGCTATGGGTATGCACCACGGTCTGGTTGCTCTGTACACCGTCCAGCTGAATACCATCGGCTTCGTTACCCTGTACCCCGCTCTGGCTATGGCTGGTGCTGGTCAGGTCGGCGCTGCCATCGCTATCTGGCTGAAGGCTAAGCGCACCGGCAACAAGCGCATGATGTCCGTTATCGGCGGCGCTCTGCCCGCTGGTGTTCTGGGTGTCGGCGAGCCTCTGATCTACGGTGTCACCCTGCCCATGGGCAAGCCCTTCATCACTGCAGGTCTGGGCGCTGGCTTCGGCGGTGCTTTCTGTATGGCTATGAAGGTCGCAGCTACCACCTGGGGTCCCTCCGGTGTTCTGGCTCTGCCCATCATGGTCGCTGGCGGTGACAACCCCATGGTTCAGATGGGCTGCTACGTTGTTGGCCTGATCATCTCCTACATCATGGGCTTCATCATCACCAACTTCACCCTGAAGGATAACGAAGTCGCAAATGCCTAATTCTCTGGGTTTTTCCCTGTATTTGTCCACCTTTGCCGACCAGTGGCCAACACTGGTCGGCTGGACAGGCACAGGAGCGCCCGTGTTCCTCTCCCTGCATATCAGCGAGGAATTCAATGAGACCTACTGCCGGCGTGCGGAAGAAGTTTGCCGCACGCTGGCATCTCATGGTTTCCGGGTCATTGCGGACGTATCCCGCAAGACGCTGCATCAGTTCGGATGTGCAGACCTGGTGGAACTGGCGCAATCTCTGCAGCTCTGGGCGCTGCGGATCGACTATGGCTTCGGCCTGGAGGAAATCCTGGCCATGGCCGAGAAAATGCCCATCGTGCTGAATGCTTCCACCGTGACTGCGGACGAGGCCCGGATCATCGGGGCCCGGGGTAGGGAAGTGTTCGCCATGCACAATTTCTATCCCCGTCCCGAAACGGGACTGGATGAGGATGATCTTCTGGAACGAACAAAGGCGCTTCAGGCTGCCGGACTGAAGGTACTGGCCTTTATTCCCGGTGATGCACAGCTTCGGGGACCTGTATACGAGGGGCTGCCTACGTTGGAAGCCCACAGGGAAGTGCTGCCTTCTGCTGCTTTTGCGGATCTGGCAGTACGGTATGGCCTGGATGGGATCTTTCTGGGGGATCCGGGGCTCAGTGAAAAGGAACAAAGCCGCATTCAGCGGTTCTGCCGGGAGAACGTTCTTTCTGTTCCGGCAGTGATGGATCCGGAATATGAGGATCTCTATGACCGGGTGTTTACCTGCCGGGTGGATTCGCCCCGACGGCTGATCCGGTTTCTGGAATCGCGGGAGTATTCCTGCAAAGGAACTGTGGTTTCTCCTGAAAACTGCATTACGCGGCTGCGGGGAACGATTACCATTGACAATGAATATTACGGACGGTATACTGGCGAAATACAGATGATCCGTACCGATTTGAAAGAAGACCGCCGGGTCAATGTGATCGGGCAGGTCTGCAAGGATGCCATGCTGCTGATGGACTGCATCGGCGGCGGACAGAAATTTGCTCTGGTCAGACCCTGAAGGAGGCGGCACAATGGATATCCGAATGATCTGCATGGATCTGGATGGTACAGCCCTTCGGCCTGACCGCGTCAGCTTTTCTCCATTGCTGGAATCCGTTCTGGCTCAGGCCCACACCCGGGGTATCGCCGTTACGGTGGTCACCGGACGGCAGTATGGACTGCTTCCCCCTGCGGTGACGAACCATCCTGTCTGGGAAAATCTGGCAGTGCTGTGCAACGGCGGGCAGGTCCGCCGGCTGGGCACCGGCGAGCTGCTGAGCAGTCTGGATATGGAACAACAGGCCCTGCAGCAGCTGATTGCGCTGGCGGAACGTTTTTCGCTGCCGCTGGAGTTTTCGCTGGACAGCAGGCTGTATCTGACCAGGAGATCGCTGGAGCTTCAGCAGGAGGATCCCGGGCTTGTTTTCCACCGGGATACCATTCTGGCAAACCATGGACAGACTGTGGATTCTTTGGAACCCCTTTGCGGCAGAACGGTGGAGAAGGTAAATCTGCTCTGTATTCCGGAGGAGAAACGCAACGCGGTTCTGCGGGAACTGGAAACCATTGCGGTCAGCGCTGTCTGGTCCTCCCGCAACTGTATGGAGATCACCCATCCCGCAGCCCACAAGGGCAGGGGACTGGAGGAAGCCTGCCGCCTGCTGGATATCCCCGTGGAATGTACCATGGCTTTGGGGGACAGCGGCAATGATATCGCCATGCTTCGTCGGGCAGGGCTGGGAGTTGCCATGGGAAATGCGCCGGATTTTGTGAAGGATGCGGCGGATGTGGTGACAGACCGCTATGATGCCGACGGCGCAGCAAAGGCCATTTTGCAGTATGCACTGAAAGCTTAACAGAGAATCATACCGCAGCAAGCTGCGGAGGTTATATTTGCAAATTAATTGAAAGAGGGAAATATTATGGGATTCTTCAGCAAACTGTTCGGTAAAAACGAGGAAAAACTCAACCCCAACCACCTGTACGCACCCATGGCAGGTGCCGCTGTGCCTGTGACCGAGGTGCCCGATCCCACCTTCGCAGAAGGTATGCTGGGCAACGGCATCGCAATCATCCCCACCGAGGGCAAGGTCTGCGCTCCCTGCGACGCCACTGTGGACATGATGTTCACCACCGGCCACGCTGTCAGCCTGGTCACGGAAGCAGGCGCTGAGATCCTGATCCATGTGGGCCTGGAGACTGTCAGCCTGGAAGGCAAGCCCTTCAAGGTCCATGTTGCTTCCGGCGACAAGGTGAAGAAGGGTCAGCTGCTGATGGAAGTGGATCTGGAAGCTGTCAAGGCTGCCGGCCTGAACACCATCACTCCCATGCTGGTTTGCAACAGCGCTGATTTCAACACCTTCAATACCAATGTGGGCGCTGCCGTCACCAATGCAGATGTCGTCATCGAGATCGGCAAGTAAGACGGAGGAAAAGATCATGAAAACTGGTGTTGGTCTTCCCGTATTCCCCGGTGTGTCCATCGGTCCTGCTGTTGTTTACCGCAAGTCCGAGCGCACCCTGCCCGTTTCCTCCGGCGATCCCGCTGTGGAGCAGGCCAAGTTCGATGCTGCCCGTGAAACCGCACGGGAGCAGCTGACTGCCCTGTACGAAAAGGCAAAAGTGGAGCTGGGTGAAGAAAAGGCTGCCATCGTGGAAGTTCAGATGCTGATGCTGGAGGATCTGGACTATCTGGACGGCGTTGCCATGGCCATTGAAGGCGGCGCAGCCGCTGCCATCGCTGCACTGGATACCGGCGAGGAATTTGCCGAGATTTTCGCAGCCATGGATGACGAGTACATGAATGCACGTTCCGCCGATATCCGGGATATGTCTCACCGGATTTATGATATCCTCTGCGGCAACGTCGGCTTCCAGCTGCCTGAGGGTTCCTTCCTGCTGGTTGCCGAGGATCTGGCTCCCTCCGAGACCATCCAGCTGCCCAGAGAGAAGATCCTGGCCTTTGTGACCCGTCAGGGTTCCTCCTCCAGCCATACCGCCATTCTGGCCCGTACCCTGAACATCGCATCTCTGGTTCAGGCAAACATTGAGCTGGAAGATGCAGAAAACTGCGAGATCCTGGCCGTTGACGGCTTTACCGGCAACTGGTACATCGATCCCGATGAAGAGACCATGGCCATGCTGAAGGCAAAGCAGGCCGAGGCTGCTGCTGCCCGGAACGCTCTGGAGGCTTACCGCGGCAAGGAGAGCATCACCAAGTCCGGCAAGAAGGTCATCCTGGCCGCCAACATCGGCTGCCCCGAGGACGCAGAAGCTGCCATCGCCGGTGATGCTGAGGGCGTTGGCCTGATGCGCAGTGAGTTCCTGTACCTGGGCCGCGACACCCTGCCCACTGAGGATGAGCTGTTTGAGGCCTACAAGAAGGTGGCCGAGATCATGGGCGACCGTCCTGTGGTCATCCGTACTCTGGACATCGGCGCCGACAAGCAGGTTTCCTACATGGGCCTTGACAAGGAAGAGAATCCTGCCCTGGGTCTGCGGGGTCTTCGTATTTGCCTGACCAGAGAAGAGATCTTCCGTCCTCAGTTGCGGGCTATTTACCGGGCATCTGCCTACGGCAACCTGCATGTCATGTTCCCCATGGTGGCATCCGTGTGGGAGCTGAAGGCTTCCAAGGTTCTGTGTGCCAAGATCCGGGCTGAACTGGAAGAGGAAGGCATTCCGACCAAGGAGGTGCCCATCGGCGTCATGGTGGAGACTCCTGCCGCTGCCGTTCTGGCCCACGAGCTGGCAAAGGAAGCTGCTTTCTTCTCTGTCGGTACCAATGACCTGACCCAGTACACCCTGGCGGTTGACCGTCAGAATGCCAAGCTGGGTGAGTTCTATGTCCCCTACCATCCCGCACTGCTGGCTCTGATGGCTCACATTGCCAAGTCCGCCAACGAGGCCGGTATCTGGGCCGGTATCTGCGGTGAACTGGGCGCTGACCCCAAGATGCAGGAAAAGTTCATCGAGATGGGCTACACGGAACTGTCCATGGCTCCCGGCCGGATCCTGGAGACCCGTAAGCTGGTCTGCGAATCCGAAGTATAACCGTTCAAAAACACGAAAGTGAGGAAATAACAAAATGAAAGAATTCAAGCATGTAATCGCCGATCCTCTGGGTATGCACGCCCGTCCCGCAGGTATGCTGGTGAAGGCTGTTGCTCCCTACGCCTCCAAGATCACCATCACCGCTCCCACCGGTACTGCTGATGCAAAGCGTCTGATGGCTCTGATGCGCCTGGCTGCCAAGCAGGGCATGGAGCTGACCGTTACTGTGGATGGCGCTGACGAAGAGAAGGCTGCTGCCGAACTGCAGGCTTTCCTGGCTGCCAATCTGTAATCGGTTTATTCGATAAAATGATAAAAGATCCCCTGCTTTCTCCGGAAAGCAGGGGGTTTTTTCGGTAGATCACAATCGATTGAAACAAAGAACAGGGAAAGATTTGCATGAAAGGACTGGCATATTGCATAGATGACAGGGGGATGAAACAGGTATAATTATTATAAAATGCAATATTTGAGAAAAGTTGCACAGAAATCTTTGCCGAATATTGGTTAAACAGATAAAAAATTATTTATTAATCGAAAGATGCACCTTCAAATCTTGCAAAAGCGGTAAAGATATGGTAAATTATAGAGGAATTTAATGAAGGGGACTGCTGTGATAGAAAAAAACGGTCATACACAGCAGCAGCCGTCTTCATTGCAGCCAAAAAATTCACCCTTTTGTGTATGGCCGAAAGAAGAGAAACCATTTATAGGAGGGAAATTATGGAATCTTTAAACGCAACTCTGCTTCCCCTGGTACAGAAGGCCAATGGCTTCCTGGCTGACTACATCCTGGTCTTCCTGCTGGTCGGTGTCGGTCTGTTCTTCAGCTTCAAGACCAAGTTCATCCAGGTCCGCGCTTTCGGCGAGGGCATGAAGAACGTCTTCGGCAAGCTGTCCCTGAAGGGCGAAAAGCAGGAGGCTGGTATGTCCGGCTTCCAGGCTCTGTGTACTGCTATCGCTGCACAGGTCGGTACCGGTAACATCGTCGGTTCCTCCGGCGCTATCCTGACCGGTGGTCCCGGCGCTATCTTCTGGATGTGGGTCATCGCTTTCCTGGGCATGTCCACCATCTACGCTGAGGCAGTTCTGGCTCAGAAGACCCGTATCACCACCGAAGACGGCGAAATCATGGGCGGTCCTGTTTACTACATCACCCATGCATTCAAGGGCGGCCTGGGCAAGTTCCTGGCAGGCTTCTTCGCAATCGCCATCACCATCGCACTGGGCTTCTTCGGCTGCATGGTCCAGTCCAACTCCATCGGCTCCACCATCCAGACTGCATTCGGCATCCCCGCCTGGATCGTCGGTATCGTTCTGGTCATCATCTGCGGCTTCATCTTCATCGGTGGCACCCAGAGACTGGCTTCCGTCGTTGAGAAGCTGGTTCCCCTGATGGCTGCAGCATTCCTGCTGGGCGCTGTCATCGTTCTGGTCGTCCGTATCAAGTACGTTCCCGAGGCCTTCGGCCTGATCTTCAAGTATGCCTTTGCTCCTCAGGCCATCATCGGCGGCGGCATCGGTGCTGCTCTGAAGACCGCTATCTCTCAGGGTGCTAAGCGCGGCCTGTTCTCCAACGAGGCTGGTATGGGTTCTACTCCCCACGCACACGCTCTGGCCAACGTCAAGAACCCCCACGAGCAGGGCACCGTCGCTATGGCTGGCGTCTTCATCGACACCTTCGTCGTCCTGACCCTGAATGCTCTGGTTATCATCTCCACCCTGTATGTCACCGGTGCTCCTCTGCACGATACCGGCGCTGCTGCTTCCCTGGCTGATGTCTTCACCAAGACCAACCTGGCACAGACCGCTTTCGGTGTTGTCTACGGTGAAAAGGGCGGCGCAATGTTCATTGCTGTTGCTCTGTTCTTCTTCGCATTTTCCACCATCCTGGGCTGGAACATGTTCGGTAAGACCAACGTTGCTTACCTGTTCGGTGCAAAGGGCGTCAAGGTTTACACCGTCATCGCTCTGGTCTTCATCTTCCTGGGCACCTGCATGTCCTCCGACCTGGTTTGGGAACTGACCGACTTCGCCAACTACCTGATGGTTCTGCCCAACGTCATCGGTCTGATCGGCTGCGCTGGCCTGGTCACCACCCTGATGAAGGAAGGCGGCAAGTAAGCCGTAACCCATTCCCCAGCATTCCTGAGAGAGTCTCGCAAGAGACTCTCTCTTTTTATTGCCATATTTCAGTCGGTAGGGGTTTTCTTTTCGCTAACATGATATCTTTTCCACTTCTTAATTCTTAGCTGCATCTTAACTGGTGCGCGTCCATAGGATATGGTATAACTAAAATGGACATAAAAAGAAGGAGGAAATTTTATGGAAAACCTAAACGCAACCTTACTCCCCATCGTGCAAACCATCAATGGCTATCTGGCTGACTACATCCTGATCTTCCTGCTGGTGGGCGCTGGCCTGTACTTCAGTATCAAGACCAAGTTCATCCAGATCCGCTGCTTCGGCGAAGGCATGAAGAACGTCTTCGGCAAGCTGTCCCTGAAGGGCGAAAAGCAGGAGGCTGGTATGTCCGGCTTCCAGGCTCTGTGTACTGCCATCGCTGCACAGGTCGGTACCGGTAACATCGTCGGTTCCTCCGGCGCTATCCTGACCGGTGGTCCCGGCGCTATCTTCTGGATGTGGGTCATCGCTTTCCTGGGCATGGCTACTATCTATGCTGAGGCGGTCCTGGCTCAGAAGACCCGTATCACCACCGAAGACGGCGAGATCATGGGCGGTCCTGTTTACTACATCACCTATGCGTTCAAGGGCGGCTTGGGCAAGTTCCTGGCAGGCTTCTTCGCAATCGCCATCACCATCGCACTGG
>JAFQTF010000038.1 GCA_017409205.1 Oscillospiraceae bacterium | reverse complement strand
TTGCCGTGGCCCAGACCGACCTTGCGGTCCTCAGCAACGGAGCCGGGGATGCAGAATGCCTGCAGGCCGATGCCGATGGCCTCAGCAGCCTCAGCAGCGTTCTTGACGCCCTTCTTCAGAGCGATGGCAGCGCCGACGCAGTATGCCCATGCAACGTCCTCGAAAGCGATGGGCTGGATGCCCTTGACGATCTCGTAGGGATCGAAGCCCTTGGCGGTGCAGATCTCGCGGCACTCTTCAACGGAGTTCAGGCCGTACTGAGCGAGGACACCGTTGATCTTGTCGATTTTTCTTTCGTAACCTTCAAACAGAGCCATTTTCGTGTCCTCCTATTATTCGTGACGGGGGTCGATATACTTGGCGGCGTCAGCGAAGCGGCCGTAGGAACCCTTGGCCTTCTTCAGAGCCTCGTTGGCATCGTCGCCCTTCTTGATGAAGTCCATCATCTTGCCCAGGTTGATGAATTCGTAACCGGTGATCAGGTTCTCTTCATCCAGAGCAATGCGGGTAACATAGCCTTCTGCCATTTCCAGGTAACGGGGGCCCTTAGCCTTGGTGGCAAACATGGTGCCGACCTGGCTGCGCAGACCCTTGCCCAGGTCTTCCAGAGAAGCGCCGACAGCCAGACCGTCTTCGGAGAAAGCGGACTGAGAACGGCCGTAAACGATCTGCAGGAACAGTTCGCGCATAGCGGTGTTGATGGCGTCGCACACCAGGTCGGTGTTCAGAGCCTCCAGCAGGGTCTTGCCGATCAGGATCTCGGAAGCCATTGCTGCGGAGTGGGTCATGCCGGAGCAGCCCAGAGTCTCCACCAGAGCCTCTTCGATGATGCCTTCCTTAACGTTCAGGGTCAGCTTGCAGCAGCCCTGCTGAGGAGCGCACCAGCCGATGCCGTGGGTGAAACCGGAGACATCCTTAATTTCCTTGACCTGAACCCACTTGCCCTCTTCGGGAATGGGAGCGGGACCGTGATAGGCGCCCTTGGCCACGGAGCACATATGCTGTACTTCTGCACTATAAATCATGGCAATTTTCCTTTCTTTTCAAAAGACTTTTCCGTCTTTGGATTTACTGATTGAAAATATCAGGCTTTCTGACAGTCTGCCCGATCTTTTCCGCATATATTATACTGTTTCCCCAAAGTATTGTCAATTGGAAACGTTACGAATTCAATAAGGATATATCGGTTGGATATGGGTAATGTGCTGTTTTTCTGATAAATTTCCGTATAGGATGTTTTTCTTTCCCCTCTGCACAGAAATATCCGTCTCCCGGCTGAACGGGATGGGCGGTTTCTCCTCCAATATAAAAAGCAGGAGAGGCCGATGCCTCTCCCGTACTTTATTGTGTGACAATGGAAAAATACCGGCGCAGGGCTTTGTGGCAGCTGCGGTACTGCCAAACCAGCACCGCCGGATACATCAGGGAAAGCAGCAGCATTGCCATGGCAGAATCCAGGTTTCCATCCCTCATCTCCCACAGGGCAAACCCCATAAGAAATGTCACTGGCAGACAGCTCCAGAACAATGTGACCGCCGTTGGCAAAAACCGATAGCGAATCCGGATCCCTGCCTCGCTTCTTTCATATTCCGCAGTCATCCGGAATGACAGGGCCCACTTGAAACAGTGGCTGCGCCACAAGAGCCGGAACCGGCCCGGTGCAGAAAAATCGCCGCCCATTTTGGCAATGTTCCGCTTCAGCCGCTCCTTGCTGCCCCGGAACAGCAGCTCCTGATGCCGGAAGATCATCCCTGAATGGTCTTGACAAAGGCGGCACGGTCGGCAGCCTTAAAATAGGCAGAACCGGCAACCAGCACCTCTGCTCCGTTTTCCTTGCAGACAGCATGGGTATTGGCATCCACGCCGCCATCCACCTCGATGATGCAGGAGGAATTCACATGATCCAGCATTTCCCGCAGCTTTCTGATCTTAGGCATCATATCCGCCATGAATTTCTGGCCGCCGAATCCGGGTTCCACGGTCATTACCAGGATCATATCGCACTTCTCAAGGTAGGGAATGGCTGCCTCGGCAGGTGTTCTGGGTTTCAGGGAAATGGCTGCCTTGCAGCCCAGTTCCCGGATCTTGTCCAGAGCGGCCAGCGTATTCTGGGGTTGATCTGCCTCCACGTGAATGGTCAGCCAGTCGGCGCCTGCTTTCACAAATTCCTCAACATACCGGATGGGGCGGTCGATCATCAGATGCACATCCAAAGGCAGGTCGGTAACAGGCCGCAGAGCCTTTACAACAGGAATACCGATGGAGATATTGGGCACAAAAATACCGTCCATCACATCCACATGGACCCAGTCTGCGCCCATTTCCTCAATATTATGAATATCCCGTTCCAGATTCGCAAAGTCTGCGGACAAAATGGAGGGTGCAATTTTTGCCATAACAAATCGCTCCTTATCTATATTATCGCGGTCAGCATACCATATTTTCCGGCAAATTGCAATATTGTAAAGATTTCCCTGTATGCTTTTTCCCGTACTGCACATACTGTTTCCGAATCCAAATACAAAGGAGGCTTTTCTATGAACTGTCATGCCAATAAGTCCATCGAATGCACTGTGCGTTCCTGCGCCTATCACTGCGAGAACGAGAACTACTGTTCCCTGGACAAGATCTGCGTGGGCACCCATGAGACCAATCCTTCTATGGATCAGTGCACCGACTGCATGTCCTTCCGCAAGAAGTAAGGATTTTTCAAAATGCGGCAGTTATCTGCCGCATTTTTCCTTGACGAATGGAATTCTTCTGGGTATGATGATGACAGATTTCGGAAAATTCAAATATTTTTTGTCAAGTGTACATATTCTTTTCACAAGTAATTCCTATAATGAAGCCAAAAGAAATGATACGGAGGCTATGCCCATGAACGACTATGAAAACAACGAATTTGTCCCGGAGCAGGAACAGCCCCCTGTTTCCGAACCGCCCCGGCAGGAGACACCTGTTCAGCAGGAAGTCCCCCCTCAGCAACCTTACGGCGGTCAGGCCTCTTCCTACCACGGCGCAGGCGCCGGGCGGAAGGAATCCCCCTACGCCAAATCCCCCTATGTCATGAACCATCAGCCCCGGCAGGAAAGCCGCTGGCAGCAGCCGGAGCCCCAGGCCGCATATCAGTATCCGCCCCAGTATGAAGCGCCCAAGGCCCCCAAGGTAAAGAAGCAGCACAAAGGTCTTGGCAAAAAGATCCTGGCTGCCGTTTTGGCTCTGGTGGTGGTCGCCGGCAGCTGCGGCATCACCGCCCTGCTGGTAAACAACCGCTGGGAAGCCAGGGCTGAGAACATGAGCAACGAATTTCATTCCGCAATTGCAGACCTGCAGCAGCAGATCAATAATGGAAAAGTCAACACGGTTCCCATTCCCGGCAGCACCGCTGTCACCGGCGATCTGCTGACTCCCAGCCAGGTCTATGCCGCCAATGTAGATAGCGTGGTGGCCATTTCCTCCACCATCCAGGCCAACAGCTTCTACGGCGTCACCGAAGGCACTGCCACCGGCTCCGGTTTTATTTTCACCGAGGATGGCTATGTGATCACCAACTACCATGTGGTACAGGGCGCCACTTCTGTCTCTGTCATCACCCACGACGGCACAGAATACCCCGCCACCATCGTGGGCACCGTGGACACCAATGACATCGCTGTTCTGAAGGTGGATGCCGCCGGTCTGCCCGCTGTTACTCTTGGCAGCAGCGACGATCTGATCATCGGCGACATGGTGGTTGCCATTGGTAACCCTCTTGGTGAGCTGACCTCTACCCAGACCGTTGGCTACGTCAGCGGCAAGGATCGTGATGTAACCACTGATGGCAGCATCATGAGCATGATCCAGACCGATGCCGCAATCAATTCCGGCAACTCCGGCGGTCCTCTGTTCAATATGTACGGTGAAGTCATCGGCGTTACCACCGCCAAGTATTCCGGCAATTCCGGCTCCGGCGCCACCATTGAGGGCATCGGCTTCGCCATCCCCATCGATGATGTGAAGGGTATGATCTCCGATCTCATCGATTACGGCTATGTTACCGGTGCCTATATGGGCATCTCTGTTTCCGATACTGATGAAAGCTCCGCTTCCATGTTCGGCCTGCCCACCGGTGCCTATGTTATTAGCGTGGAAGACGGCGGCGCAGCCGACCGTGCCGGCATCCAGCCCAAGGACATCATCACTGACCTGGGTGGCTACAAGGTCAAGGGCATCACCAGCCTGACCCGGGCTCTGCGGAACTTCAAGGCCGGAGACACCACCACCGTCACCGTAATCCGTGGCGGCGCCGCCATGGAACTGGAGATCACCCTGGATGAAAAGCCTCAGGCTGCGATTGCTTCCATTCCGGAAGATGACGGATCCATGCCCAGCGAGGGCGATCCCGATGAATGGTACGATTACTATTACCGCCGTTTCTTCGGTGAATAACACACACCTTCAAGCCATGCCGCTGCTGCGGCATGGCTTTTTTTCAGGCATTTTCCCGTCTGACCCGCATAAGCTTTACCAACCATTCTGCGTTGGGAGGCCTGTGCCCATGAAACAATCCGGTATTATCTGCCGCTTTCTTCTGATTTCGGTTCTGATACTGCAGCTGATGCTTCCACTCCCCTGCTCCGCTGCCGAGACCCACATCGGCGGCAAAGACAGCGGTATCGTCAATCTCCTCCTGATCGGCCAGGACCAGCGGGATCCGGAAGATACTGCCCGCTCAGACTCCATTATTCTGTGCACACTGCAGCCCGATGCCGGCAAGGTTGTCATCACCTCCTTTCTGCGTGATCTGTATGTAACCATTCCTGGGCACGATGATAACCGGCTCAATGCAGCCTATGCACTGGGTGGGATGGAACTGCTGAGAAACACGATGGAGGAGAATTTCGGTCTGGCCATTGATGGCTGCATCGAGGTGGATTTTTCCAGATTCGCCGGGATCATTGATCTGCTGGGCGGAGTTTCCATAGACCTCCGGCAGGATGAGGCGGACGCGGTAAACCGCGCCGTTCCGGGTACCCTGTCCGAAGGCAGCTTTCTGCTGACCGGAGAGCAGGCGCTTGCCTATGCGCGGATCCGGAACCTGGATGCCGACGGCGATTTCAGCCGCACCAACCGGCAGAGGAAACTGCTTTCTGCTTTGCTGCACCGCTGGGAGGATGCCAGCTTTCTTTCCATTCTCTCTGTAATCGCCGATATTCTGCCCCTGATCGCCACCGATCTCAGCAGCCGGGAAGTTCTGCTGCTGGCAGCAAAGCTGTTTCCGCTGCTGAAAGCGCCGGCCATTGTCAGCCAGCGGATCCCCGCTGCCGGAACCTACAGCTGCAGCACGATCCGCGGCATGGCTGTTCTGACAGCAGACATGGATTCCGCCCGGAAACTACTGGAGGAAACCCTTCTCCCCGACAGTGAAAACGTTTTCGAAAAGGCAGCAGATTCCGGCTGTGAATAGTCGAAAAAGAGACACTTATCCTTTGATTATATAAGTCAACTAAAAAATTATATAATCGAAATCGTTTTCTTTCTAATAAATCTCCAAAAAATCCAATATTTTTCAATATTTGCAATTGACAAATTCTGTAAACGGATATATAATGGACGCGATTTGAAACCAAGGAGGTGTTCAGGTGGAACTTACAAGAAGTGAAATGGAGATCATGGATGTCATGTGGGAAAGCGGCGTGCCTATGTCCCGTGCTGACTTGCTTGCCCGTTCAGAGGAAAAAACCTGGAAAGACAGTTCTGTCCATATCCTTCTGAACGGCCTTCTGCAAAAAGGGGCAATTCAGGAAGCGGGTCTGGTCAAGCGGATCAAGACCTACGGCCGTGTGTTTACTCCCACTATGAGCCGGGAGGAATATTTTGCCAACACCATTTTCTGTCATCGCCACAAGCCTGAAATTGTCGGCTTGTTCTCCGCACTGCTGCAGCGCGAAGAAATTACTGATTCCGATCTCGATGCCATTGAGGCACTGATCCGGGAAAAGCGCAGATAAACTTGCCGGAGTTGCATCGCAGCTCCGGTTTTTTATTTTCCTCTCAGTTGAAAAACGCAAAGAAATAATTCATTCATATAAATTTACAGGTTTTACATTGACAAACAAACGGAATCCATTGTATAGTATTGGAGCAAACCAATCCGGAACGGAGGTACCCTATGGTAACCACAGCTGAACTGTTTGATCTGAGTCATTCCCTTGCAGGAACCTATCTTTCCCGCTTTGTCTATCCCTGGCAGGCACTGGACGGGATCAGCGATCTGATCCTTTCTCTGGGCGCACAGCTGGGCGCCGATTACGAAGAACGTCAGCCCCAGGTCTGGGTCCACAAGACCGCCACCATCGCCCCCACTGCTTACCTTGGCAGTCCCTGCATCATTGGTCCGGGATCCGAAGTACGGCACTGTGCCTTCATCCGCGGCAGTGCTCTTGTCGGTGAAAACTGCGTTGTGGGCAATTCCGTGGAGCTGAAGAATGTAATCCTTTTTGACAATGTTCAGGTGCCTCACTTCAATTACGCAGGTGACAGTATTCTGGGATACCGATCCCACATGGGTGCCGGTGCTGTTACCTCCAATGTCAAATCCGACCAGAGTCTGGTTGTGGTAAAGAACGGCAGCGAGGCCATTCCCACCAACCGGAAAAAGTTCGGCGCCATTCTGGGTGATCATGTGGAGATCGGATGCAACAGTGTGCTGAATCCCGGCACTGTCATCGGCCGCCACAGCAACGTCTATCCCACTTCCTGCGTCCGGGGCGTCGTTCCGGAGTACAGCATCTGGAAAACCGGCGGCGTTGTTGTAAAGAAATTCGGAAAGGATTGATCCTATGGGCAAATATTTTGGAACTGACGGCTTCCGGGGAGAAGCCAATGTAAATCTGACGGCTGACCACGCCTTCAGGGTCGGACGTTTTCTGGGCTGGTATTACACCCAACTGAAACGCCGCAGCGGCTCCGATTCTCCTGCCAGGATCGTCATCGGCAAGGACACCCGCCGCAGCAGCTATATGTTTGAGTATTCTCTGGTTGGCGGTCTGGTGGCCTCCGGCGCAGATGCCTATCTGCTGCACGTGACCACCACCCCCTCTGTGGCTTATGTGGCAAGGACCGACAGCTTTGACTGCGGCATCATGATCTCCGCCAGCCACAACCCTTACTATGACAACGGCATTAAACTCATCAATTCCTTTGGCGAAAAGATGGATGAGGGCGTTATTTCTTTGATCGAAGCCTATCTGGACGGGCATCTGGAGGCCTTTGGAAAGTTCTGGGAAGAACTGCCACTGGCAAAGCGGGATCAGATCGGCCGCACCGTGGACTATGTTTCCGGCCGAAACCGGTATATCGGTTATCTGATCTCTCTGGGCATGTACTCCTTCAAAGGGGTCAAGGTGGGTCTGGACTGTGCCAACGGCGCCAGCTGGAACGTGGCCAAGGCAGTATTTGACGCTCTGGGTGCCAAGACTTACGTCATCAACGCCGATCCCGACGGCTACAACATCAACACCAATGCAGGTTCCACCCACATTGAAGTCCTGCAGCGTTTCGTGCTGGACAACGGTCTGGATGTTGGCTTCGCCTATGACGGTGATGCCGACCGGTGTCTGTGCGTAGATGAGAAAGGCAACATCATCACCGGCGACCACATCCTTTATATTTACGGCCGGTACATGAAGGAGCGGGGAAAGCTGCTGGGTAACACTGTAGTTACCACCGTTATGTCCAATTTCGGTCTGTACAAGGCCTTTGACGAGCTGGGGATCGACTACGCCAAGACCAAAGTCGGTGACAAGTATGTTTACGAATACATGATGCAAAACGGCTGCCGTCTGGGCGGCGAACAGAGCGGACACATCATTTTCTCCAAATATGCCTCCACCGGTGACGGAATCCTGACATCCCTGAAAATGATGGAGGTCATGATGGCAAGGAAGAAAACCATGAGCCAGCTGTGCGAAGGACTGACCATCTATCCTCAGGTGCTGAAGAATATCCGGGTCGCCGACAAGAAGGAGGCCCAGAATGATCCCGATGTTCAGACCGCCGTGGCGGAAGTGGCCGCCAAGCTGGGAGATACCGGTCGGATCCTGGTGCGGGAATCCGGTACGGAGCCTGTTGTCCGGGTCATGGTGGAAGCCGAATCCGAAGCGCTCTGCCAGAAATATGTGGAAGATGTCCTCGCCGTGATCCGGCGGAAAGGTCATGCTGTTTGAGAAATTCTTTGCGCCGTCCTCTCCGGAGGACGGCGCATTTTTTGTTGCATTGCATTGGAAATTATGGTAAAATGTTAGTAATTATGAGCATCGGAGGAATCGTATGGAGCTTGATAACCTGAAATACCGGATCGGCGCCAATATTGCCGCCCAGAGAAAACGGGCAGGACTGACTCAGGCCGGTCTGGCTGAAAAGCTGAACTATTCCGACAAAGCCGTATCCAAATGGGAGCGTGGGGAATCCATGCCCGATGTGCTGACCCTGATGCAGCTGGCGGAACAGTTTGAGATCACCGTCAATGATCTGCTGGACGACCCCAACGAGCTGCCCGGAAATCCCGGCAAGCTGGAAAAGGCCATGAGTCAGGTATCGGAAAAGGCTCTCAAGCGCAAGGCAAACAAGAATGTGATCCTGGGGCTGTCCACCACACTGGTCTGGTTTGTGGCCCTGCTGATCTTTGTGGCAATTTCCTCTTTCAATCTGCCCTACAGTTGGATCTCCTTCTTCTATGCCGTTCCCATCAATGCCATCGTACTGCTGAGCCTGCGCTCCGCCTGGCGGGATTTCCGGTGGAACCGGGTGCTGATCTCCCTGATCATCTGGGGCTTCCTCCTCAGCATCTATGTTACCCTTCTGGTATTCCTCCGGTTCAATATGTGGAAGCTGTTCCTGCTGGGTATTCCCGGTGAGATCGCCACCACCCTCTGGTTCCGGCTGTTCCGTCCAGAAAAGGAGAGCGATGATGCTGCCCACTAAACAGGATCTGCGCAGCCGCATCCGCCGGCAGAAGCAAGCCATGTCCCCCGAGGATGTGAAGATTCGCAGCGACGCCCTATGCCGGCTGGTCCTGAATACGGAAGCATACCGCCGTGCCAAAACCATTTACGGCTACCTCCCCTTCAATCAGGAGGTACAGCTGCAGCCGCTTCTGCAGCAGGCGCTGCGGGACAGCAAGCAGATCGCACTGCCCAAATGCTATGGCCGCGAAATGCGATTTATCCTCACGGAAGATCTGTCGCGGATACAGCACAGACCCATCGGTGCGCCGGAGCCAATTGATGACGGACCCATTGCCCGGGATCCCCACGGGCTGGTCATTGTGCCTGGACTGATCTTTGACCCCAGAGGCTACCGCATCGGCTACGGCGGCGGCTACTATGACCGTTTCCTGAGCAGCGAACCGGAGCATCCCACCATTGCCCTGTGCTTTGATTTTCAGGTCCTGCCCCGGCTGGAGCCGGAGCCCCACGATATTCCTGTAGATACCGTTCTGTGGATATAGAAAGGAACCCGTTTATGCATCCTGTTGCCATTATTCTCACCGCAGCCATTGTTTTCGGCGTCTGCCATCTGGTGGATAAGGCTTTCACCAAGCTGTTCCGCAGCAAGGCCCAGCACCGCAGCGGCATGGCCGTCCGGGTCAGCAAGCACTACGGTGTTTTCGGTGTTGCCCTGTCTGTCATCGGTATTCTGGCTGTCTGTCTGGGCATTACCAGTGGTCCTGCACTGCTGCTGGGCGGCATCATTGTCCTGATTATGGGCATCTGTCTGGCAGTCTACTATCTGACCCACGGCATTTTCTATGACGGAGAAAGCTTTCTGGTAGCCTCCTTCCGGAAGAAGGACCGGATCTACCAGTATGAAGAAATTCAGGAGCAGAAGCTGTATCTCGTTCAGGGCGGCAGTGTGATCATCGAGCTGTATCTGCTGGACGGCACCACTGTCAGTCTCCAGTCCTCCATGGACGGCGTCTTCCTGTTCCTGGACACCGCCTTTGCCGGCTGGTGTCTGCAAAAAGGCATCGATCCCCAGAGCTGTGATTTCCATGACCCCAGCAGAAGCTGGTGGTTCCCCCATGAGGAGGATGCCTGATGCACATTCCCGGCTGTAATACTACAGAGCTGGAGCTTGTAACCTTCCGGCAGGCGCTGGAGGCGGCAAACACCCCCTCTGCGGAATATGATATTGAAAAGTGGCTCTATGCCCCCAACTTTTACTCGGAATACCGGTATATTCTGGGCACCAGGGGAAAGAATCCCCTGATCTGCATCGGCATCAACCCTTCCACCGCAAGGCCCGATGCACTGGACAACACCCTGAAATCCGTGGAACGGATTGCCCTGGGCAACGGCTTCGACTCCTTCATCATGTTTAACGTCTATGCACAGCGGGCCACCTCCCCGGATGATATGGAGAAGGAATGTAATCCGGCCCTGCACAGAGAAAACCTGGAGGCCTTCCGCTATGTGCTGTCCATTTCCGGGAAGCCCGCTGTCTGGGCGGCCTGGGGCGCCATCATTGAAAAGCGGAAGTACCTTCCCGGCTGTGTCCGGGATATGCTTCAGGCCGGTGAGGAATACGGCGCCGAGTGGTACTGTGCCGGGGCAATCACCAAGAAAGGCCATCCCCATCATCCCCTGTATCTGCGTAAGGATGAGAAGATTAAGCCCTTTGATGTAAAGGCTTATCTGGATCAACTGAAATAAATCAAAAAATGGCGGGGTTCTGCCCCGCCACTTATTATATTTGGAGGTACGGCATGAATTCGACAGAATGTGAAACCTGCTGGTATTATGATTATGATGAGGAATATGATGAATATTACTGCATGATGGATCTGGATGAGGATGAGGTCTACCGGATCATGACCTCCCGGAGCCAGCACTGCCCCTACTACCGGCAGGGTGATGACTACACCCTGGCAAGGAGACAATAATGAAAACAACGCTTTTTCCCCTGCTGTGCGCCCTGCTGCTGTGCGGCTGTTCTGCCCAGAATCCCGTATCCGAACCGGTTTCCTCGCTTCCCGTCATTGCGGAAACAGTGGAGCCAGTCCGGGAAACGCCATCCATGGCACTTCTGTCGCAAAGTCCCGAACTGGAAGAATACGCCCTGTCTGAAGCTGTTGCCAGCTTCCTGCCTATGGGAGATAATCTGCTGTTCTTCTCCGGAGGAGAAACTGCTGCACTGACGCTGGTTGATCCGGAAAACGCCGAAACGCTTGCTGTCCACAAAGCCTCCATTGCACTGACTGCGGAAAATGCCACGGTTCAGCTGCTGGAAAACGGAATATCCTATTTTAACGGCTCTGCCCGGGAAACTGTCGTACTGGACAGCGCTTTGCGGGAGGTGCGCCGCATTTCCGCCCCGGAGGATCTCACCGGCATGCCTCTGCTGTCCCGGGACGGCAAAGCCCTGTATTACTGCACCGCCGATGCCGTCCGTTGTCTGGATCTCGGCAGCGGCATCAGCCAGGTGCTGAAGGAAGCTTCCCATCCTGTCCAGAGTGTCACCGGACTGCTGCTGGAGGACAGCGTAGTGCAGCTGAGCATTACCGATTCCGATGGTGTCTGGCGTACCCTGTTCCTTTCAGCAGAAAACGGACAGTTGCTGGGGGATTACGAAGGCAACCTCCTGCCGAAAACCGAGGGAGATGCCTTCCTGCTCTTCCGGAAGGGCGGGGGGATGAACACGATTCTTGTTGGAAGGGCCGATACCGCTCCCATGGTGCTGAATCCGCTGACCCAGCCTCAGGCCTGCTTTTTCGGGAATAATCAGGTCATCACTGCTGCATGGGACGGGGGCATCCCCCGGCTGGAAGTGTATTGTCTGGAATCCGGAACATGCACATCTGTGCTTTCCGGTTTTGCCGAATCCCTTCCGCGGTATCTGGCACCGGCTTCCCATGGCCGGATCTGGTTTCTCTGTGAACAGGAAGGTGGAACACCCCGGCTGTATCGGTGGGATCCCGCAGCTTCCCAAACAAACGATCCAACAGTCTGTATATCCAGCTATTTTACCCGGGAAAATCCGGACTACGACGGTCTTGCCGCCTGCAGTCTCTATGCTCAGGAGATCGGTCTGAAATACGGTATTGAGGTGCTCGTTTACAAGGATGCCGTAGCCACAGAACCCTGGGACTTCCATCTGGAATACGAATATCAGGCGTCTGTGCTGCACCGGGAACTGGAAGCCCTGGATGCCCGGCTTCAGAATTTCCCGGAAGGGTTTCTGGAAGCACTGGCCCATCGTTTCACTGCTCTGAATATCTGTATTGTCCGCAGCGCTGTGGGATCACCGGAATCCGGCAGCCTGGCCGCCGTCAATGGTGTGCAGTTCTGGGATGATTATGACGCCTACATCGTTCTGGCCACTGACCACGATACCGAATACGCCCTGTACCACGAACTGAGCCATCTGCTGGAAACGGTGGTCCTGACGGAAAGCACTGCCTATGACCAGTGGGAAAAGCTGAATCCCGAGGATTTCCGGTACGATTACGACTACATCACCAACCAGAACCGGGACGGCAGCCCCTGGCTGCAGGAAGGCAGAGAATCCTTCATTGACACCTATTCCATGAGCTTCCCCAAGGAGGATCGGGCACGGATCCTGGAATATGCCATGACGGAGGGACATGAAGACCTCTTCCGTGCTCCCCGGCTTCAGGAAAAGCTCCGGCGGATCTGCACCGGCATCCGGGAAAGCTTTGATCTGGAAGACCATCCGGGCACCCTTCTCTGGGAGCAATACCTGATAACGGAATAACTGCAAAAAAAGCTCCCCGGTTTTGCAACCGGGGAGCTTTCGTATGTAACATTAATCTTCTGCAAACAGGGACTGCTGACAGTACTTGATAATGGCCCGGCGGGTAACGATGCCGATGAAGGCATTCTTGTCATCCACCACGGGAACAAAGTTCTGGTACGATGCCCGCTCCACCAGTTCCTGCATGGATGTGGTGACCTTCACGGGAACATTGTCCTTCCGGCGGGAAATATCCATGATCTTCCGGGATTCCGCCTGACGCATATCCATGGAGCACATATTCTTCACGGCCCACAGCAGATCGCCTTCCGTCAGGGTGCCGACATATTCACCGTAGCGGTTCAGGATGGGCAGCGCAGCAAAGCCGGCGGTCTCCATCTTCTCCAGGGCCTGACGCATGGTATAATCATCATAGAGGAATGCGCACAGTGCCTTCGGTGTGAGGAAAAACAAAATATTATTCATAGAAACTCCTTTCGGCCCGGGTCTTGGACGCCCCTTGCCGTACTATCATTATAGCACAACTGCCGGAAGAAAAGTATGAATTTTTCTCGTTATTTTGTCCTTACGCCGCCAAAAAATGCACGCCATTTTTGTGCAGTCAGCACAATCACTCACCGAATTTGAAATCAGTGAAATCGAAGGTGGCAAAATAGTCGCTGGGCTTCTCGGCGCGGCGGATCAGCTGATGGGAGCCATCCTCCTTCAGCAGCACTTCTGCACTGCGGAGCTTGCCGTTGTAATTATAGCCCATAGAATAGCCGTGGGCGCCGGTATCATGGATGACCAGAAGATCACCGATCTCGATGCGGGGCAGGCTGCGCTCAATGGCAAACTTGTCATTATTCTCGCACAGGCCGCCGGTCACATCATAAACGTGATCCAGAATGGCATCTTCCTTGCCCAGCACAGTGATGTGGTGGTAAGCGCCATACATGGCAGGCCGCATCAGGTCGGCAGCGCAGGCATCCAGACCCACGTACTCCCGGTAGATATGCTTCTGGTGCAGAACCTTGGCAACCAGATGACCATAGGGTGCCAGCATAAACCGGCCCAACTCCGTAAAGATGGCGATATCATCCATACCCTGGGGCTTCAGAATCTCTTCATACTTCTTCCGAACGCCCTCACCGATGTAGGCAATGTTGCTGGCGGGCTGCTCGGGACGATAGTCAACGCCCACGCCGCCGGAAAGGTTGATAAAGGAGAAATGGGCGCCGGTGGCATTGCGCAGCCGGACAGCCAGACGGAACAGCTGGCTGGCCAGTTCCGGATAATAGTCGTTGGCAGTGGTATTGGAGGCCAGGAACGCATGGATGCCGAAGTGCTTCACGCCCAGCTTCATCAGCCGGTTAACGGCACCGGCCATCTGGTCCTCGGTCATGCCGTACTTGGCATCCCGGGGCATATCCATAATGGTGTTGCCCAGACTGAAGGAGCCGCCGGGATTGAACCGCAGGCAGACTGTCTCAGGCATGTCGCCGCCGCAGACAGCCTCCAGGAATTCCACATGGGTGGCATCGTCCAGATTGATATAGGCACCCATTTCCCAGGCCTTGCGCATATCCTTCTCCGGAGTCACATTGGAGGAGAACATAACATCATGACCCGTATTACCCACAGCCTCAGCCATCAGAAGTTCGGTGTAGCTGGCGCAGTCACAGCCGCAGCCCTCTTCCTTCAGAATCTGCAGGATATAGGGATTGGGTGTGGCCTTTACGGCAAAATATTCCCGGAATCCGGGGTTCCAGGAAAAAGCGGCCTTCAGCGCGCGGGCGTTGCGGCGGATGCCGGCCTCATCATACAGATGGAAGGGGGTGGGGATATCGGCAGTGATCTTCTTCACCTGGTCAAGGGTGACAAAGGGTGTCTTTTTCATTGGGCTTACCTCTCTCATTTGGTCAATGCTCAAATTGTACTCCATAGACGGCCAAATGTCAACCACCAACAGCACTCCACCAGCGGAAGATTCCGGAATTCTCCCATTGGTCGAAGCACTTCCCTTCCCGGGTGTTTTCTTTTTGGTAAAAATGTGGTAAACTATTGCTGGAAAACAAGCCAGAATCCTGGCATTGACAACTGCATCTTTATGGTGTATATTATCATCAGTTTTTTGATAACTTGTGTTCGATTTTAATATATCCCATCAGAAAGGACTCCCCTATGAAGCGTACCAAACTGTCTGACCGTATGCTGCCGGACTACACCCGGGGCGAAGAGATCATGAATATGGTGACCCATATCGTTGGCGGCGCCATCGGCGTGGTGGCACTGACTCTGTGTGTCATCTTCGCCGCCATCCATGGCAATGTCTGGGGCATCGTTACCTCTGCCATCTATGGCACCAGCATGATCACCATGTTCACCATTTCCAGTGTGTATCACGGTCTGAAGCCCACCCTGGGCAAGAAGGTGATGCAGGTCATCGACCACTGCACCATTTATTTCCTCATCGCAGGCACTTACACCGTCATCGTTCTGTCCGCCATCCGTCCGGTATATCCCTGGCTGGGCTGGGGGCTGTTCGCCTTTGAGTGGGCCATGGTGGCCCTGGCTGCCACCTTCACCGCCATCGACCATCAGCGCTACGGTGTATTCTCCATGATCTGCTACATCGGCATGGGCTGGGCAGTAATCCCCTTCTGGCGGCAGACGCTGGAGGTGCTGACCCTGCCGGGCTTTCTGCTGCTCCTCGGCGGCGGCATCGCCTATACCATCGGTTCCATCCTTTACGGTCTGGGCAAGAAGAAAAAATGGATGCACTCTGTATTCCATATTTTTGTGGTACTGGGTGCAACCTTGCAGTTCTTCGCTGTGCTGCTGTATGCCGTATAACCAAACAGCCCGTCCGGATGGACGGGCTGTTCTTTATTGTTTGTCATCCTCGTAAGGGCCTGTCACTGTCATCTGGGTGATGCCATCTCCATTCAGATAGATCACAGAATTGATATCTCCGTTCTTCCACCAGAATTCCACACGCCACATATCCGCGTTCCGGTCGTAGGCCACATGGGAAGCATGATGCGCCACTGCTTCATAGTCATTGAAGGCCCGCATAAAGGCATCATAACCGCTCTCAATTTTACAGGGTACCGTGTTGACAAAGCCGGAGGTTTTTACACCCACACCAGAGGAAATATGCTCCGTCTGTTCCGCACTCCAGGAAAAGCTGTCCAACTGTGTTACATCCTGGGCTGCAATGACCTGAGCTGCCTCTTCGGCAGAAATATCATGTACGGTCAAGACAGCGTTGAGTCGTTTCTCTTCCTCTGTGCACCAGGGCCCCGGCAGATAATTGATTTCTCCCCCGATGAGATTTCCATCGTTGTCAAAGCAATACGTATTTTCCTTATATACATCACCGCTGCCATCCACATGGTATTTTTCCAGCACAACGATCTCATTTCCTTCCACCCAGATTTCTCCCACCTGTGTTTCACTCATACCAAAGCGGTAATGCCATTCATCGAATCGGTTCAGCTCCGCAGAGATCAGTTCATCATATTCCCATTCCGCCGCACCGGACATAATATCCTCCGAGTTCCAGCGGACGATCTCATATCCTTCATCCCCCAGAAGCATTTCGCCAAAGCAAACTCTGTTTTTATCGCCGCCATCGCTCATGGTATGTCGCAGCAGATAATTGTCGCCGCTTCTCCATGTCTCGTGGATATCCACGCCGTTGACAGTGACATCATCCATATCATAATAATAGACTGTAACCTCAACATGGGAGTTCTCTGCATTCAGCAGGGTCTCCATTGCCTCCTTGCACTGGGCAATGTAAGGTGTCATATCTTCATTAAAGATGCGGAACTCCGCCCATTCCTTCAGCTCCGCGGTTTTCCCGTCTGTGAATGTGTATATAAAATTCTTTTGCAGCCGATATCGACCGGATTCCAGACTGCCATAGACATTTTTCCAGTTGATGTCTGTTTCAAAGCTTTCCCCATCGGCGATCATACGGTTTTCTTCCGGGGAAACCGCTGTTTTTGTCTGCATCTGCACAAAGGCCTCGCCGTTCCATTTTTCCAGACTGTAACCCCCAAGCACTTCCAGCGTTCCGGAAATTGGTGTGTCCTGCACTTCCTTACACACCAGCGTCATACCCTCCGATGTCAGATCCTGTGCCCTGAGGCTGATCTGCCAGAAGCCCTCTGTCTGCTCCCAGCTGTTATACTGCTCCTGATATTCTTCCGGATTTTCCCTGTCCAGGCCCTTCAGCCAGTCAGTAAACCGGAAGCCGGTGGCCGCCATCACCGGAATTGCCAGGGATGCCAGAACGGCAGCGGCAATGAGAATTTTGGAAAATGCAGACAAGGTACGGTGTCTGGGTTTGGTTTCCGTATGGATTTTTTTCATGGTCAGCTCCTTGATGCGTTTCGCGGAGGCGCCGGGTTTGGGGTGAATGTCCACAGGAACTTCCCGAAGATCATCCAGAAGGTCAGAAATGTTGAATTCCATAATGGGCCTCCTTTCTTAAGTAATGTACTGGATCAGGACGCTGCGCAGGCGGATACGTCCCCGGCGCAGCTTGGTTTTCACAGTGGAGAGGTTGATACCCATTTCCTCCGAAATGGTGTCCATGGTCTGACAATAGTAGTAAAAACGCAGGAAGATCTCCTTGTCCGGTTGGGGCAGGCCCAGCACTGCCAGCTTCACCGCCCGATTCAGTTCCTTTTTCTCAATTTCCGTCTCGGGTGTAATCTCATCCACCAGAAGAATTTCCTCCTCCAGCGGCAAATCGTATCCCATCTGACGGCACTTGTTTTTTGCCATATTCCGGGCCACGGTGCCAAGGAACCCTTTGGGTGAATGAACCGTTTCCGCGTTTTCCCACAGCTTGTAGAAAACATCCGCCGCCACTTCCTCCACGTCACTCATATCCATGGAGTGGCCGATGATATTGTGAATAATGGTGGTGACATAGGGAGTATAGGTTTCGATGAACCATTCCAAAGCCCCCTCAGAACCATTTTTCAGTTTTTTCAAAGCATCTGCTTCCGTCATGTGCTTCACCTCTCGTTTCTGTGTCAGCATCAAGCGCTTGTACCATAATAACACAGGGACCGTGCAAATTGTTTCACCGGACGGAAAAAAGTTTATTAAGAATCGTATATACCTCCGGATTCGCACTCAGCCAGAGCCGCCCCTGTATAAGCCCGCCTTCCTCACGCCGGCACCGGCGCGGCAGAGTGTCATTTTCCAAGTCCATCCACAGAGAAAAACCGCACCGGATATCCGGTGCGGTTTTGCCGTTATTCTTCGGTTTTGGGTGCTTCCGGAACCTCTGCATCCTCGGAAACTGTTCCGCAGGTCTCTTCAGAAACAGGCTCTTCCGCAGCTTCTCCATCCTCCCGGAAGCCGTCAAAAAGACTGGTCTGGGAGCAATCCGCAATGGAACGGCCCTCCATCAGAGCTTCGAACTGCTCGCCGGACATGGATTCGTTGGCAAGCAGGAATTCCACCAGCTCATTGAGCTTGTCAGAATTTTCGCTGAGGATCTGCTTACAATGGTCATAAGCCCGGTCAATGAGGGCCTTCACTTCGTCATCAATGGTACCGGCCACCTTTTCAGAATAGCTCTTGGTGGTCTGGTAATCCCGGCCGATGAACACTTCGCCGCCATCCAGATAGGAGACAGTGCCCAGCTTTTCGCACATGCCATAGCGGGCAACCATATCCTTGGCCAGCTTGGTGGCACGGTCGATGTCATTGGAAGCGCCCACAGAAATATCACCGATGAACAGGGCCTCCGCCACACGGCCGCCCAGCAGAGTAACGATCTCCTCGTACATTTCATTTCTTGTCATGTTGGAGGAATCGTCTCTGGGAAGGCTCCAGGTGGAGCCCAGGGACTGGCCTCTGGGGATGATGGTGATGTGGCGCACAGGGTCCTGCGTCGGCAGCTTGTAGGTGGCCACCGCATGGCCTGCTTCATGGATAGCAGTGGTACGCAGGTCACGGCGGGTCTGGACACGGCTCTTCTTTGCGGGGCCTGCCAGGATCTTCATCATGGCCTCGTTCATATCCTCCATGTTCAGCACAGGGCGGTTCTCCCGGGCGGCCATAATGGCAGCTTCATTCAGCAGGTTGCTGAGATCGGCGCCAGTAAAGCCGGAGGTGGAACGGGCCACCAGCTTCAGATTTACAGAATCATCCAGCTTCTTGCCCTTGGCATGGACCTTCAGAATTTCCTCACGGCCCTTCACATCGGGACGGCCCACGTGGATCTGACGGTCAAAGCGGCCGGGGCGCAGCAATGCAGGATCCAGAATGTCGGGCCGGTTGGTGGCAGCCAGAACGATAACACCTTCGGTACGGCCAAAACCGTCCATTTCCACCAGCAGCTGGTTCAGGGTCTGTTCTTTTTCGTCATGTCCGCCGCCCATGCCGCTGCCGCGCTTGCGGCCCACGGCATCGATCTCATCGATGAAGATAATGGCAGGAGCCATCTTCTTGGCCTGCTCAAACAGATCTCTGACACGGCTGGCGCCTACGCCAACGTACATCTCCACAAAGTCAGAACCGGAGATAGAGAGGAACTGCACATCCGCCTCACCTGCCACAGCCCGGGCAAGCAGCGTCTTACCGGTACCGGGAGGGCCCACCAACAGCAGGCCATGGGGGATCCGGGCGCCAATATCGGTGTACTTCTTGGGGTCCCGGAGGAAATCCACCACCTCTGCCAGTTCCTGCTTTTCTTCATCAGCACCGGCCACATCGGCAAAAGTGACCTTCTTGCCGTCAGGTACACCCAGCACGGTGCGGGCCTTGCCGAAGTTCTGCAGGGGATTGTTGTTGTTCATCCGGCCCATCAAAAAGACCCAGGCAAACAGCAGCACCATGCCCGCCATGATGATGGGCAGCACATAGTCATAGGGAGAACTTTCCGTATCGGGATGGAAATGGTAGGTTTCCAGAATACCTGCCTGCTTCTGGGCCTGATATACATCGCTCATCTCCGAACGGAACTGCTCGGCATCGCCGATGGAAACCGTCAGCTTGGTTTTGCCGTTATAGGGTGCATGCAGTTCCATGGCCATCAGGTCATCCTGCACCTCAAAGCTCTTCACCTGCTCATTCTGGAACAGGGACACCACATCGGAATAGGGCACCTTGTCCGTCCCGTCTCCGAAAACACCGGAGATCCAGGACATCAGCAGGAACATGACGGCCACATAAATCAGAAAGGGGAAAAATCGATTGTTTCTCAAGTTGGGGTAACTCCTTATTTTTGGTATGCTTCCGGCTTCAGCACGCCCACATAGGGCAGGTTCCGGTAGTGCTCATTGAAATCCAGGCCATAGCCAACCACAAATTCATTGGGGATGGTAAAGCCCACCCAGTCGGGCTTCAGGGTAATACCGGAGCGGCGGCGCTCCGGCTTATCCAGCAGCGTGCAGATCTTCACGGAGGCGGGATTCTTGCTCATCAGATGATGGTAAGTATAATTCAGGGATCCGCCGGTATCATAGATATCCTCCAGAATCAGCACATGACGGCCGGACACGTCCACGGACATATCCTGCTTGACGATCATGTTTCCGCTGGACTTGGTTCCCTGATAAGAAGAAAGGCACATGAAATCCATCTGGCAGGGCACGGTGATATGCCGGATCATATCGGCATAGAAAACCACAACGCCCTTCAGAACGCCCAGCACCACAGGGTTTTTGCCTTCATACTCCCGGGATATCTCTACACCCAGTTCCTGAATTCTTGCTTTGATCTGTTCTTCGGAAACGAGGACCTTCAGAATATCCTTTTCCATTGTATTTCCTCCGTTTTCTCTGTTATTTTTCTTTTTTAATAAACCGAATCGTTACAGCAGGAAGCGTCTTTGCCGCCCGGTCCAGATTGACGCCGATGCCACAGATGCCCAGGATCCCCCGGTCATCACAAACCACAGGGAGGCTGTCCCGGAGGGAAGCCGGGATCTTACGGTCGATCAGCAATTTCTTTACACTTTTTGTACCGCCGGAAAGCCGCAGGCTGTCGCCGCTGCGCCGGGGCCGCAGAAGGAGCGTTCCCTCCGGTACCACTGTAATGGCATCCGGGGTATTGACAATGGTTTCTGCCAAGGTGCAGACCACCCGGTAGGGGCCAAACTCCGCTTCGCCGGGACAGGAAAGCATCGCATCTGTCAATGTCTGCTGTTCCTCCAGTTTTTCCAGCCGGTCATAATTCCGGGCGATGGTCACGCCGCCGGGAAGATGGGCTCTCGCAGAGGGTTTCTCCGAAAAAACCAGTGCTTCTACCGCTGCAAGATGACTTTGTTCCGGTTCCCGGACACCGCTGCGCTTCAGGAATGCTTCCAGACAGCGGCTGCGCAGGGCCGGGTGCATGGTCCTCAGCACACTGACTGTGGGAAGCGTCTCCGCCGCTGCCTGCATGCCCAGAAAGTCCTCATCCAGCCGCAGCCTCTGGGCCATGACAGAGAGGTTCGATGCGATCTTCGGGTTTTCTTCCCGCAGCAGCGGCATCACATGATGGCGGATGCGGTTTCGCAGAAAGGCATCGCTTCCATTGGAGGAATCCTCGATATGGCGCAGGCACCATTCCTCCAGAAAGCGCTCCACATCCTCCCGGGTCACCGTCAGCATGGGCCGGATCACATTGCCGGAAACCGGGGTAATGCCCCCCAGTCCCTTCAGGCCAGTGCCCCGGATCAGGTGCAGCAGCACCGTTTCCGCGTTGTCATCCGCCGTATGGGCGGTGGCGACCTTTCCGGAGAGACTGCGCAGGAAGGCATACCGGGCATCCCGGGCTGCCGCCTCCAGTCCCTTTTTTCCTGCCTTCACCTCGCCGCTGCCAATATGGAGCGGAATATCATAGCAGTCGCAGAAATCCCGGACAAAAGCTTCATCCCGGCAGGATTCCTCCCCCCGGAGATGGTGGTTGAAGTGGGCTGCCTCCAACCTGATATCCAGCTTGTCCTTCAATAAATAAAAGGCAAACAGCAGCGCCACGGAATCAGCACCGCCGGATACCGCGCAGATCACGGTATCTCCGGGCTGCACCATATCATAGCGGCGCAGCACGGCCGTCAGCTTATTCAGCATGCTTCCACTCCCGGTCGGCAAAGGTCTGGAACTGTGGGATCCACTGCAGCTTCACCGTGCCGGTCTCACCGTGACGGTTCTTGCCCACGATACATTCCGCCACGCCCTTTTCTTCAGTATTGGGGTTATAGTATTCGTCCCGGTACAGGAACATGATCACGTCAGCGTCCTGTTCGATGGCACCGGATTCACGAAGGTCAGACATAATGGGACGCTTGTCCGTACGGCTTTCCACCGCACGGGACAGCTGGCTCAGGCAAATAACAGGAACATTCAGTTCCTTGGCCATGATCTTTAAGGAACGGGAAATTTCGCCCACCACCTGCACACGGTTTTCATTGCCGCCCTTGCCATAGCCGGAGCCGTTCATCAGCTGCAGATAGTCGATAATGACCAGGCCCAGATTATCCAGCCGCCGCAGTTTGGCATTCATTTCCGCCACAGTGATGGATGGATTGTCATCCACACGGATATCCGTCTGGCTCAAAGCCGCAGAGGCCATGCAGAGCTTGCCCCATTCGTCCTCACTGAGCTTGCCGGTGATCAGCTTGCCCAGCTCCACAAAACTCTCACCGGACATCAGACGCATGACCAGCTGCTCCCGGGACATTTCCAGATTGAAAATGGCCACGGTCTTATTGTACTTCTTGGCAACATTCATGCCGATGTTCAGAGAAAACGTGGATTTACCCATGGCAGGACGGGCTGCGATCAGCACCAGATCGGACTTATTCAGGCCATGGATCTTGGTATCCAGATCCCGCAGGCCTGTGGACAGGCCGGGAATGGGCGAATCAGAGAGGCTCAGTTCCGTCAGGGTATCGAAAACCCGGTGTAGCACTGTGCCCACATGCTCCAGAGAGTCACCATGTTCGCCCTTGCGCAGGGCATAGATCTTCTTTTCGGCGGATTCCAGCATTTCGCTGGCAGTACCCACCTCTTCATAGACCATTTCGGTAATGTCCGTGGCTGCCTGGCTCAGTCCCCGCAGCATGGCCTTCTCCCGGACGATGTTTGCATACCGGGTCACATTGGCAGCGGTAGGGGTGATCTCCATCAGCTGCAGGATGTAGTCCCGGGAATTGTCGTGATAGTAACCCAGCTCCTTCAGCTTGTCCAGCACAGTCACCGGGTCAATGGTCTGGGAGAAATTGAACATGGTATAGATGGTTTCAAAGATCTCCCGGTTCTGCTCCAGATAGAAATCCTCCGGCCGCAGCAGGCCCACCACATCGGTGACGCAGCGGCTGTCAATGAGAATGGAGCCCAGCACTGCCTGCTCTGCTTCCAGAGACTGGGGCTGCTGCCGGGAAAGCAGCTGTTCATCCATGTTGATTTTCTCCTTTCTTCTTGTATTTTCCGGAATCAAATATTTTCTTCCATTTCCTTTGTCGGGCCATAGTTGACCGTCCAGCAAAAAACAGTTGAACTTATGCTTCTTCGACCTTGACGGTCAGGGGGGCATTGATCTCGTAGCCCAGCTTGCAGGTAGCGGTGTAAGTACCCACATTCTTGATGGTCTCGTTCAGCACGATCTTCCGCTTGTCCAGCTTGATGCCCTGCTTTGCCAGTGCATCGGCAACTTCGGCATTGGTGACGGAGCCGAAGAGACGGCCTGCTCCGCCGCCCTTGGCCTTGACCACCACGGTCATTTCCCGCAGCTTCTTGGAAGTTGCCATGGCCTCGGCCTTCTCCCGGGCAATGCGCTCCTGGGTGGCCTTATCGTTCATACGCATGGTGTTGATGGCGTCAGGGGTAGCCTCAATGGCCAGTTTCTTGGGCAGCATGAAATTGCGGGCGTAGCCGTCGGAAACCTCCAGCATCTGGCCCTTCTTGCCCTTGCCCTTTACATCCTGCAGTAAGATCACTTTCATAATAACAAACTCCTTAACAAAAGATATATGATCGGGAGACATCAGACATAAGATAAAACCGGAATAAAAGCCATCTTACATCTCATATCTTAAAAAGTCTCAATTCTCGTAGAATTTATCAATGGATGCCACCAGTGCATCCAGGGCATCCTTGACGTTGGTACCCTTCAGCTGGGCGCCTGCGGTGGCCGTGTTGCCGCCGCCGCCCAAAGGCTCCAGGATCATCTGCACGTTGGCAGAACCGATGCTGCGGGCAGAAATAATGACCTGATCCCCATCCGGATACAGCACGAAGGAGGCGCTGATACCGGAAATATTCAGCAGTTCGTCTGCCGCCTGTGCCGCCAACACCCGGGTGGTGGTGGTATACAGGGCCGCGATAGCCAGTTCCTGCCGGTACAACCGGGCGGACTTGATGATCTGATACTTGGCCATGGTATCCTGGAAATCGTTCTGCAGCAGCATCTTGACCTCAGTGGGATCGGCACCCAGACGCCGCAGAACAGCCGCCGCCTCAAAGGTCCGCTCGCCGGTACGGACATTGAAGAACTTGGTATCCAGACAGATGCCTGCCAACAGGCTCTTGGCTTCAATGGGCAGCACATCGCCGGTCTCCACCGCATACTGGATCAGCTCCGTCACCAGCTCGGATGCGGAGGAGGCATAAGGCTCGTGGAGATTGACCACCACGGGATTGATATAATCTGCAGCACGACGGTGATGATCCACCACGCAGATCTTGGAAATGGCTTCCAGAAGTGGCTTGTACTCCACCTGGTCAGGCCGGTTGGTATCCACCACGATCAGGATGCTTCGGTTGTCGCACTGAAGCATAGCCTCCTGTCCGGAAATGAAAATGTCGGCATACTCCGGCACCTGCCGGATCTCCTCAATGAGCCGCTTGGAGGCATTGACCTCCAGATCAATGACGATATTGGCCTTTTTGCCCTTCTTGCGGCACAGGCACGCAATGCCCATAGCTGCACCCACGGCATCCAGATCCGCATTGCGGTGGCCCATGATAAACACATGGCCACTCTGTCCGATCAGCTCCATCAGAGAATTGGAGGTGACACGGGAACGGACCTTGCTGCGGTAGTCAGCCTCTTTGTTCCGTCCACCGTAGAAGGTGAAGTTGAACCGGTCCTTGATGACCGCCTGATCGCCGCCGCGGCTCAGAGCCATTTCAATACCCAGGGCAGCAAAGTTATAGGCTTCGTCAAAATTCACCGCATCCACACCCAGGCCGATGGAAATGGAAGCCTGCAGGCCGGCGGGGTTTGTGACCTCATGGATGGATTCCAGCAGGGAGAATTTATCCTCAGTGGCGTGATTCAGATCCCGCTTTTCAAAGATGAACAGGAAACGGTTCCGCTCCAGCTTGCGGAGCAGGCCGCCGTAGCCCTCTGTCCACTTGGTAATGGTATCGTTGAGTCTGGCATTGAGGGTAGAAATACCACTCTCCGACAAATTTTTCGTGAGTTCCTCGTAATTGTCGATCATAATGATGGACACAACGGGCCGGGAACGGATATATTCGTCCCGCACCTGATACAATTCCGTCAGATCGCTGAGATACATGACGCCCAGCATGGTACTGCGGTTATCCTCCGCCCGGATCATGGTGCCGTAGACACGGTAACGGCGGCCTTCAATGGTCACATCATGGGGGCTTTCCGATTTGCCGGAAGCCAGCCAGTCGGTGGAAAAACCGGGCAGAACTTCCTCCAGCTCATGCTCCATCATGGTATCGGCAATGCCGGTCAGATTGCTGAATCGGCGGTTTGTCCACACGATGCCGCCGTCCGCCAGACGCACCACCACAGTGGGGAAGGGATTTTCCCCCTGACCCACGGATTCCAGGGTGCTGGGGACGGACTTCAGATAATGTTTCAGCTTCCGGTCCCGGCGGTTGCGCTGGATTACATAAATGGAAAAGGCGATCAGCACCACGCCTGCCTCCGCAGCCGCCAGCCAGTATTCCCCCGCCAGCAGTGTCGCGGCGCAGAAGGATGCCATCACCGTAAAATAAGCACCCACGCCAGGTCTTAACAGTCTGCCCAGTTTGTGATTCACTGTTTCCGCCTCCCTCTCAGTCGTCCGATAAGCATACAATTCCATAGTATGCACAATATTATAGCAAATGAGGCCGGAAGGTGCAACTGTTTTTCCGGAAAATACAGTAAAATTCCACAAGATGAAGAAAATTCACAAATTGTTGTATACTTTTCTGCAAATGTGTGCTATACTACCGTAACTTGCGCCGGGACGGGCTTTCCCCGGGCAGCCTATGCGGGCAGGAAAAGACCCGCTTTATAGAAAATAAAAGAAAAATGCAGGCGTTTTCCCCGAAAATGGCGATACAGGGCCAAATTCCGGGAAGGCGGTTGCTTACTTGTGTTGTTCATTTTGCGAACATACTGACTGAAAGGAGTATTTTTTTGGCAGAAAAACTGAAAATCATCCCTCTGGGCGGACTTGACGAAATCGGCAAAAACTGTACCGTCCTGGAATACGGCAAGGACATGATCGTCATCGACTGCGGCGTTGGTTTCCCGGAGGAAGACATGTACGGTGTGGATCTGGTGATCCCTGATTTTTCCTATCTGGCAGCAAACCAGAAAAAGCTGAAGGGCATGTTCATCACCCATGGTCACGAGGACCACATCGGTTCCATCCCCTATGCAATGCAGCAGGTGAACTGCCCCGTCCACGGCACCGCCATGACCAATGGTCTGATCAAGCTGAAGCTGGAAGAGCACAAGCTGGCGGACAAGGTCAAGCTCATCACCCACAAACCTGGCGATACCGTGAAGGCCGGCTGCTTTACCGTGGAATTTATCCATGTGAACCATTCCATCGCCGATGCTGTGGCTTTCAACATCAAAACCCCTGTGGGCAACGTGGTATTCACCGGCGACTTCAAGATTGACCCCACCTCCGCCGAAGGCATGATCGATCTGGCCCGTCTGGGTCAGCTGGGCAACGAGGGCGTTCTGGCTCTGCTGGCCGACTCCACCAATGTGGAACGCAGCGGCTATACCCCCAGCGAAACACTGGTTGCAGAAAGTCTGGACCGGCAGTTCCGTAACTGCGACCAGCGGATCATCGTCACCACCTTTGCCTCCAACATGCACCGGATCCAGTCCATCCTGGCCACCGCTCAGCGCCATGGCCGGAAGGTGGCTGTTACCGGACGAAGCATGGAAAATATGCTGAAGGTCGCCCAGGAGCTGGGTTATCTGAAGGTAAAGCCCGGTACCATTGTGGATCTGGGCGCCATCAAGAGTCTGCCCAAGAACAAGGTGGTCATCGTTTCCACCGGCAGTCAGGGCGAAAATATGTCCGCTCTGTACCGCATGGCCTTCAATACCCACAAGCAGGTGGATATCACATCCGGCGACCGGATCATCATCTCTGCCTCCGCCATCCCCGGCAACGAAAAGGCTGTCTCCCGAATCATCAACGAGCTGTACCGCAAGGGTGCAGACGTAGTCTATGAAAAGAGCGAGGGACTCCACGTTTCCGGCCACGCCTGCCAGGAAGAACTGAAGATCATTCACGGTCTTGTCAAGCCCAAATTCTTCCTGCCTGTCCACGGTGAGCAGCGGATGCTGCAGATCCACAGCAGACTGGCCCAGTCCATGGGCATGAATCCCCGGCACATCCACATCGGTGAGATCGGCACCGTGTTCGAATTCACCGGAAAGACCTGCAAGGTAAATGGCACCGTTCCCGCTGGCAAGGTATTTGTGGACGGCAGCGGTGTGGGTGATGTGGGCAGCGTTGTCCTGCGGGACCGCAAGCATCTGGCTGAGGACGGCATGATCGTGGTTGTAGTGAATCTGCTGGCTGAAGACGGCAGTATCCTCACCGGCCCCGATATCATCACCAGAGGCTTTATCTATGTGAAGGAATCCGAGGAGCTGATGGAGTCTCTTCAGGAGGTTGCACTGGAAGCCATTGAGCGCTGCCAGCGCAAGAAGGTCCGGGACTGGGCATCCATCAAGAATGCCATCAAGAACGACCTCTCCGGCTATCTCTACAAGACCACCAAGCGTAATCCCATGATCCTGCCCGTCATTACTGAGATCTAAGCAAAAAGCCGTCCTTGCAAAAGGACGGCTTTTGTGATACAAAAATAAATGATCGTTTAGCTTACGAAGGTTCTGCCTGTACTTTTCTTGCTCCTGCAAGAAAAGTACCAAAAGAAGCAGGCACAAGGGGTCCTGTAAGTCGCGCTCCCGCGCGCCCCAGTCGTCCCCTTGTGAATCCCCCGGCCGCAACGCCACAGGCGCCGGAGCACCTTAACTCAG
>JAFQTF010000004.1 GCA_017409205.1 Oscillospiraceae bacterium | reverse complement strand
GTACGAAGCAACCTACACCATGTTCAACATCCCCATGGGCTCCCTGCTGTCCGCCATGGCCAACAACGACCAGGAGCGCGCCTCCCTGTCCTCCGCCCGTGGTGTCGGCGGCATGATCGGCAATATGCTGCCCGCTATGCTTTTCCCCGTGTTCCTGTCCAAGTTCGGTGATTCCGATCCCAAGGGCTATGCCATCGGTGCTACCGTCTGCGCTGTTGTGGGTGCTGTCATCTGCTATGGTCACTATGCTCTGACTGAGGAGCGCAACATTGTGGAAAGCAATGTGGAAGCTGACGATATCAAGTTCACCGACATTCTGAATGTCTTCAAGGTCAACCGCGCTTTCCTGGCTCTGTGTATCCACGGTATCTGCATCTGCACCATGCAGTATGTCACCTCCACCCTGGGCACCTACATGTACGCTGACGTTCTGGGCGATGTTTCTCTGATGAGCATGACTTCCGTCATCTCTATGCCCTTCATGATCGCCATTCTGGCCTTCTCTCCCATGCTGGCCAAGAAGTTCGGTCTGGTTCCCGTGATCCGCTTCAGCCTGCTGGCCGGTTCCGTTCTGTACATCTCCCTGTTCGGCCTGCACATGGTCATGGATGTTCCTGCCATGGTCCACATGCTGTGGTCCTCTCTGGCCTCCGGTATCGGCATGATGTCCATCCAGATGCAGTGGGGCATGGTGGGTGAAGCCATCGACTACAACGAGTACCTCACCGGCAAGCGTACCGAAGGCTCCATCTACGGCACCTTCAACCTGACCCGCCGTATCGGCCAGACCATCGGTAACTCCGCTGCCGTTCTGGCTCTGGGCTGGATCGGTTACGACTCCGCACTGGCAGCTGCTGGCGGCGTTCAGGCTGCTTCCGTTCTGACCGGCATCAAGGCTCTGTGTGTTCTGGTTCCCGGCATCTTCGTTCTGGGCTCCTGGGCTGCCTTCAAGTTCGTCTGGAACATTACTCCCGAGATCCGCGCTGAAATGGCTGCTGCCAAGGCCGCAAAGGCCACGAAGGTCGCCGAGTAATTTCACCCTTCACCGTTTCCGGGCGGCGCGGCACAGCTGCGCCGCCTTCCATTTTCTGAAAGGAGCAAACTATGCGTACCCGTATCCTTGGTAAAATGCTGAACAGTGAGGTTCAGGACTACCTCCAGAGAAATGACATCATCATCGTTCCCGTAGGCACCACCGAAATGCACGGCGGCTTCCCCCTGGACTGTGAGACCGTCATCAGCGAGGCTTACTGCCTGAAAATGGCTGAAGCCTGCGATGGTCTGGTGCTCACCGGCCTGCCCTATTTCTATGCCGGTGCCACTGCCTCCGGCCGGGGCACCGTGCAGGTCACTGTCCGTCAGGGCATCGATTATCTGGGCGCCATCGCCCGGAGCCTGCTGCGGCTGGGTTTCAAGCGGCAGGTATACCTCAGCTTCCATGGCCCCGCCCACATGACCATCTGTCCCATGATCCGGGACTTCTATGATGAGACCGGTGTTCCTGCCCTGTATATGGACTGCATGATGCAGGTGGGTAAGAACGCCAAGATCCTCACCAATTTTATGGAGGATTTCCATGCCATCACCGTGGGTTCCTATAAGGTCATGAACCGGCTGGATGACGTCCCCCTGGTTACCGGCTATCAGCACACCAATCCCCAGAGCTGTGCCGCATTCCAGGATCTGTTCAACCTGGGATACCAGTCCGCTGCCGTTGGCTACTGCTTCGGCGAAAACGGCGACCACATGTCCACCCCCGATATCCCCGACATCGCCACCCGGGATGCCATGGCAGAGCGGGGCGTGGAGCTGATCGACAAGATGGTTGCCAACATGAATATGCCCCATGTGGTAGAGCAGCTGCGGAAGCTGGAGGAATACGGTCTGGAGAACGAAAAGAAGTACCCCTGGATGCCCGCTGCCTGGAACCGCAACCACTAAGGAGAGGACCATGGACTATATCGTAAATACCCCCTGCGGCGTGCTGCAGGGCTGCCCCGGCAAGCAGGCCGGTACCGCAGCCTACAAGGGCATCCGGTATGCCACCGCTGGCCGCTGGGAATATCCGAAGCAGGTCACCCACTGGGAAGGCACCTACAATGCCACCCGATACGGCAACTGTGCCTATCAGCCCCGGGCCTTCTACAACGAAGAGGATGTGCCGGAGAAGGCCTTCTATTTCAACGAATTCCGCAGAGGCGAGACTTACACCTACAGTGAGGACTGCCTGTTCCTGAACATCTTCGCCCCTGACACCGCAAAAGAAGGTGACAGGCTGCCGGTTCTGGTCTATATCCATGGCGGCGGCTTCAATGGCGGCTGTGGCCATGAAAAGCACTTTGATGAGCCTGTCTGGCCCGCAAAGGGCATCATCGGTGTGACACTGAATTACCGCCTTGGCCCTCTGGGCTTCGCCTGCCTGCCGGAGCTGAAGCAGGAGGCCGGAAAAACCGGCAACTATGGCCTGTATGACCAGCACACTGCCATCCGGTGGGTAAAAGACAACATTGCCTCCTTCGGCGGCGATCCCGATGCCATCACCATCATGGGCCAGAGCGCCGGCGCCATGAGTGTCCAGCAGCACTGCCTCAGCCCCCTGAGCCAGGGCCTGTTCTCCAAGGCAGTCATGTCCAGCGGCGGCGGTGTTTCCAAGATGATGTCTGCTGCTGAACCGGACAGGAACTACGCCTTCTGGAAAGCGGTCATGGAACGCTGCGGCTGTGCCGATCTGGCCGCCTTCCGCACCGTTTCCCCGGAGCAGCTGTACGCCGTATGGCAGAGCTGCAAGAAAGAGATCAAGGGCGGAGGCAGAGCCATCTCCCCTGTTCTGGACGGCGAACTGATTGCAGGCACCGGTGTGGGTATTCTGGAAGCCAGAGCCCACATGCAGATCCCCTATATGTGCGGCTCCACCAGCGAGGACATCATGCCCCCCATGATCTATGCCATGGGCAAAAACTGGTGCGCTGTTCAGGAGAAACCCAGTTATGCCTGGTTCTTTGACCGCCGCCTGCCCGGTGACGACAACGGCGCCTGGCACTCCAGCGACCTGTGGTACTGGTTCGGCACTCTGGATAACTGCTGGCGGCCTATGGAGGATAAGGACCGGGAACTGAGCGAGCAGATGGTCAGCTACCTCTGCAACTTCGTCCGGACCGGCAATCCCAACAAGGGCGGCGAACTGCCCACCTGGATCGCATCCGACAAGCATCAGCAGCGGGTACTGCGGCTGGGTGAAAAGCCTACCCACATGGGTAAGGCTTCCATGGTGAAGCTTGCCTATACCATGGTCACCAACAAAGCCGTAGGCGAATAATTCTATATCCCAAAAGCGGAGGTCTTGCCTCCGCTTTTTATTTCTTATCTGTTTTTTATACAGCAACCCAAACAATTTTCTTCCGCTGTTTCAAAAGCAGTCCGTGGCGCAGCCGCAAAAACCGCAGCCGATACGCGTTTGCCTCCCCAGATGGTGGTCCCTTCCCATGGCACGGTAAAATGGCAGCTGGCCATTTTTTAACATCCAGTATCATATTGACTTTTTTCGATTTGAATGTTACCATCAAATCAAGAAATCCTGATTTGAGGTGATTCCAATGGAAACCATCTACGAACAGAGGGCCAAGATATTCAAAGCCTTCTGTGATGAACGGCGGCAGCGAATCCTGGAATTGCTGCAGTCCGGCGAGCAATGTGCCTGCAAGCTCATCGATGCCACCGGCATGCCTCAGTCTACACTTTCCTACCACATGAAGATCCTGTGCGAATCCGGCATCGTTCAGGGACGGGAAGAGGGCAAATGGACCCATTACCGCCTGAACCACGATGGCTGCAGCCTCGCCATGGACCTGCTGCAAAGCATTACCACTGAGCGGGCCTCTGAATTTCCCTGCCCGGTCTGCAATCCCAAAAAAACAGTTGAAAAGGAGTACATTCCTATGGCCAACAATCCCAAACTTTACGTCCTCACCGGTTTTCTGGGCTCCGGCAAAACCACCCTGCTGCTGAATATTCTGGATCATCTGAAGGGCCGCAAGGTCGGCGTCATCCAGAATGAATTTGGCAAACTCAGCATTGACGGTGACATTCTGCGCAATGACGACATCAAAATGATCGAGATCACCCGTGGCAGCATTTTCTGCAGCTGCCTGAAACTCAGCTTTGTGGCCGCCCTCAGCGAAATGGCACAGCTGGATTTTGAATACCTGTTTGTGGAAAGCTCCGGTCTGGGGGATCCTTCCAATGTGGAAGAGATCCTGAATGCTGCGGAAGTGGCCTCCGGCAAAAAATTTGATTTTGGCGGTGTTCTGTGCATGGTGGACGCTCTGAATTTCCTGCAGCAGGTGGAAGACGAGGAGACCGTCAACCGGCAGCTGAAGCACTGTCATCTGGCTGCCGTTACCAAGCGGGATCTGGTGGACGATGCCACTGCAGAGGCCATTGTGGAGAAGATCCGCTGCATCAATCCCATCTGCCGTCTAGAGGCGTGCACCATGGGACACCTGCCCATGGATTTTCTGCAGGATGATCTGCTTCTGTACCAGTGGGCAGAGGGCGAGGACTCCATCAATCTGAAGGAAAACAAGCCCAAGACCCTGTTCCTGAACTTTGAGGGCGAAGTGGAAAAAGATAAGCTGATCGCCTTCTTCCAGCCCATTATCCCCAGTATCTACCGTTCCAAGGGTTTCTTCCGCATTCAGGGCAAGGGCTGGATGCAGGTGGATCTGGTGGGAAGCCGTATCGACTTCAAGCCTTGTGACCCCTGTGAAGTCTCCCAGCTGGTATTTATTTCCAAAATCGGCCCGGCAGTTATCAAAGGCATCCTCTCCTCCTGGGAGGAGAATGTGGGTCTTCCCATGAAGCTGAAGAATTAAGGAGGCATCCCCATGAATATAAAGATCATCGGCACCGGCTGCCCGGACTGCACACGTCTGCACGACAACACCGTGGCTGCGCTGGAACAGCTGGGCATGGACGCGGAAATCGAAAAGATCGGTGACCTCATGGAAATCGTGAAGCTGGGCGTTCTCTCCGCCCCCAGTCTGATGGTGGACGGCAAGCTGTTGGTTTCCGGCAAGGTCGCCAGCCAGAAGGAAATCGTGAAGCTTCTGAAAAAAGAATCCGGGAGATAAGCTATGAATTTCTGGGATTTTCTGCAAAAGCAGCTTCTTGGAATGCAGTGGCTTCATGATCTGGTGGGGCAGCTGCTTTCTCGGGCCGGTCTGGAAATTACTTCCCGGTTGGGAGGAAGCCTGCACTTTTTCCTGTACGATGTGGTGAAGATCACAATTCTCCTCTGCACCCTGATCTTCCTGATCTCCTATATCCAAAGTTACTTCCCACCGGAACGGAGCAAAAAGATCCTGGGCCGATTTCACGGTCTGGCAGCCAATACCATGGCCGCTCTGCTGGGCACCATGACACCCTTCTGTTCCTGCTCCTCCATCCCGCTGTTCATGGGCTTTACGGGAGCCGGGCTTCCTCTGGGCGTCACCTTTTCCTTCCTGATTTCCTCCCCCATGGTGGATCTGGGCAGTCTTGTGCTGCTTGCCGGCATTTTTGGTTTTCGGATCGCTCTGGTTTATGTGCTGCTGGGCCTGGTCATCGCAGTTCTGGGCGGTACCCTGATCCAGAAGCTGAGAATGGAACAATATGTGGCATCCTTCATTTTTCAGGCCGGTGCTGTGGATATTGATTTCCCCTCCCTTTCCCAGAAAAATCGCCTGGTCTATGCAAAAGATCAGGTTCTGAACACCTTCCGGAAGGTCTTCCCCTATATTCTGCTGGGTGTCGGCATCGGCGCCGTGATCCACAACTGGATCCCGGAGCAATGGATCGTCACTCTGCTGGGCAGCCGCAATCCCTTCGCTGTGATCCTGGCCACCCTGGCCGGTGTGCCCATGTATGCAGACATTTTCGGCACCGTTCCCATCGCGGAAACCCTGTTGGCCAAAGGTGCCCAGCTGGGTGTCGTATTGAGCTTCATGATGGCTGTCACCACACTGTCCCTGCCCTCCATGGTAATGCTGGGCAAAGCCATCAAGCCGAAGCTTCTGGGTCTTTTTGCCGGGATCTGCACCGCCGGTATCATCCTGGTGGGGTATATTTTCAATCTGCTGTCTGCCATTGTGATCTGATGCCGCTTTTCGCCCCAAAATCTTTCACTTCCCTGAAGTCTATTGTATATTTCTATAATTAATAAAATTTTTCGTCTTTTTACTTTCCTTCCAATCGATAATATGTTATAGTATAAAAGTATCCAAATAATGGCAGGTTTTGTCTGCTTGATCCGGTAAAAATTGGCAGGAGTCCACCTGTTGACATCTCCCGGAAAATCGGTATACTGTTATATTAGTAGTTATCTGTAGCTAACTTATTATTTCAAGGAGTGATCATTATGGTAAACCAGTATCCCTATGAAGGCTGGGCCGGTTTCCGTGAAGGAAGCTGGGTTCACGAGATTGACCTGAGAAGCTTTATCCGCCATAACTTCACCATGTACGACGGTGACGAGTCCTTCCTGGCAGGCCCCACCCAGAACACTCTGGATCTGTGGGATCAGGTTATGGATCTGACCCGGCAGGAACGGGAAGCCGGTGGCGTTCTGGATATGGATACCCACGTCATTTCCACCATCACCTCCCATGGTCCCGGCTATCTGAACAAGGATAAGGAAAAGATCGTGGGCTTCCAGACGGACAAGCCCTTCAAGCGTGCCATGATGCCCTACGGCGGCGTCCGCATGGCAGAAAAGGCCTGTGCCGACAACGGCTATACCATGGATCCCGCAGTGAAGGAATTCTTCACCATTCACCGCAAGACCCACAATGCCGGTGTTTTCGATGCCTACACCCCTGAAATGCGTGCGTGCCGCAGCAGCCACATCATTACCGGTCTGCCCGATGCCTATGGCCGCGGCCGTATCATCGGCGACTACCGCCGTGTAGCCCTGTACGGTATCGACTATCTGATCGCTGACAAGGAAGAGCAGAAGAACCGTACCGACTCTGCCATGTATTCAGAAGTCATCCGTGACCGTGAGGAACTGTCCGAGCAGATCCGCGCTCTGAAGGATCTGAAGAAGATGGCCGCCTCCTACGGCTTCGATATCTCTCAGCCTGCCAAGAACGTTCAGGAAGCCATCCAGTGGCTGTACTTCGGCTATCTGGCAGCTGTCAAGGAGCAGAACGGCGCCGCCATGTCTCTGGGCCGTACTTCTACCTTCCTGGATATTTATGCCGAGCGCGACCTGCGCAACGGCGTCTTTACCGAAGAGCAGATCCAGGAAATGGTGGACCACTTCATCATGAAGCTGCGTCTCATCAAGTTCGCCCGTACCCCCGAATACAACGCCCTGTTCTCCGGCGATCCCCAGTGGGTCACCGAGTCCCTGGCCGGTGTGGGCACCTGCGGCAAGCACTTCGTCACCAAGATGACCTACCGGTATCTCCACACCCTGTACAACCTGGGACCCAGCCCTGAGCCCAACCTGACCGTTCTGTGGTCCACCCGTCTGCCGGAAAACTTCAAGCGCTACTGCGCCAAGGTGTCCATCGAAACTTCCTCCCTACAGTATGAGAACGACGACCTGATGCGTTACACCCACGGCGACGACTACGCCATCGCCTGCTGCGTGTCCTCCATGAGACTTGGTAAGGAAATGCAGTTCTTTGGTGCCCGTGCCAACCTGGCCAAGTGTCTGCTGTACGCCATCAACGGCGGCGTGGACGAGGTCTCCAGAAAGCAGGTGGGTCCCAAGTACCGTCCCATCACCTCCGAGTATCTGGACTACGATGAAGTCATGGAGCGCTTCGACGCCATGATGGAATGGCTCTGCAAGGTGTATGTCAACACCCTGAACGTCATCCACTATATGCATGACAAGTACTGCTACGAAAAGATCCAGATGGCTCTGCATGACAAGAAGGTGACCCGCTGGTTTGCCACCGGTATCGCCGGCCTGTCTGTTGTTGCTGACTCTCTGTCCGCCATCAAGTATGCCAAGGTCAAGGTCATCCGTGACGAGACCGGCCTGGCTGTTGACTACGAGGTGGAAGGCGACTTCCCCAAGTACGGCAACGATGATGACCGTGTGGACAATCTGGCAAACATGATCCTGCACAAGTTCATGGAGCACATCCGCAAGAATCACACCTACCGCGATTCCATCCCCACCACCTCCATCCTGACCATCACCTCCAACGTGGTTTACGGCAAGGCCACCGGTTCTACTCCCGACGGCCGTAAGAAGGGCGAAGCCTTCGCTCCCGGTGCCAACCCCATGCACCGCCGGGATACCAAGGGTGCCATCGCTTCCCTGTCCTCTGTTGCCAAGCTCAGCTTCAAGGACGCACAGGACGGCATCTCCAATACCTTCTCCATCATCCCCGGCGCTCTGGGCAAGGACGACGAGCTGTTCATGGGCGATTTTGGTGATCTGGGCATGGAGCTCAGCGATCTGGGTCTGGAGCCCGATGAACTGGAGTGCAACTCCTGCGCCAATGTTCCCACCCTGTTTGAAGGTCTGGACGGCGAATAATCCACACATAATGCCTTAACTCCCCCTCCGGGGGGGAGCAGGCACCGCCAAACTGTGGTGCCTGAGAGGAAAAATACCCTCTCCGCCCTTCGGGGCACCTCTCCAAAGGGAGAGGTAAGAGATACCCTGAATTCCCAAAAGGAGGAAATCCCTATGAAAGCTACTGAAAAGCAGATCGACAATCTGGTTTCCCTGCTGGATGGCTACATTGAAAAGCGTGGCCATCATCTGAACGTCAACGTCTTCTCCAAAGAGACTCTGCTGGACGCTCAGGCCCATCCCGAAAAGTATCCCCAGCTGACCATCCGTGTCAGCGGCTATGCCGTTAACTTTGTGAAGCTGACCAAGGAGCAGCAGGACGAAGTCATTTCCCGTACCTTCCACGAGAAGATCTGATCGCCTATGAACGGCTATATCCATTCCACAGAAAGCTTCGGCACTGTGGACGGCCCTGGCGTTCGGTTTGTCATTTTTCTTCAGGGCTGTCCCATGCGGTGCCAGTACTGCCACAATCCGGATACCTGGAAAATGAACAGCGGCTCTCTGCGCAGCGCCCAGTCTCTGATCCGGGAATATGAACGGAATCAGGCCTTCTATGCCAAAGGCGGCATCACCGTCACCGGCGGCGAAGCCCTGATGCAGATCGACTTCCTGCTGGAGCTGTTCCGGCTGGCAAAAGAGAAAAAGATCCACACCTGTCTGGATACCTCCGGCATCACCTACCGTCCCGGCGAATCCGAGTACAACCGGAAGCTGGATGATCTGATGGCGCTGACGGATCTGGTCATGCTTGACATCAAGCACATCGATCCCGAGGGCCACAAGATCCTTACCGGCCATGACAACGCCGGCATCCTGGCCTTTGCCCGGTACCTGGATGATAAGCAGATCCCGGTGTGGATCCGCCATGTGGTGGTTCCCGGGATCACTGATGACCCCGGTCAATTGACCCGGCTGGGCGCCTTCCTGGGCACCCTGTCCAATGTAAAAGCTCTGGATGTTCTGCCCTATCACATCATGGGCGTCAGCAAATATGATGAGCTGGACATTCCCTACCCGCTGAAGGGCGTGGAGCCTGCCACCCGAAAACAGGCTGTGACTGCCAAGCAGATCATCCTCACCGCCTACTGGAAGGCAAAGAAAAACGCAACTGCATAACAAAAAACCTGCGAACCCTTGGTTCGCAGGTTTTCTTATTGGGAATCAATACTCCGAATAGCAGAAAATATGTCCGCCGATCTTGCCCCAAACTTTATTGGTTTTGGCCGTAGTAGCAAAATAATGCACATCTTCCGGAAGCACATAGGGTCCGTACATGGCGTTATCCACCATTTCATACTGAAGCTGATAGGGCTGTGCATCCTTCAGGAATTTTGCGGAACGGAACTGATTTTCGCTGTAGACGACATCCCGAAGATTATTGGGGAACTTGTCCGAAGCGATACGATTCAAAACCACTTCTGCCACAGCCTGCTGGCCCTCATTGCTTTCACCCTGCGCCTCCACCCATACGAGTTTTGCCAGCAGCCGGATTTCCTCCTGGGTCAGCTCAAAGTCATATCTGCATTCTCCCCGTACCGGCTCCGGTTCATAGTACAGGAACGGTTCTTCCGGCATGGCGCTTTTGTCATAGATCCAGGCGCCGCTGTAGCCCAGCAGCAAATCCTCCTTGTCAAAGCCTTCCTGCAAACCCCGCTTGATGTCCCACTTGTCATAGTTGGATTTCAGCGGGTCATTAACCATGATCTTTCCCTCGCTGTTGATACCGGTCACCAGAATAAAGTGCTGGGAATCGGTAAACAGAGATTTTGCACCCATAAGCAGGATGGCGATCTTTCCCTCCTGAATGGCGGCAATGGTCTCATGCCAGTTTTTCGCCTTTCTAAAGGGCAGCTGCAGTGTTTCCGAGCCAATCTCCAGACGGGCAATGTTGTTCTCAGCTGCTCCGCCAAAGTAGCGGGCGATCTCATCCGGCAGATACTCATAGCCGGTCATATAAGAAGCAACCATTGCCAGACAGGTCGCGCTGCAGCCACTGTCCGCAATCGTACTGAAACCATAAATATCATCCGGATAATCCGTCTGATAATAGATCGGGATCCCATTGAATCCCATGTTTTCAGAAGAAACCCGGGGGCGTGTGATTTCCGGTTCTTCCGGCACCTGAGGTTCTGTTTCCACAATGACCGGCTCTGTGGGGGCAAGCAGATCCGAAGCCGGATGAGCTGCACGCTCCTGCTGCAGGAGGGGATCCTCAGAATGGACAAGGGACTCCTCCCCTGTCGGGATCAGCAAAAATCCCGTCAGTACACACAATGACAGCAGCATACAGACGCTTTTTCTGAATCGTTTCATCGGAACCTCCTTTCTGTTTTTGGGCCGCATATTCATCCATTATAGAGAGTATACCTTATATCCCCCCAAAAAGCAAGTAAATCATCAGGATACGTCTTATTTTACAGTACGGTTTTTTCCTGGAAAAGGTTTTATAAACTCGATATTTTTCTGTTGTCAGAAATGCTTTTACATGGTATAATTTCTGCATGCCATTCTGCAAAAAATTGTAAATTCAATTATTTCCATCTCTTTTGCAGGAATCCTTTCGGATATGGCACACAGAACATAGAAATGTGAGGGAAAGCAATATGAAAAAATGGGTAAGCTGTCTGCTGGCCCTGGCGATGATCCTGACGATGCTTGCAGGCTGCAGCCAGAATCCCGGCGGAACCGAGGAAGTTACGGGAGGTACTGCCGGTATTTTTTATGAAGTGACAGGTATTCCGTCTGAAAAGACCGTCATGACCGTCAGCGGCGTGGAAGTCACTGCTGAGGAATATCTGTACTGGATGGCCTATCTGTGCGCCTCTCTGGAATATAACATCATCAACTACAACGCCTATTATGGCATGTATGCGGATATTGTCAATGACGACGGCAGCCTGAACTGGGGAGAAGATTTCCAGAATGGACTGACCCTGTCTGAATACGTTCGGGAAGAAACCGAGTCCACCATCGCTTTCTATACCGCCATCGAACTTATGGCACAGAAGCACAATGCCGGTCTGGATGACAAGGACAAGGCTTCCATCGTGGAAAGCCTGAATGCTGCCATTGCCGAGCTTGGCGGTCAGGAAGAATTCGATGCTTACCTCAGAAAGCTGGGTATTACCCAGGAAACTTTTGAGGATATGTCTGCGTCCAGCTTCCTCTTCGACAACCTGTTGGTGCAGGTTCTTCAGGAGGGCACTGAGCTGTATCTGGCCCCTGAAAAGTACAACAACTACGCCACCTATGCCGACCACATCCTCTTTATGACCATTGATCCCGACTCCGGCAAGCCTCTGAGCCCCGATCTTCTGGGTCACCAGAAAACGCTTGCTGAGCAGACTCTGGCCGCCCTGCGGGAATCCGACGACCCGCTCACCCTGTTTGGTGAACTGGCTGACCAGTACAGCGAGGATACCGGACGTCCTTCCAATCCCAACGGCTACATCTTCACCCCCGGCACCATGGTAGAATCCTTCGAGAATGCTGCCAACGCCCTGGAGGTCGGCGAAATCAGCGACATCGTGGAAAGCGACTATGGCTACCACATTATCCTGCGCAAGGATCTGCTGGAAGCTCTGGACGAAGATCCCGAGCAGCGTGTTTCCCTGGCAGAAAAGCATCTGACCGCTCTGCTGTCCATCCTGGCCGGTGAAGCCACTGTTAAGGTCATGGATGATGTCAAGGATATCGATGTGGGTGACTTCTATTCCAAGTACTCCGTCATGGTGGAACAAATCGCCATCGAAAATGCTACCGCTGCCGGTGAGGCTGCCCGGGCTGAGGCTGCCGCTGCAGAGACCGCATCCAACTAAACAATTTGAATCCCCGGCAGAAATGCCTCTGCCGGGGATTTTTTTGCGTAAAAAGGGGCTTACCGTTTTCACGGTAAGCCCCAGGTTATTTACTTAGGAATCCGACGTGATCCCGGAAGGATTACTTCTTCTTCTTCAGCAGGAAGGCAACGATAGCAGCTGCGGCTGCGCCGATGACGATACCCAGGATCAGGGAACCGGTGCTGTTGGAAGCGGGAGCCTCAGCAACGGGAGCCTCGGTAGCGGGAGCTTCGGTCTCAGGAGCCTCAGTAGCGGGAGCCTCGGTCTCAGCGGGTTCCTCAGCGGGAGCATTGCCGGGGATAGCCAGCCACTGGTTCAGATGGCTGTGGCCGTAGTCAACAGCATCCAGGTATTCCATGGAGTAGGGGAAGCCGGAAGTGGAGCGGTTCTCAGCATCGACAGTCATACCATCGTTGAAGCGGCCGATCAGGTAATCAGCGAAGCTCCACCACTCGTTGTAGGTGTAGTTCATGGTCTCATTGACGTACTCAGTCAGGACCTTCTTTGCGCCGTCGATGTTACCGGCCTCATACAGCTTCAGAGCCTCAGCGTCGACTTCGGGGATCTCGGAGATGAACTTGGCTTCCATCTCGTCACGCTTTGCAGCGATTTCGGGATAGATGACGTTCCAACCGGTGGTAGCCCAGTTGTTGACGAAGTTGAATGCCCACCATGCGCTGTTGCGGTCGAATTCCCAACGGTTGCTCTGGCTCCACTGCTCGGGAACCTCGGTGGTACCGGCGTAGATGGGAACATGGACAGTGGTGTCGGGGGAGTCAGCGCCGTACCACAGCAGGGTGCCGATTTCCTCGGGCATATCCTGACGCATCTGGGAAACGAAGGAGTAGGAGCAACGATAGATAGCGATGGAACGCTCCCAGTTAAACTTCTTCACATCCTCGGGAACATTGGCAGCATTGGATCTGTAGCGGACAGGGTTGCCCCAGGGGCCGGCAGCCAGACCAACGGTCATGTCGAAGGGAGTGCCTTCGTAGTGGTCATAGTAAACAGCGAAGATGTCCTGCAGAGTGACCTTCTCATCGGGCTTGACGGAGAAGGGCAGCTGAGTCAGAGCCTGCTCTTCGTTGCAGATCTCAAAGCCCTGAGAATGGGCCAGCAGGTCGTAAACACGCCAGACACGGCCGGAGCAGGTGTAAGCTTCGTTGCCCTCGACGGTGTCGAAGATGATGGAGTAGTTGAAGGGCTCACCTTCGGTCCAGTAACCCAGTTCCTTGGGGTACTCGGTGATATCGGTGGACCACATGTAGTTTTCGGGATCGTTGAAGTCGATCTCACGCAGGATGGAACGGTTTGCGCCGGAGTGGATCTCATCATCAGGCACGCGACGGGCTGCCCAGTGGGCGCCGGGCTTGCCGGAATCCTTGGTCCACAGCATGCCGGGGCCGGAGATCTCGAAGATCCAGATTTCGTTCTTGTCAGCAACCAGCAGGGTCTCGCCGCCGTCGGCATAGCCCCACTCTTCAGCCAGAGCACCCATGATCTCGACGCATTCCTTAGCGGTGGAAGCGCGCTGCAGACCCAGAGCCTGCAGGTTTGCAATCATGAACAGAGCGTTTTCGCCATTGTAGAAGGCGTTGTAGTCACCGCTCCAGGTGTGCTCGCCGATGGTAACGCCCTTCTCATTCATGAAGGGGTAACCGGTGTCGAAATAGGTGTAGGTCTCAGCGACCTGGGGAATCTGACCCACCAGTTCAACAGCACGATAGCCGTCCTGGCAGGGGTCACGGTAGATGTCTACCATTTCGCCTTCAGCATGAGTGCCGCCTTCAACGATCTCGATACGCTCGTCGTACCAGCCGTCAACGGAGTGGGCAACCATGGTGGAGCCGTCTGCGGAAGCATCCTTACCAACTGCGATGGTGGTACATGCGCTGGCGGAGATAGCTGCGGTAGACAGCATCACGATGGCCAGAACCAGACATACCAGTTTTCTCATCAGTTTCATAGTTTTCCTCCTTATTTCCTTTTGGTTCCTCCGGAAGCAGTTTCCTGCCTCCATGTTATCTGCCTCGGAGCCCGCTAAAACTCCGGAAAGCACAAATTACTGCGCAGGCTGCATCCCTGCCGCAATGGCATCCACTTTTTCGATGTAGTCCTCATAGAATGCTACCCAGTCGATCTCCTTCAGGCAGTCATCATAGACCACCTCAGAGGCGCTGCGCTTCTGGACCAGCTGCTGATCCAGATACTCTCTGGCAATCTCCAGCTTCTGGGTCTCGTCTGCCTTCAGCGCTTCCAACAGGTCCCTGCGGAGAATAATATGGAAGCCGTAGTCGCTCTGAACCACATCACTGAATTCACCGGGCAGCAGCTGGGAAGCTGCCATCTCGAATTCCTCGACCATGGTGCCCGCGGTATAGATATAACCGGTGGGATTTTGCTCCCGGCCGGGATCATCGCTGTATTCGTCTGCCAGTTCTGCAAACTTAGCCTGAGGATCTTCCGCCGCCAGGATCTGTTCCAGCAGGGAATCCGCCAGCTGATACTTTTCCACAGACTGGGTGGGAGGCAGAGCTTCGCCGGTCCGCATGTCCTGATTGGCGATCAAAATATGGTCGGCGTAGGTTGCGTACTTGTTATAATCCTCTTCTGCCAGGTAGATCGGGCTTTCCTCCCGGAACACCAGATCCAGCAGATTGATATACAGGAAGCTGGAAGCGGAAAGCCGGTCAAAGGTCTCCCGTCCGATACCCAGCATCTGCAGGTAATTCAGGAAGGCTTCCTTACCGCCCATTTCCTCCATGGCTGCCTGGAAGGAGGCCTCTATGTCCACCAGATTGTTGGTTGTAAGACCGGCATCCAGATCTTCTGCCAGTTCCTCAATGGACATATAGTACTTCATGGTGCCCTCAGCCTGGGACAGTGCATATTCCATCAGCGGGATACCAGCATATTCGCTGTTCCAGTCCACACTCATGGTCTCACGGTCGATGCAGCCGCCATACATGCCGTAATTGCTGTAGTCATTCAGAATATTGTACTCCAGGGAACTGCACACATAGCAAACCCAATAAAAATACAGTTCCGCAGGCACCTCGGTGCTGCTCACTGTCACAACGGTTTTATCATGGGGAATGCCGGTGATCTCCTGGAACATGGTTGGGACAATGTCCGGTATTTCCTTTGCTTCGGGTTCCTTTTGTCCGCCGCAGCCGGCCATGGTGGTCAGCAGCAGCGCCGCTGCAAGCAGAATACTCAGGATCTTCTTCATCATAACGCCTCGCTTTTCAGGTTTTTCTCTGACGGACAGTGCCGGAGGAATTCTGAAAAGGACAGATTTATGGGTATTCGCCTGTGATTTCTCCGGGTATTTATTACGATTTTTGGTCTGTGTGACAGTTTGCCGTCATTTGTTGCGGCATTTCATTGATAATATCCCCAAAATAAAAGGGCGTGGTTTTCCCGCTTATGTTCAAATTGCCACCAGTTGCATAAAATCCTTCAGGTTTATTTTAGCACCAGCATCATTTTTCGTCAAGTATCTCGTGCATATTATTACAATATATTTTGCATTTTCTCCTGTGCTCGATTCCTGATGCACAGATAAGCTCCGAAGGCCGTCCGCATCAGAAAGACATTTGTTTTTATATTTTGTACAGAGTCTTTTTCTTCTCCGCACTATCCCGGCTCAGCCAAAGCAGAATTGCCGCCGCTGTCAGTCCTATCACTGCAATTTCCTTCCGGTAGCGGATCTCACTGTAGACGTCGCCTTCTCCCGGCTGGGGTAGTGGCAGCGGGTCGATGGGCAAACCGTATTCTGTTGCCAGGCTCTTCATATTCAGCAAATGGATCACCGGGATCCCGTCCTTCAAAAACAGCTGGACCAGGCCTGTGGAATTGTCCTTCTCGGAAAGCTCCGTAAGGATACCCCCATCCGTGTGGATCATAACACTGCTGTCACCGAAGGAAGCATCATTTCCGCCCACATTGATAAAGCATTTCACATCCCCCTGCTGCCGGTAGATATGGTAGCGCTGGCGGATATTTTCCAGCAGATCCTCATGGTAAAACTGTTCATAGCCATATCCTCTGATCCGGGAAACAATGGTATCGATCAGTTCCGGCGGCATTTCCTTGCCCAGATCCTCCATGCCGCCGATGGAGAACAGGTCGCTGGGATGACTCAGTAGGCCCAGCCCAACAAGATGATGTTCCATGTCCAGCCAGGTCAGCTCCGGGTCATTGGCGCCGTGGGTGGAAGCGCCAAAGGAAGAGATCAGATACGGATCCAGCTCCATGACCTCTGCTGCGCACATCACCGCAATATTCAACGCCGGAAAGGAACCGGAGCAGTTCACTGCAATTTTGTCACCGGGCTGAAGGCCCAGCTCCGTAAACATATCCACCACCACTGCCGCCATATTGGGATTGGTCGCAGTCCGCTTTGCCTCCAGATTTCCGATGGTGGTGGTGATAAAGGAATACTCCAGACCGATCATGCCGGTGCGGTTGATATCCGCTGTCTCATTCATTTCCAGATTCCGATCCAGCTTCAGGCGATAAATAGCATCGAAACAGTCTGCCGCCTTTTGCGAAGCCTTCAGCTTCTGGTCTCTGTCTCCCGTGGGGACGGTGCTCTTTGTTATATCCAGCAACAACAGTGATATCAGCAGCACCACGAGCGTCATCAGCCGCAGAAGTTCTTTTTTCTTCATGGCCTGCCTCCTTTACAGCAGCAGGATCTGCAGCAGCCGAATCACCAGTACCACAATGGTCAGGGAACCCAGGGTTTTCAGAATTCCCTGCTTCTCCATTTCTCTGCCCAGAATACCCGGAACCAGATAACCAATGGTCATGGAGAGATTGTAGAACATGTAGGAATTACCAAAGTAGAAATACGTAAATACAATCTTCTCCAATATGCCGATGATCAGATACATGGCAAATTTTCTGCGCCCATACAGAATGGTGTATCTGGACAAAATCTGCATTATCACCACAGCGATCAGGGCGGATGCCACCGTTGCAGCAATTTTGACCGGATCATCCAGATAGAGAGCAAAGTAGAAGGGGACGATTATGCCGCCGGGCAGCAGATTGGTAAATTCCGTAAAGATAAGGCTCACCAGAAGCGCCAGTACTGCAAGCTCATTCATTTTCCTTCCCCTCCTTCAAAAAATTCGATCATTTCGTAGGCCTGTCCCTTGATATTTCCAATGCCCACAATGTCCCCTCCCCCGCTGAGAGAAAGGGCGTGTTTCCAGTTCTTTGCCTCTGTGGTCTTTGTATAACCATGTTTTTTCAGCAGACGAAGGGCAAGGCCTCTTGCCTCACCCATTACGATGATCTTGCGGCAGTGCGTTTCCGGGAAGAAATACCGCAGAAACAGCAGAAGTCGGTCAGGGCGGTCCGCCCGGTTATTGTATAAAAAGGTCACATCCGATGCCTCCGGTATATGGACGTCCAGCACCTTGCGGGTAGACTGGGGATCATTTACAGAAAACAGGTTCAGAAACCGTCCGTTTTCCAGATGATACATCTTCTGAGCGCCAAAATCTTCTATGTAATTGGATGTATGCTCCCGGAAGCTGCCGGCAGGAACTCCCAGCTTCTCTCCCAGTGCGCATGCAATAGCTTCATTTTCGTTGCAATCCTCCGGCTTGCAGAGGATCACTTCTGTATTCAACGCATCTGCCTTTTCGCAGAAATAGGGATAAAACACCTCGTCCGCAGTAAAGAGAACGCCGTTTTTGGGGATTGTACCACTCAATGCTTCCGCGATCTCCTCCAGAGATTCGCCCATTTCAAAAATATGGTCGTACCGAACGTTGGTGATTACATTCATATTTCCCTTCACAAGGGCATATTGAGCCACCTGCTGCAGTTCCGGCTGAACTGCCATACACTCAATGATCAGCACCTCTGCTTTCTCCCGGTATGCCTTCCGGATGATGGAAAGCTGCTCGCCGATGTTGGCATTGCCAAGGCGGCGGATCTCATGCTCAATGCCGTCCGTACCGATCCAACAGGGCGTTGATCCTGTGGTCTTGGTAAAGACCCGATAGCCTGCACCCCGCAGATGTGCGTCGATGAGACGGCAGACACTGGTCTTGCCCCGGATGCCGTTGACATGGATCACATAGCGGAAGGAGGCCAGTGCCTTATCATTCGTTCGCTTCTCCCACAGAAGAAACGCAAGATAACCAATTGTCAGAGCAACAATCACATACAGCATACTTGACCTCACAATTCTTAAATTGAAAGAGCCCTCCCGCCTTGTGGCAGGAGGGCTCGGAGTCACGAATAGAGATTAGTCGTAGTAAACGCGGCTGGGATCAGCAGCGTAGGGGTTGTGGTAGTAGCAGCCGATATCGACCAGCAGATCCTCGTATGCGGGGAGGCCTTCCACAACGACAGCCTGGTCGGGATGCATCATGGTGTACATCTCGATCAGCTTGGCGGTGGTAGCAACGTGACGGGCAACGCGCTTCTCGATGGGCCAGCCATTCTCGTCCATGGGAGCATACAGCAGACCATGCTCACCAGCCTTGATGACAAAAATATCCTTACCTTCCATCAGCAGCTTTTCGTCAGTGATACCGCGGATACGGTCCAGCATGGGCTCAGCAACCTCAACCAGGAAGGAAGCTGCATCGGAGTGGTCACCGATGTCACGGTGAGACAGGCCACGCAGAGCAGCAGGAGAGAATTCCATGCCGATGGGCACGTCAAAGGTTTCTGCAGTCAGGGTCATGGAGACCATGGATGCAACGTCGAAGCCCTTGTCGTGAGCAACCAGAGTGTTCTCAACGGAGTACTCCAGCTCAGCTTCGTGGTAGTCCAGAGTATAGTCGATACCCTCATTGCGGATCATTTCCATGATGGCAAATGCGGTACGCTCGGAGATCAGACCGTCTTCCTTACCGGGCCAGTTACGGTTCAGGTTACGGATATCCACGTTGGCCAGGTTCTGGCCGGAGGGGTAGTGGATGTAAACCTCGGGATCAGGCCAGGAGTCCAGCTCGGCAGCATGACGCTGGCCCATACGCCAGCTCTTGGTGCCCCACTTGGTCTCCACGTTGAAGAACCGGGGGTAAGCCTCACCGATACGGGTGATGGTGGAAGCGGAAGTATTGGCATGGGTGATGATAAACACACGACCCTGCTTGACCTTCAGGTTCTCAGCAATCAGCTGTGCAACCATGGGGCCGGTGGGCTCTTCAGGATGAGAGCCGCCGATGATCAGGAAGGTACCGCCTTCGACGCCGGAATCGTAAATATAGACGTTGCAGTCATTGATGGAACCGGGCTTGATAGCGGTGCTGTAGTCGGAGAGCTTCTTGACTTCGGTGCAGCCTTCGCTGACAACGACGGTCTCCTTGAAGTTACGATGCTCAGCGAACAGGAAACCGGCAACGGCCATGCAGAATGCGATGACGCACAGAGCGATAACCTTGACGGTATTGATATTCATCTTCTTCATGTGCACTACCTCCTTACTTCAGGCGCAGCATACGCAGAATGAAGGGAACCATCATCACAGCGTAAACGATAGCATCCTGAACGTTCTTAGTCTTCAGGAAGGTACGAACGATGGAGATCAGGAAGAACAGGGCAATGCCGTAAGTGCACAGAGTAATAAAACCGTTAATGTATACTAACATGCATTACACCCCCAGGAAAGAGCCGATAGGCTTGTTGAAAATCATGACGATGGTGCACAGAGCCAGAACGACCAGAGCAGGCACCAGAACGTTCTTCAGGAAGCCCTTGTAGTAGTCACCCTTGTAGTTCATCTGCATGACGGATGCCTTACCGACAACAGCGGTGGGAGGCAGGCAGTCACCAACAGGCCACATGACAGCCCAGCAGGACAGAGCGATAACGGGGTTATAGCCCAGCATGTTGAACAGCATGATCAGGGGGACACCGAACAGAGGAGCAACAGCGTACTGCAGGACACCTTCGGAAACGGGCAGGATGATCCACAGAGCAGCGAACAGCAGCCAGATGGGCAGGATGACAACGCCCAGAGAGATCAGGCCGCGGGCGCCGGTCAGAGTCAGGATCTGGTTCAGGATACCAACCATGACCATGATGCCGACCAGTTCCTTCAGGTTGGAAACTGTGGTCAGACCGATTTCCATCAAATTGACCTTCTTGGGGCTGACCAGAACAACGGCCAGAGCGGAGAAGCCGAAGATCATGGGCATACCAATGATGGGCCAGTAAGCGGGCAGGACGCGGGCGCCCAGGATAGCAACCAGCAGAACGATGAAGGGAACCAGAGCCTTCAGCAGATTCCAACCCTTGGGTGCTTCGGGCAGAGTCTTGACCACGTCTTCGATCTCACTGTCGCACTTGCAGCCACGGGTCAGATAGAAGGTGGAGAACAGAGCGCCGATACCAGTCAGCAGCAGCAGGGGGGTGCCGAAGCCGGTGTAGGGCATGTTGGCGCCGGCGGCGGCCATCATAGCCCACAGGTTGATGGGGGGGCATGCGGCGGACATGGCAGCCAGCATGAAGACCAGAGCAACGCGGCGGTCTTCCTTGACACCCATGGTAGCCAGAACAGCACCGACCAGACCGCCAACGGTCAGAACGGTGGTAGCACCGGAACCGGTAACTGCGCCGGGGATCATCATGATGATCATCAGCATCAGCAGCAGGACGGTGCGCTTCTTGTAGAACTTGCCGACGATAACACGAACCAGATAGTCAATGCCGCCTGCTTCCTTGTACAGAGTCATAAAGAAGGTAGCGGACAGGAAGGTCATGCATACGTCGAAGTAAGTAAAGGTGCCTTCAACAAAGTGACGGATGATCTCGGTAAAGGGCAGCGCGGAGCGTGCGTCAACGCCCATGGGAGTGACCAGGTGAGCCAGCAGTGCAGCAACAGAAGCAGTCAGCAGAGTCAGCTCAGTATTGAGCTTGAACTTCTTAGCTCCGATAAATGCAACCACAATCACCGCGATCACCACGAAGGCGTGATGATACATAGTAAATTGCACTAGAAATGCACTCCTTTTCTAAAATTCAGGCATTTTTCAGGTCATGCCGACAGGATTCCCTGTCGGCATGGGGCCAAAGTGTCGAGAATTATTCCATAACGGAGCCAGCGTCCAGAGCCTGAGCAACCTTCAGCAGAGGCAGGCTGTTGGCGTTGCAGTAATCGGTGAAGAAGCCGTCAGAGTCGGAATCTTCGATGATCAGAACGACATCAGCGATAGCCAGGATGCCATCGATGGAAGCCTGGTCATTGGCGTCGGTACGGCGGGACATACCCTCAACGTGAGCGCAGCAGACCAGCATGCCAGCGGCCTTGGCAGCGTCAGCCAGAGCAACACAGCGCTCCAGCTCCATGTTGACATCGGTGCCAGCAGCGCCCATGCCCTTGCCGGAGGTGCCGGTGGTGATGATCAGGGTCTTGGTGTCAGCGGGCAGATCAGCAGCAGCCATGTTGTTGTTGTTGACGGAAGCCAGGCCAGCCTGAGTAGCGACAACGTTCAGCATGGTAGCGCCGGGGGACTGACCGCAGGAGGTAATTGCGAAGGGAGCCTGCAGCTTGCCGGAGAATTCGGCGGGAGCAGCGGGAGCGGCGGGTGCAGCAGCGGGAGCATCAGCAGCGGGAGCATCAGCCTTGGGAGCCTCGGTGGCAGCGGGTGCGGAGGAGCCGCCGCAGGCGGACAGAACCATCATCATTGCCAGCAGGAAAGCGATAACACGAGTCATCTTCATGATAAATAGTCTCCTTTAAGAATAAATAAATGCCATACGGGGCTTACTGCTTGCGCAGTAAGCCCATATAGTCAGCAGAGGGGAAGGATATTACTTTTTCTTCTTCAGGACGAAGAATGCGATTGCCAGGACAGCAACGACAGCAACGACACCGATCAGCAGTGCGGAGGAGTTGCTGGAAGTGGTGTTGACTTCGGGAGCGGCAGTCTCAGCGGGAGCAGCCTCGGTCTCAACAGCGGGAGCCTCGGTAGCAGCCTCGGTCTCAGCGGGAGCTTCCTCAGCGGTCTCGCCATTCAGCATAGCGATGTCGTCCAGGGAAGACTGGCCGTAGCCGACCTCGATCAGCCATTCAGTGGGGTAGCCCAGAGTGGTGGAGGAGCCATCCTCTTCGATGCGGATACCATCGTAGTAGTGGCCAACCAGTTCCCAAGCAAATGCCCACCAGGCATCATTGACTTCGTTCAGAGTTTCGCAGACGTACTCGGTCAGGTACTTTCTTGCACCGTCAACATTGCCGGCGTTGTACAGTTCCAGAGCCTTTGCGTCGACTTCAGCCTGCTCAGCGAACAGAGCGTCTTCGATCTCGAACTTACGCTCGCGGATAACGGGATACATTGCGTTCCAGTTCAGCTGTGCGTAGTTGTTGACGAAGTTGAATGCCCACCATGCGCAATCCTGGTCGAAGTTCTTGCGGTCGCCGGTTGCCCATTCAACGGGAACTTCGGTCACACCAGCGTAGATGGGAACATAAACGGTGGTGTCGGGGGAGTCCTGACCGAACCACAGGACGGAGCCGATTTCGCCGGGCATATCCTGACGCAGTTCAGCAACGAAGGAGTAGGTGCAGCGGAACTGAGCAATGATACGCTCCCAGTCCTCGCCGGTCTCGGGCTTCTGGCTGCTCTGGACCTGCAGGCGATGGGGGTTGCCGTAGGGACCAGCTGCGGGGCCTTCAGTGGTGGAGTAGGGGGTGCCTTCCAGGTGATCGCTGTAGATGTCGCGCATGATCAGTTCCTTGGAGACGGGCTCATCGGGAGTGATGGCGAAGTCATAGTGGTTCCAGCGGTCAACAACGGGGAATTCCTGAGAGGGAGCGATCAGAGAGAAAGCTCTCCACTCGCGGCGGGATGCATAGAACATGTAGCCGTAGGGAGTGGGGTTGAAGATGTCGGTGTAGTTGAACTCTTCACCTTCGGACCACAGACCCAGCTGCTCGGGCCATGCAGTGATGTTGGTGGAAACCAGGGTGTCGGGATCGTCGAAGTCCAGGACGCCCAGACGGGAACGGTTAGCACCGACATAGACCTTGTCATCGGGAACACGACGGGCAGCCCAGTGTGCGCCGGGAGCGTCGGATTCGGGAGTCCACAGGGGGCCGGGGCCGCAGATCTCGAAGATCCACACTTCGTTCTGGTCAGCGACCAGCAGGCATTCGCCGCCGTCGATGTAGCCATACTCTTCAGCCAGAGCACCCATGACTTCACAAGCTTCCTTAGCGGTGGCAGCACGCTGCAGACCCAGCATTTCCAGGTTTGCAATGTAGAACATACCAGTGCCGTTGTAGAAGTTGTTGTAGTCACCGGACCAGGTGAACTCACTCATGATGACGCCCTTCTCGTTCATGAAGGGGTAGCCAATGTTGAAGTAAGTGTAGGTCTCTTCTGCCTGAGGAATGGTACCGGTCAGGGTAACATCGCTCTTGGTCAGGGTGCAGGGGTCGCCGTAGATCTCAACGACCTCATCGGCGGAGTGCTTGCCGCCTTCAACGATCTGGATACGATGGTCGTACCAGCCGTCGCAGGTGTGTGCCACCAGAACAGCGCCGGTATCGGAAGCGTCCTTACCGACAGCAACGGTGGTACATGCGTTGGCTGCGATAACTGCAGTGGACAGCATAACGACAGCCATGATCAGGCACAGAAGCCGTCTCATATGTTTCATGTTTTTCCCTCCAATTTGTTATTCGATTGATTTGTCTCTGGCTAAAGGCCACACGGAAACTGAAAAACGCCCTGTTCCGTTGCTGCTGAATTCAGCGGAACCAGACGGTCGTTCCCGGTCTGAACAGATCTTCTGAAATACTTATCATGTATATACAGCGATTTATTCATTCCGGCCCAAAATGAAACAAATCTTTCACCCACATTCTACCATCCCTAATCGTTTTCGTCAAGCCACTCTTAATAAATACTTCACAAAATATTACGTAATTTTTTTGATTTCCGGTTTCTTCGAAACAGTCTGGGTGATCCGGATCTTCTGATGCTTTCTCATCATCTTTTTTATTCTGTGAAAATCCCATAACACGTTCCTGTTCTTTACCGTTTCTTTTATCAGCTTTCCCAAATTCTCCGATCCTACTCCTCGGCATGTGACACAAACAGCAAATCCCGGGACATTTTCGAATTCTCATCCCCTGATCTTTCCAGATTTTCCCCTTCAATTACTAACAAAATACGATTTTTTGCAACCAATTATCCTTTTCATCGTTTTGCAAGTTTTCTTGCAATCGATACTATCTGGTTGATTGTATTCCTGCATTGCATTTTTTCTTCCGACCACATGCCACCGAAATGTAGTTCTCCGCTCCATTTGTCCGCGTGCTGAGGACATTTTCAACACAATACGACTATGTTTTCGCAAAAATAAAAAGGGTGACAAAGCTCCCCTTTCATTTTCTTCCGTTCCTCCGGCGTAAAGTGGCAGAAGGTCGGCAGGCCAAAGCTGTATTTCTGCACCTTTGCGCTCAGTTCCTTCCGCAGAACATCGATTTCACTCTGTTTTCATAGGCAGGCTATCCCAAATGATTGGTTATCACGCATACCATCGCACGGTTCCATACCGGATTCAGTCAAAAATGCCTGCCGCAAAACGGCAGGCATTTTAAGATTTATTTCAGGTCAAGTTCTGCCTTGGTCATGATCTTGATCTGACGGTCGCCCAGTGTGCTGATGAATTTGGGTTCGTCACTGATCCGCATGACCATATAGGCATGGTCATCCTTGTGGGCAAACAGCGAATACATGTATTCCACGTCCACATGGGCATCTGCCAGAACCGCCAGCAGCTCAGACAGTCCGCCGGGGCGGTCAGGTACTTCCACTGCCCAGACAGGGGTCATGGAAAGAATATCGCCGTGCTGCAGCAGGATCGTGCTCGCCTTATGGGAGTCGTCCACGATCATACGGGCCAGGCCATAGTCTGCTGTTTCTGCAATGGAAATGGCGCGGATATCCACATTGCTTTCTGCCAGCAATTTGGTAATCTCCGCCAACTGGCCGGTACGGTTTTCCAGGAACACAGAAATCTGATGAATATTCATAGTGTAGCCTCCTTAGATCTTGCGCTTGTCGATAACGCGGACAGCCTTGCCTTCGCTGCGGGTGATGGACTTGGGTGCCACCAGCTTGACCTTGGCAGAGATACCCAGCATGGCCTTCAGAGCGGAAACCAGTTCCTTTTCTGCGCTGGTGATCTTTGCCAGAGAGTCGGAGAACAGCTCGGGATTCATTTCCACCATGACCTCGAATGTATCGGTATTGTTGACACGGTCCACAATGATCTGGTAGTTGGCGGGATAACCCTTCTGGAGCAGCACCGTCTCGATCTGAGAGGGGAAGACATTGACTCCGCGGATGATCAGCATATCATCGCTGCGGCCCATGGGCTTGGCCATCTTCACGAAGGTTCTGCCGCAGGAGCACTTTTCCCGGCTCAGCATGCAGATATCCCGGGTGCGGTAGCGCAGCAGGGGAAATGCTTCCTTGGTCAGGGAAGTGAACACCAGCTCACCCTTGCTTCCCAGAGGCAGGACCTCACCGGTATCCGGATCAATGATCTCTGCGATGAAATGATCTTCATTGATGTGCATGCCGGTCTGCTCTTCACATTCAAAGGAAACACCGGGACCGGAAAGCTCCGTCAGACCAAAAATATCATAGGCTTTGATGCCCAGGCGGTTCTCAATATCCCGGCGCATATCCTCGCTCCATGCTTCGGCACCGAAGATACCGGCCTTCAGATGGATCTTGTCCTGTAGGCCCCGCTCATGAATGGATTCTGCCAGGTACTGGGCATAGGAGGGGGTGCAGCACAGGATGGTGCTGCCCAGGTCTTCCATGAACTGGAGCTGCCGGTCGGTATTGCCGGAGGACATGGGCAGGGTCAGGCAGCCCACCTTGTGGCCGCCGCCATGCAGGCCCATACCGCCGGTAAACAGGCCGTAACCATAAGACACATGGAGCACATCCTCCTTGGTGCCGCCTGCGGCCACAATGGCACGGGCGCAGCAGTCTTCCCACAGGTCGATGTCGTGCTGGGTGTAGAAGGCCATGACCCGCTTGCCGGTGGTACCGGAGGTGGAATGGATCCGGACACATTCTGACTTGGGTTTACCCATAAGACCATAGGGGTAGGCATCCCGCAAATCTGCCTTGGTCAGGAAGGGCAGCTTGTGCAGATCATCGACAGACTGAATATCCGCCGGGGTCACACCCTTTTCTTCCATTTTCTGACGGTAGTAGGGAACGTTGTCCCAAACATGCTGCACCTGCTTCAGCAGTCGTTCGTTCTGCAGCTGACGCAGCTGCTCATAGGGCATGGTTTCGATTTCGGGCTGGTAGTAGTTTGCCATAGTTTTTTCTCCTTTTTTACGGAGTCTCGTCGGGCATTTCTGTCCATAGCGAAGGCTTCTTCAATTAAAAACGATATCAGGCATTTCTGCCCAGGGTGAAGGCTTTCTTGTTCATTTCCAGGAATTTGGGGGCAACGCTCTGCTCCAGAGCAGTCAGCCACTCTTCCTCGGTAAAGTCAAAATTCCGGGACAAGTGACCCATCAGGACGATGTTCACGGCCTTGGGAGAGCCTGCCTGCTCTGCCAAAGACAGTGCATCAAAGGCATCCACATCGATGCCGGTAGACTGCATCTTTTCCACCAGATCGCCGGGATATTCCGCCGCACCGATGATGACGGGCATCGGATTGATTTGCTGGGTATTGACGATGATCTTGCCACCGGGCTTCAGGTATTCCGTCCACCGGGCAGCCTCCAGCAGTTCAAAGGACACGATACAATCGGCCTGGCCCTTGTCAATGACAGGAGAATAGACCTTGTCGCCGTAACGGACATAGGTGACAACACTGCCGCCCCGCTGGCTCATACCATGAACCTCGGAAACTTTGATATCATAGCCCCGGGTCAGCAAGAGACGTCCCAGCAGCTTGGAGGCCAGCAGGCTTCCCTGTCCGCCGACACCAACGATCATAATGCTTTTTGTTTCCATGGTTAGACCTCCTTCAGAGCGCCGAACTTGCACAGCTGCTGGCAGACACCGCAACCCACACACTGGGTGGCATCCACCTTGGCTCTGCCGTTTACGATACTGACAGCAGGACAGCCGATCTTCATGCAGGCCTTGCAGCCAACACACTTCTCAGTATCCACAGTCAGGGGGGCCTTATGCTTGACGTACTTCAGCAATGCACAGGGCCGGCGGGAAATGATGACGGAGGGCTCATTGGCAGAGAGTTCTTCCTTGATGGCCGCATCACACTGGGCCAGATCGTAGGGATCCACAACACGGACACGCCTGATGCCAACAGCCCGGCACAGTGTTTCCAGATCGATCTTGGTGCAGGGATCCCCCTTCAGGTTGAAGCCGGTAGTGGGATTCTGCTGATGACCGGTCATACCGGTGATGGAGTTGTCCACGATGATGACCGTCGCGTTGGACTCGTTATAGGCCATATTCACAAGGCCTGTGATACCGGAGTGTATGAAGGTGGAATCACCGATCACCGCCACGGTCCTGTTGTCCATGGCGCCGTTCTGGCTCTTGGAGAAGCCGTGGAGGCCTGAAACAGAAGCACCCATGCAGATAACGCTGTCCACTGCGCCCAGAGGTGCCACCGCGCCCAGAGTATAACAGCCGATATCGCCCAGGACTGTCAGCTTATTCTTTTTTAATGTATAGAACAGGCCGCGATGGGGACAGCCGGCGCACATAACAGGAGGCCGGGGCGGAATGTTCTCTTCCAGCTTCACACCAGTCTCCCAGGGCGTGCTCAGCTGCTTTGCCACATCCAGCGGCATCAGTTCACCAATGTTGGAGAAATTGGATTTACCCACACAGGCAAGCCCCAGATCCCGGCAGTGGGATTCGATAAAACCTTCCAGTTCCTCCACAATAACCAGTGTTTCTACAGAAGCGGCGAATACCCTGATCTTTTCGTCAGGCATAGGCCAGATCATACCCAGCTTCATAACGGGATATCTGTCACCCAGCACTTCCTTCACATACTGGTAAGAAGTGGATGAGGTGATGATGCCCATTTTGTGGTCCCAGCCCTCTTCAACGCGATTGAGTTCCGTGTTTTCCGCAAAATCCACCAGTGCCGCAGTTCTGGCCTCCACAACGGGATGACGCTTCTTGGCATTGCCGGGCATCATGACATACTTGGCAATGTCCTTCTGATATTCCTTCAGCTGCTCCACCCGTTCACCGGTTTCCACCACACTCTGGGAATGGGAAACACGGGTGCACATCTTCAGCAGAACGGGGGTATCGAACTTTTCGGAAATATCATAGGCCGCCTTTGCATAGGCAATGGCCTCGGCGGAATCTGAAGGTTCCAGCATGGGAATCTTGGCAGACTTGGCATAGTACCGGGAATCCTGCTCGTTCTGAGAGGAGTGCATACCGGCATCATCGGCAACACCGATGACCATACCGGCATTGACACCGGTATAGGAAATGGTGAACAGCGGATCCGCCGCCACGTTCAGGCCCACATGCTTCATACCGCAGAAGGAACGGCGGCCTGCCAGCGATGCACCGAAAGCCGCCTCCATAGCCACCTTTTCGTTGGGTGCCCATTCGGCATAAACCTCGGGGTATTTTGCAATCGCCTCTGTGATTTCGGTACTGGGTGTACCGGGATAGCTGGAGACGAACATACATCCGGCTTCGTATAATCCACGGGCAACCGCTTCGTTGCCCAGCATCAGTTGTTTCATTGCTCTTCCTCCTTGTGAATGGGTTCGCCAATGGCATCTGTGACAGATACCACCACTTTTTTATCGTAGCAGGAAAATACACGTTCAATGTATTCCTTTTGGGGCGGCCTGGTGAAAAGGCTTACCACAGGAACCATCACCAGACCTGCCAGCATGCAGAACACGCCGGCATTGATGGGAGACTGCAGCAAGGGCGGGAAGGCCTGTCTGGCTGCAATATTGGCCAGCATCACCACTGTGGAGAACAGGAAACTGCACCAGACAGAAACCGTCGTAGCTTTCTTCCAGTACAGTCCATACAGGAAGGGCGCCAGGAATGCACCTGCCAGAGCGCCCCAGCTGACACCCATCAGCTGAGCGATGAACGTCACATTGGAATTGTACTGCACTATGGCGATCACCGCAGAAATGGCGATGAACACAGCGATCAGCACGCGCATAATCAGCAGCTGCTTTTTTTCCTCCAGATCCTTCACAATGCTTCCCTTAATAAAATCCAGAGTCAGGGTGGATGAGGAAGCCAGCACCAGAGAAGACAGGGTGGACATGGACGCCGACAGCACCAGGATCACCACAACCGCGATGAGGAAAGGAGAGAGATCCGACAGCATGGCAGGGATAATGGCATCATAACCATCCGCGGCAATATCAACTCTGTCGGAAAACAGCCGTCCGAAGCCGCCCAGAAAATAGCATCCGCCTGCCACCACCATGGCAAATACCGTAGAAATGATCATACCCTTGTTGATTGCCTTTTCGCTCTTGATGGCGTAAAACTTCTGCACCATCTGAGGAAGGCCCCAGGTACCGAGGCTGGTCAGGAGCACCACGCCCAGCAGATTCACAGGATCGGGGCCCAGGAAGGAATTGAAAACGCCGGGTGTTTCCGAAACTGCCGGATCACTGACGCTTGCCAGACCATCCATTGCTGCCATCAGTCCGCCCTGGCCCTTCAGCACTGCAGCGATCACTGCCACAATGCCCACCAGCATAATCATGCCCTGAATAAAATCATTGATGGCGGTGGCCATATAGCCGCCGGCAATCACATAGATGCCCGTCAGAATACTCATGACGATGACGCAAACAGCATAGTCGATCTCAAAGGCCATGCCGAACAAACGGCTCAGACCATTGTAAAGCGATGCCGTGTAAGGGATGAGGAAAATGAAAATAATGACGGAAGAGGCAAGCTTCAGCGCCCTGCTGTTGAACCGGGCCTCAAAAAACTGGGGCATGGTGGCGCTGTCCAGATGCTGGGTCATTACTCTGGTGCGTCTGCCCAGAACTGCCCAGGCCATCAGCGAACCGATGAGCGCATTGCCGATGCCCGCCCACGTTGCCGCGATGCCATATTTCCAGCCGAACTGACCGGCATAGCCAACAAACACAACCGCTGAAAAATAGGAAGTGCCGTAGGCAAAGGCTGTCAGCCAGGGGCCGACACTGCGTCCGCCCAGCACAAAGCCGTCGATATCTGTTGAATGTTTCCGGCAGTAAAAACCGGTTCCGATCATAATTCCAAAAAATATAACCAGCATGCCGAATTTAATTGCCATATCCATAGAGGATGCCTCTTTTCTGTTCTGAATTAACGGGAAAGCCCTTAACCGGTGATCTGCGCTTCCACCAGACGCCCGCCGCAGTACTTTGCCCGCAGGGCAGGCTTTTCAATTTTACCGGTAGGATTCCGGGGAACGGTATCGAAGAAGATCTTCCGGGGGCGCTTATAGCGGGGCAGCTCCATGCAGAAATCGTTGATCTCCGCCTCGGTACAGACTTCCCCTTCCTTGACCTCAATAATGGCTGCAGCGATCTCACCCAGACGGGCATCCGGCAGGCCGATGACTGCCACATCCTTGATCTTATCAAAGGATCGCAGGAAATCTTCGATCTGAACGGGATACAGGTTCTCACCGCCGGAAATGACCACATCCTTCTTCCGGTCAACCAGATAGATAAAGCCATCTGCATCTTCACGGGCCATATCACCGGTGTAGAGCCAGCCGTCCTTCAGCACTTCCGCAGAAGCTTCGGGATTTTTATAGTAGCACTGCATAACGCCATTGCCCTTAACCACCAGCTCGCCCACGTCACCGGGAACCACTTCCATGTCGTGATCGTCCACGATCTTCGTCTGCCAGCCATAGCCGGGCTTGCCGATGGCACCAACCTTATGGACATTTTCCACACCCAGATGGACACAGCCGGGGCCGATGGATTCGGACAGGCCATAGTTGGTATCGTACTGATGATCCGGGAAAACCTTCATCCAGCGGCGGATCAGGCTGGGCGGCACCGGCTGGGCTCCAACGTGCATCAGCCGCCACTGCTCCAGCCGGAACTTGCTCAGATCCACCCGGCCGTCATCAATGGCATCCAGCAGATCCTGGGCCCAGGGCACCAGCAGCCAGACGATGGTGCATTTCTCCTCTGTCACCGCCCGGAGGATCCACTCCGGCTTGACACCCCGCAGCAGCACCGCCTTGGAGCCGCTGAGCAGAGAGCCGAACCAGTGCATCTTGGCGCCGGTGTGATACAGAGGCGGGATGCAGAGGAACACATCTTCCCGGTTCTGGGAGTGGTGGTTCTGTTCCGTCAGGCAGGAATGTACCAGCGCCCGGTGATTGTGCAAAATAGCCTTGGGGAAGCCGGTGGTACCGGACGAGAAATAAATGGCAGCATCATCCAACTCATCCAGAGCAATGGGAGGTGCGCTGGAGGAGCAGAAGCCCATGAGCCGGATGCAGTCCTCGGTATAGGCGGGGCCATCGCTGCCCACATAAAACAGCATCCGCACGCCGGGGATCTCCTTCTCGATGCTATCCATACGGCTGACAAACTCCGGGCCGAACACCAGCACTTCCACATCTGCCAAATCCAGGCAATACTTGATTTCATCGCTGCTGTACCGGAAATTCATGGGCACAGCCAGGCAGCCGGCCTTCAGAATACCGAAGTAAATAGGCAGCCATTCCAGACAGTTCATCAGAAGCACCGCTACCTTGGTACCCTTCTTCAGGCCACGGCTCAGCAAAAGGTTAGCAAACCGGTTTGCCCGGCGGTCAAAATCCTTCCAGCTCAGTTCCCGGCGGTAAGGTGCATCCTGGCTGGCGCTTTCGATCAGATTAAAATCCCACCAGGTGACAGCCTTGTCCCGTTCCTCGGACGGGTTGATCTCCACCAGTGCAGTTTCATGTCCATAGAGCCGGGCATTTCGTTCCAAAAAATCTGTAATAACCATTTTTCTCTCCTGCCTTTATTCTGTAAATAGGAAACAAAAAATCCTCTGCTTGCATAAGCAGAGGACAAGAAATTCCTGTGGTACCACCTCAGTTTACTCCCGCGCGGGAGCCTCATGGGATCCTGACAGATCCGCAGGCTGTATCGGGCCCTACCCGTCTTCGCCTACCTTGGGATTTTCCCACCTCAGCAAAGCCGCTCCGAAAGGAATTCCACGCCGCGGTTCCCGCTGCCTTGCACCGACCGGCAGTTCTCTGTCGAAACGAATGGGCGTGTACTGGTTTTCATCAACGCGTTTTCGGTATGTAATGCTTAGTTTACCACTTCACTGTGTTCAAGTCAATTGAGAAAACTTGAAAAAATATACAAATCTAGAGTGCCGTTTCTGTGCGTTTTGTCATCCCCGGGTGCACAAATGTATGTGTCAGAAAAATTCGCCCAGGATATTGCAGTTTTTTCTCCCTGTGGTATAATACAAAAATACAAAGGAGTTGAATACTATGCTGATCGATTTTCACACCCACGCCTTTCCTCCGAAGATCGCCTCCCGTGCTGTGGCATCCCTGTCCCATGGCTCCGGCGGCATGATCCCCCGGACGGACGGCACTGCCGACTCCCTGCTCTCCGAAATGCAGCGTGACGGTGTGGATCTGTCTGTTGTGCTGTCCATCGCCACCAATCCCAGACAGCAGCACAACGTCAATGATTACGCCATGGAAATGAACCGCAGCAGCCGGATCGCCGCCTTCGGCTCCGTCCATCCCGATGCACCGGATGCGCTGGATGAGCTGGAGCGGATCGCTGACGCGGGACTGAAGGGTGTGAAATTCCATCCGGAGTATCAGTGTTTTTTCGCAGACGAAGATCGTATGAAGCCCATTTACCGCAAAATCTCTCAGCTGGGACTCATCACCGTTTTCCATGCAGGACAGGATATCGGATTTGCGCCCCCCTATCACTGTATGCCGGAGCATCTCACCGGTGCCCTGAAATGGCTGGATGTACCGGTCATTGCCGCCCACTGGGGCGGCTACGGTATAGGGCCGGAAGTCATCGACCGGCTCTGCGGTGAAAACCTGTACTTTGATACATCCATGGGCTACGGATGTATCCCCAGGCCCATCGCCCAGGCCATCATTGACAAACATGGCCCGGAGAAGATTCTGTTTGGCTCCGATATGCCCTGGCATCGGCCGGAATGGGAACTGCGGCTTCTGGAAACTCTGGACATTTCCCGGGAGGACCGCGAGAAGATCTGCTTCAGAAACGCGCTGAAGCTGCTGAAGCTGTAAATACTCTGCACCCCAAATCATTATTCACAGAAAGAGGAGACACCGTATGGCAAATTTGATCTGCAAATTATATGGCGTAAGAGGACGCTGCATCGAGGTATATGACAACAAGTGCGTCATACATACCGCCCTGACCGCTGGCAGTATTTTTTCCGGCAATGCCAACGACGGCGAAAAGACCATCTTCTATATCGACTGCATCGGTGTTCAGTTCAAGGAAAGCAGACTGGCCATGGGCTTTATTCAGCTGGAGACTCCCTCCATGCAGATGAACAACCAGAACAGCAACTTCTTTTCCGAGAATACCTTCACCTTTGAAGATGGGACCAACGGCATTACCAACCATGTGATGCGCCAGGTCTACAACTTCATCTGCGAGCGTGTGGAGGGCTACAAGTACGGAACAAACACACAACCCCTGACCAGTCCTCCCCCTTATCTTGCCAAGGCACTGGACGCAGTCTCCGGTTTCTGATCCTCCTGCATCACAAAAAACGGCCCCGGCCTTCGCCGGGGCATTACACTGGTAAGGCCAGGCTGCATTCTTCAGCCTGGCCTTTATTGTCATTCCCACGATACAGCGGGACACGGTGGATAAACACGCGTCCTTGCCGTTCATCAAGCCGGAGTTTCCTTTCCTTCTTTGCCTTCTTTTAATTCTTTACTGAAGGAAACCAATGAACCTGCAAGCAGGGTACCATCATGTGCAAAAGGCAAGCATTCACTAACCGTATCCAGCGGCTTCGCCCAATAACCAATCTGAAATCCGCCCATACTGCAGCAAACCACTTGGACTTATCTTTTCGTATATTCACGCGTCTTTGTCAAATTCCAGATTTCCCAAACTGTTTGTTTTTGTATTCTCAGATAAAACCAAATTATATAAGAAACAGGCGGCGGGAAACTGTTGTGCCTGCCGGCTTTCTTATGCGCACCATCTTCGGAGCTTTTTCCCCCGCTACAGCACCATCAGCAGCGTACCTGCGGCAATGAGGATGCAGCCGATGACGGATCGGGGCGTTACCTTCTCATGGAGAAACACAACAGCAAGGATCAGGGTGATGACCACACTCAATTTATCAACAGGCACCACTCTGGAGGCATCGCCGATCTGCAGGGCCTTATAGTAACACAGCCAGCTGCCGCCGGTGGCCAGCCCTGACAGGATCAGAAAGATCCAGCTTTTCCGGGAAATGGCGCCTATGCCCCCCTGGGCATCCGTCAGAAACACCATGCCCCAGGCCAGTATCAAAACGACACAGGTACGGATGGCTGTGGCCAGATTGGAATTGACGCCATCAATACCCACTTTTGCCAGAATAGAGGTCAGAGCGGCAAAGACTGCCGAACCGATCGCAAAGATCATCCACATGGTATCTCTCTCCTTTTCCTGTTTTTTACAGTATAGCACAGATCATGCCGCCTTCCAACAGGAAATCCCGGCCGCAGCCGGGATTTTTCATTTCCAGACAAGATGGATGCTGCCCTTGTGCCCATCTGCTGTGACGCGTACCCGGCATCTTCCCGAAATAGGGATCTCAAAACTGTCTGTACCAATATTTTCCCGGAAGAAAAGAGTATTCCCCGCTTCGTCCGTTACCGCCAGATCCAGTTCTCCGGACTCGGTCTCGATTTCGGCATAGAGCAATTCTGCCTTGCCATCCCAGTTGATGGTGCGCTGCCGCCAGCCATCGTAGTGCATATAGGTGGCTGACCAGTAATCCAGACCTTTCCGTTCCGACCAGCCCACCCGCAGTCCGGAGCCGCTGCTGAAGCTGCCTGTCATCAGCAAAAGCGCCGCAAGAACAGCAGCAACGGGAATCCATACAAACTGTTTCCAGCCTCCGGATTTCGAGCGGGATCCGCCTTCCCCGAATTCATATTTTTTCGCAGCCATCACCATGGGGATAAACAGGCTGCCCAGGGTCAGGAACAACATCACAAACAGCCAGCTGTCCTGCCAGGCCCGGGGCGCAAAGCTGCGGAACAGGAAAAACAGCGCAGGCGTCAGTACCAGTCCCAGCAGACACCATAGCTGTGCCGCCCTCAGGATATGAGGCCAATTACTGTTATTGAAGCTGACCCCCGGCAGATTCATCCGGAGAATTCCATCGGAATAGCAGGTGATCCGGTTTTCATCATAGTATTTCGGCAACTGTTTCCGGGCAAAGATACAGAAATGTAGGCCGAAGACGGCCATCAGCAGCATCACGATTCCCACAGAAGCCACAATCTCCTCCCAGGGGATTCCTGCCAGGGTCATCAGCCCCAGTTCCATTCCACCGGCTACAATGCTGCCCAAAAGCCACCAGCCCAGCCCGGGACGGTTGTTTCTGCTTTCCTCCGCTGTCAGACCGATGACTTTCTGCACCAGTTCTTCCGTCTGCTCCGAATCCATCGGCTCTTCCTGTGGAATCCGGCGGCATTCCAGAAGTTCCGTCACCGTCACTCCCAGCTGTTCTGCCAAAGGCACCAGCAGGGCAACATCCGGGATGCTGAGGCCCCGCTCCCATTTGCTCACTGCCTTATCGGAAATATAGAGTCTTTCCGCCAGTTCTTTCTGGGTCATATTGGTTTCTCTTCGCAGCTGCGCCACGAAGGTGCCGAATTTTTCCTTGTCTATGGCGTACATATCCATCGCCTCCTGCCGGTATTGTAGCATCCGGCAGCATTTTCCGCAACCGACTGGCGGTAGAGTGGCCCGGATCCCGCAAAAAAGCATCGCAAATGCGGTGCTTTCCGTTATTCAGACAATGCAAGACCGGATCTCAGCAATTCATACAGTTCCCGGGTCACTTCGGCACTGCGCCGGCTGAATGCGAACAGGCGGCCATCCTTCAGCCGGACCGCCACACAATCCGGGGAATTGAGATCCGCGCAGATATAATATTCTCCCCACTGACTGTTTTTCCAGTGGCCCGTGCGGGCCGCCATGTCATCCGTACCATCAATGACCTGGCCAGCCTCCGGCAGCGGGGTCAGTTCTGCGGATTCCACCAGTTCATAGGGAATGTTCATGGAATATTTGCTGGTGCTGATATCCACGGCAGTTTCGGAAAAAGTCACCGTAATCTTGTTACAGGTTTCATACACCCCCATGGCAATTACAACCACAAACAGAAGGGTTCCGAAAACCAGATCCTTTCGGGATACCAGCTGCCAGAATTTTTGCCAGAATTTCACAGGAGGTCTCCTTTCTTCGCAGGGAAATCCCCTCCGGAACTTTGCCGGAGGGGATCATGGCTTCTGTTAAGCAGATCAGTTGGCAGCTTTGCGGGTGTTCAGTTCGTTGTACATCCTGGTCAGGTTCTTCTTGCTCATATTATTGATCAGAGCAAGACCAATGAACATGAACAGTGCACCGGTAAAGAACATGGCAGCAACCAGATAACGGATATTGGTAGCCACGGCCATAGTCTCGCCAGCAGCATTGCCGGTGTAGCCCACCCAGGTCATCAGCACCATGCACAGGGAAGGACCGATACCCTGTGCCAGTTTCCGGAAGAAGGAGTGCAGGGAGTAAACAGTGCCCTCCTCCCGCTTGCCGGTCTTCCACTCGTTATAGTCAATGGCATCGCCCATCAGCGCCCAGGACACCGTGGAGTACAGGCCCAGACCCATGGCATAGATAAACTGGATGCCCACATACACCAGAATACCGGTGCCATCGGGTGTAATGGGAGCCACGATCAGTGCAGCAGTGGCAATAACGCAGATCACAGCGCCGAAGGCAGACATTTCCTTCTTGCCGAACTTGTTGGCCAGTTTCCGGGCAAAAGGAGTGAAGAACAGCACAGGCAGCATAGAGAACATGCTTACCAGTCCGGACATGGAAACATCCTTAAAGTAGGACTGGAACATAACAGTAACGGCAGAAGCTGCGCCGGACTGACCAATGAACATACCCATGGCAGCCAGAGTGGCGCCCACAGCAGGACGGTTCTTCAGGAAGTTGCCCATAGCCTTGAAGATGTTGAACTTCTCAGCCTCCTCGCCCACAGCCACATTGGACTGGACACGGATCACAGTGTTGCGGATCATGAACTGGAAGGAAACAAAGCCCACAGCACCCATAATCAGAGCAGTGAAGAACACACGCTCGCCCACCAGAATATTGTTCTCATACATCAGGATGGGCAGCAGAACCATGGGCAGCATGCTGCCGATCATGCCGCCGACGCCACGCCAGGCAGACAGAGAGGCCCGGTCGCCGGCATCCTCGGAAATCAGGGACATCAGGGAGCCATAGGGCACATTTGCGATGGTGTAGAACGCATCCCACAGGATATAGCCGCCGACAAACAGAATATTCTTCACCATGGCGGGAGCGCCGGGGAAGGGCAGGAAGCAGCAGGAGCCTGCCACCAGCATGCCCAGAGAGCCCAGCCACACATAGGCCAGGAACTTGCCACGCTTATAAGTAGTTCGCTTGTCGTTGTCGATGATAGCGCCGATCAGCGGATCGTTGACGGCGTCCCAGATCTGGCAGATCAGCAGCAGACCGGCGTAAACCAGAGAGTCCATCTGCATGAACTGGGTCCAGAAGATGGCCATCGTGCCCTTCAGGGCGAAGGACATGTTGCAGCCAAAGTCACCGGCAGCATAGGCCAGATTATCTCTCATACCGAACTTACGATAGCCTTTGGCGTCCAGTCGGACAGTTTTTGCCATAGATATTTCCTCCTTAGTATCTCCTCAGCGAAAAATCGCCGAATTTCCTATATTATAGTTTCCAATTCGTCCGAAAACTAGGTGCCAAACCGATGGATGTGTGCCAACTGCAGAGAATGTTTCCTGTCTGGGTTAGTCGAATTGACAAACCCCGGGATATCCGTTATTATGAAAAAAAGGATGTGATGAGTCATGTACAAACGCTGCCCTACAGCAAAAGGCGCTGCCCAGCAGCAGATTCTGGAGAATACGCTTTTTGCCATGATGCAGGAAATGCCTTTTTCTTCCATTTCCGTCCGCAGCATGTGCGAACGCGCGGAGGTTTCCCGAAAAACCTTTTATCGTCTTTTTGACAACAAAGAAGATGTTCTGGCAGCACTGATCGACCATATCTATCGCAGCTATATCTATTTCCAGATGCCGAAAAACCAGATCGTTCCCGGCCCTCCGGAAGATTTGCAGAACTTCTTCTATTACTGGAAGCAGCAAACTGTTCTGCTGGATGTGCTGAAGGCCAATCACAAAAGCAGCCTGTTGATCGAGCGTTCCGTGACCCATATCCAGGAAGAGGACAGCAATATCCTTCACAGCATCGGTGCGGAAAATCCCAGCCGAAGCCGGGAGACCGTCCTGTTCTTCTCCAGCGGCTGTATGGCTCTGGTCATCGACTGGCATGAGACCGGCTATAAAAAGAGTGTGGCAGAAATGGCGGATATCTTCGCCAAACTGCTGACCACACCGCCCATCCGCCCGGAGATCCTGCCTGAAATATAAACCGTTTCCCTCTGTTTTTGGGGTATTTACCAAAAACAGAGGGATTTTTTGTTTTTAAAGGGGGCCAAACGCTGCGGTTTGGCCCCTGTTTTTGACAGGCAAAATACGCTATACTGAATACAGTCCCAGCCATCATGCTCGTTCAAGGCTAACTGTCAGCCCCCTAAAAAAGTTCTTTCTCCTTTCAAAAACAGAACACTTGATTCACCATGATCCGGGGGGCTGACAGATATCTTTGAATTCAGAAAAGGAGCATGATATATGGCAAAGCACATCAAACTGGCAGCTGGGAATCTGAATGTGATCCGTACAGTGGATCCCAGACTTGCATCCTACAACGTGGAAATGACAGAAGTCACCGGCGGCACCTTCTGGAAGGCCTACACCCCGGAGCAGATCGCCGGCACAGAAAAATTTCCGTCTCTGAAGAGCATGGAGGATGTGGCTGGTCTGATGCAGTGGTACGACCCCATCGACCTGTACAACCCCCGGCTGCGCAAACTGGCAAAGGCCCTGGGTTCCCTGTGGATCCGGGTATCCGGTACCTGGTCCACCAAGACCTATTATGATTTTGAAGGCAAATATGCCGATGGCGGCATTCCCGAAGGCTACCAGAGTGTGCTCCACAAAGATCAGTGGATCGGTGTCCTGGAATTCGTCAAGGCTGTAGACGGCAAATTACTGGTCTCCGTCAACAACTGCCCCGGCCTGCACAGTGCCGAGGAACCCTGGCATCCCGCTCAGGCAGAGCAACTCTTTGCCTTCAGCAAGGAATACGGCGTACCCATCAGCGCTGTCGAGTTCATGAACGAGCCCAATATGATGGAAGGCTCCGGTGCGCCCAAGGGCTATACTCCTGCCCAGTTTGTTCGGGATCAGGATCTGTTCCATAACTGGGTTCGTAAGAATTATCCCGAGTGCATCGTGGTAGGCCCCAGCACCACAGACTCCAGTGCCGTTGCCATGGGCCCCGGTGACAAGGGCGGTGCAGGTGTTGGTGACGTGATGTACAGCTGCACCACCGACGAGCTGTTTGCCGGTGCGCAGACCCGCCCCGACATTTTCAGTTACCATTATTACAACGGCATTTCCGAACGTCTGGAATCCATGATGCCTTCCTCCCACTGGTCCGCCGACGAAGCCATGGGCGAAGATTATCTGGCCATGGCCACCCGCTGCGCCAAAGCATACGCTGCCTTCCGGGATAAGTACACCCCCGGCGCTCCCATGTGGGTCACCGAATCCGGCGATGCCGGCGGCGGCGGCGACACCTGGGCTTCCACCTATCTGGAGGTGCTGCGCACACTGAATGAACTGGGCGCATTCGCCACCGTTACTGACGGCATCGTATTCCACAACACCCTGGCTTCCTCCGACTATGGCTGGCTGAAGCACGGCAGTTTCCTGCCCCGGCCCAACTACTTTGCCGTTCTTCTGTGGAACACCCTGATGGGAACTACCGTATTTGACAGCGGGATCCCCGTTTCCGAAGGTGCCCACGTCTACTGTCACTCCCGCAAGGATGGAAAGGAAGGCTGCGTCTGGCTGGTTGTCAACAACTCCCAGACCGATGTGACCACCGTGGAACTGCCAGGAAAAGCAACCAAGTACGTTCTGGATGGCAATGGCAATATGCGCAGCCCCATTCTGTACCTGAATGGACAGCCCCTGACTCTGGGTGAACAGGATGAACTGCCCGCTCTCACCGGCGAAGCCGCTTCCGGCACTGTACAGCTTGCCCCGGGCAGCTGTGCCTTCTTCGTCCTGTAATTCAGCAGGCCCAAACTGCCACAAGTCGGCAGAACGCATAAAACGCTTAACAGGCACAGCAGTTTTCTCTGCTGTGCCTGTTTTTTGTGTCAAGATAATTGTGATCAGATAGATTCAGGTAAACAAACTTAAATTATGCTCCATCAGACTAAAAATGAGGAGTGGCTTAAAATCCCATTGGCGGTTTGTCTTTTTACGGACATCCACCCAAACGGATTCTTTTGTTTCATTTTGATTTACAGAATGCAGCTGGCAACAGCCTGATACCCTTCGGGCAGTTCCGGTTTTGCAGCTCTTTCGCCAAACTGCCATTTGATTTTTCCGCCCCATTTTTCGGCCACCGCGCTGAAGTGGAGCAGGACAATGCCCAGGCTGAGACTGCCATCGGTCTCGGGAGTATAATCATCCGGGGTGCTCACCAGGGTGATCCGGCCATCATGCAACAGGAAGCCATAGGCCTGCCGGTTCAGATAGCTGGGAGACAGACTGGCTGCGTAAAACGCCTCCCACAGCATATCCTCATAAAAGCCGATGCTGTCGAGAACCTTGTGGGTATTGCCCCAGGTCTCCCGGAATACCAGCTGGCTGATGCCCTTCTTGGGCTCCATATAACGGTGCTTTGCAACGATGTCCACATCGGACATACTGCGGAAGTTCAGCCGCAGGCGGCGGGTGGACTTCTTTCCGTAACCGAAGGCTGCAATGGCTGCCACATGGAGATCGGATACGATGCCAAGCGCCTCCTTCACCATTTCACTGTCGGTGAACGTCATCCAGCAGCTGTTCAGATCCATGTCCGTCAGTTTCAGGATCAGATCCTCCATGATATATCCGGCATTCAGTCCCGCCTGAGGATGTGCCTCCGACATCAGCACCAGATACTGGGGAGAACCCACCAGAAACTGGTTATAGCCGGCAGCACCTTCCAGTGCTGCCCGGGTATCGGTGCCGAAGAAATACAGCTGAGTCTTCAGCTCCGGGATCAGACGGCGGACCTGATGCTGGTAGTAGCGGCGAAGGATGTCCAGCTGGTCAAAGCGGACTTCGGTATCGGCAAATTCCCGGACGGATCTTCTGTTTTCAATCAAAGCGGTGTAATTCATATCGGCGCCTCCTCTGTTGTTTTTTGTGATTTTATTATAACAGGAAGGTGTTTCCGGTTCTGTGACAATGTCACAGGAATGATATCTTTTTTTACACAAAAACCCCGGAGCGCAGCTCCGGGGTTTTCTGAATTACTTGTGACGGGAACCGAAATTGACGGAGGTATCTCCCTGCTCGTTGACACCAAACTCATAGTCCTTGCCCGGCAGTACGGCATTCATAAAAATGCCCACCAGTGCAGCAACAGCCAGACCGGACATGCTGATGGTAACAGAACCCACAGGGATCATAATGGCGCCGTTGTAGCTGACACCCACAGCCAGTCCAAGGATCATGGCAGCGATCAGCACATTGCGGCTCTTGGTGAAATCCACCTGATTTTCCACCACATTGCGGACACCCACAGCGGAGATCATGCCGTACAGCACCAGGCTCACGCCGCCCATGGTGGCAGCAGGCATAGCAACAATCAGAGCTGCAAACTTGGGGCAGAAGGACAGCACCATGGCAAAAATAGCGGCCAGACGGACCACCTTGGGATCATAGACCTTGCTCAGCGCCAGCACGCCGGTGTTCTCGCCATAAGTGGTGTTGGCAGGGGCACCGAAGAGGGATGCCACGATGGTTGCCAGGCCATCGCCGGCAAGGGTACGGTGCAAACCGGGAGCTGCCACAAAATTTCTGCCGACAGTGGAAGAAATGGCGCACATATCACCCACATGCTCCACAATGGCAGCCAGTGCGATGGGCGCAATGGTGATAACGGAGGTCAGCAGCAGGCCGCCGTCGAATTCTCCGCCGAAAATGGAGAACACGGTATTTTCCCAGATCACAGGCAGACCAAACCAGTCAGCATCAGCGACTGCCTGAGCAACACCGGCCCGGGCAGCGGGATCTACGGCCACAGCAAACACATAGGACGCCACAACACCCAGCAGGATGGGCACGATCTGCACCATGCCCTTTCCCCAGATGTTGCAGAACACAACCACCAGAATAGCCACCATCGCCACCAGCCAGTTGGTGCGGCAGTTGTTGATGGCGGAGCCTGCCAGAGACAGACCGATGCAGATGATGATGGGGCCGGTGACGATGGGCGGGAAGTAACGCATGACCTTGGCTGCGCCAAAGAACTTGAACATGGCAGCCAGCACCAGATACACCAGGCCGGCAGCCGCCACACCGAAGCAGGCATAGGGCAGCAGCTCCGCGCTGGGCACGCCGTCAATGACGGGAGCAATGGCTGCATAACCGCCCAGGAAGGCAAAGGAGGAGCCCAGGAAGGCAGGCACCTTCCGGCCGGTGACCAAATGGAACAGCAATGTTCCCAGACCGGCAAACAGCAGTGTGGTGGATACATTCAGACCGGTGATGGCAGGCACCAGCACCGTTGCGCCGAACATGGCAAACAGATGCTGCAGGCCCAGCACCAGAGTCTTGCCGGTACCCAGAGTGCTGACATCATAGACAGCCTGCGTATTGTTTTCAGAATTCATAGCAGATGAAAACCTCTCTTTCTTGGATTCTCTGACAGTATACCTGTTCCCCGGAAAGTTTTCAATAAATACAGCTGCCGGAATTTTTCCGGGTATTTCTCCTGATTTTGTGCAAATAGCAAACAATTGCACACAACTTTATCCGGCAGCCGCAGAATTCTGTTTTTTTCGGCAGTATCTTGCCTCCGGTAAAAGAAATATGATATACTGATAAAAATCCGTATACTACAGGAGGCTACATCATGGCACCCAACAGACCCAGAGGACGTCAGAAAAACATATCCGGCGCCGGAAAACCCATCCGCCGCCGGGGAAGCGGGCTGGGCACCGGCCCGGTAGGCAGCGCAGGCCGGGGGCAGGGCATCAGCGGCGGCAGCGGCAAGCGCCCCGGCGCCGGCTCTTTCCGGCCCGCGCGGCAGAGCAGCGGCCGCACCACCCGTTCCGGCGGTGGCTTTCCCAAGCTCATTATTTTGCTGCTGGTGCTTCTTCTGGGCGGCGGTGGCGGACTGACCAGCCTGCTGGGAGATCCCGGCACGCCGGCGGATTACAATATCCCTGACTATACCCCCCAGGGCGGCTACAGCCAGTCCTATGGGCAAACCGTTTCCTCCGCTGACTGGGAATCCCTGCTGGGCGGTCTGGGAGGCGGATCCGTATCCACCGGATGGGACAGCGGCAGCAACGCCGGTTCCCTGGATACCTCCGTTGCAGACGGTGCCCGGGAAAAATACACCGAAATTCTGGGCAAAGGCCGGGACGAGATGACCATCATGGTCTATCTCTGCGGCACCGACCTGGAATCCCGCAGCCGCATGGCCACCTCTGATCTGCAGGAAATGCTGGATGCCACCCTGAGTGACAAGATCAATCTTATTGTCTACTCCGGAGGCTGCAAGCAATGGCAGAACAATGCCCTCAGCAGCCGCACCAACCAGATCTGGCAGGTCAGAAATGACGGCATGGTCTGCCTGGATGATGATGTGGGCAACAAACCCATGACGGATCCGGACACCCTGTCCTCCTTTATCCGCTGGTGTGCCAAAAAGTACCCTGCCAACCGGCAGGCCCTGATCTTCTGGGATCACGGCGGCGGTTCCGTCAGCGGCTATGGCTACGATGAAAAGTTCGCCTCCTCCGGCTCCATGGATCTGGCCGAGATCGATCAGGCGCTGACTGACGGCGGCGTAAAATTCGACTTTGTGGGCTTTGACGCCTGCCTGATGGCCACCACCGAGACCGCCCTGATGCTTGCAAAACACGCCGACTATCTCATTGCCAGCGAGGAAACGGAGCCCGGCATCGGTTGGTACTATACCAACTGGCTCACCAGTCTCTCCGACAACACTTCCCTGTCCACCCTGGAAATTGGCCGGGAGATCATTGATGACTTCGTGGACACCTGTGCCAAAAAGACCCCCGGTCAGTCCACCACCCTTTCCATCGTGGATCTGGCAGAGGCAGAACTGACCATTCCGGATGCTCTTGCAGATTTCTCCGCCACCACCTGCGATCTGATCCGCAATGAGGATTATGCCCGGGTATCCAATGCCCGCAGCGGCAGCCGGGAATTCGGCGCCTCCAGCCGCATCGATCAGGTGGATCTGGTACACCTGGCCAGGAATATGGACACCCCGGAAGGTGATAAACTGGCAGATGCTCTGCTGAGTGCTGTAAAATACAACCGCACCTCCTCCAATATGACCAATTCCTACGGTCTCTCCATTTATTTCCCCTTCCGCAAGGCCTCTCTAGTAGACGATGCTGTGAATACCTATGCACAGATCGGCATGGATGAAGAATATGTCCGCTGTATCCAGGTCTTTGCCAGTATGGAGGTCAGCGGTCAGGCAGCCTCCGGCGGCACCGCCTCTCCCCTGCCCTCTCTGATGGATATGATGGGCGGCGGAAGCAACTCCTATGGCAGCACGGATATGATGGAGCAGCTGCTGGGCAGCTTCCTGGGCGGTGATTTCAGCAGCATTTCCGGGCTGACCGGCAGCAACACCGGTTTCCTGAGCGACCGCGCCATGGACGATGGGCAGATGCTGGATTATCTGCGTGCAAACCGCTTTGATGCAGCTTCTCTGGTTTGGGACAACGGCTGTATTTCCCTGCCGGAAAATCAGTGGGCACTGGTGCAGACGCTCCACACCAACCTGTTCTACGATGACGGCATGGGCTTCATCGACATGGGTATGGATACTGTTTATGATTTTGATGACTACGGCAATCTTCTGGCTCCGGCAGAAACCACCTGGCTCGCCGTGAACCAGCAGCCTGTTGCCTATTATCACGAGTCCACTGTAGACGATGGCACCCATTACAGCATTACCGGACGGATCCCTGTGCTCTATAATGGCGAACGGGCAGAACTGGTGGTGGAGTTTACCGATGCCGATCCCTTCGGCAGCGTAGTTGGTGTGCGTCGGATCTACAAGGACGGCGAAACGCAGACCGTTGCCAAGACCATGGATGCTGTCACAGACGGCGATGTGATCGATTTTGTCTGCGATTACTACAGCTATGATGGCGAATATCTGAACAGCTATATGCTGGGCGATCAGCTGGTGGTGGACGGAGAACTGGAGATCAGCGATGTATATGTTGATGAGGCAGCTGCCAGCCTGACCTATCTGTTCACGGATATTTACAATCAGCAGTATTGGACGCCCCCTGCCCCCTGATATTTTCAGACCTGCAATGCAGTCAGAAAAGCACCGGATTCCTGCAAGGAATCCGGTGCTTTTTTATTGGAACTGTATATGTCAGGAAAGCAGCCGGGCATCAAATTGCATAAGCACTTCCAGCAGATCTTCCGGCAGTCTTCTTCGGCACTCTGCCTTCAGTTCCTCCGGAACGCCATAGTATGCTTCTGCCATAGAACCGGCGATACAGGTTAATGTATCGCAGTCACCGCCCAGGGACACCGCTGTACGGATCACATCCTCGAAGGATTCCCCTTCCAGGAATGATGTGATGGCTTCCGGAACGGTTTCCTGACAGGATTCTACATGATAATAACCGGGACGGATCTCGTCGCAGGTACGGCTCAAATCGTAATGGAAGTTGTCCTCGATGTAAGCCTTGATCTCTGCCTTGGTACTGCCGGTTCTGGCCAGGAAGATGGCGGATGCCGTTGCTTCGGCACCCTTGATGCCCTCGGGGTGGTTGTGGGTCACTTCTGCAGACAGCCGGGCCATCCGGCGCACCTGTTTCAGATCATCATAGAGCCATCCAACAGAGGAAACACGCATGGCAGAGCCATTGCCCCAGCTGTTGTACGGCTCCGGATGCTGATCCCGAAGCCACCGGCGGAACCGTCCGCCATAACCGGCATAGGGATACAGACGGCCGAATTTCTGCATCTTCATAGCCACCTGCTGCCGGATGACATCATCTTCCATTTCCGGCTGAACCGACAGAAAGGCATCTGCCACTGCAATGGTCATCACGGTATCGTCTGTAAATTCAGAACGTCCGGAGAACAGAGGAAAGTCCTTGGTCTTGTCGCTCCGGTCAAATTCGTAGGGACTGCCGATGATATCGCCTAAAATCGCTCCGTACATAATAATCCTCCTTTTCGCCGCATCGCCGGTTGCCTGCGGGGCCGGGCAATGATCTTTCCTTTCAGGACAATGTGTTCGAACACATTATCCCCCTCGCTTTCTGAACGCTTCATCCATGCGCTTCTTCCAGCCTGCTGCCCCGGAACAGGCGCCGGCCGGGTCGATAATGGCATCTGCGTGCATATTGGCACTACCCTTTCTGACCGTCTCAACGGATATTCCAAACGCCCGCCTATATATCTTCCGCATCAATTACCTGATATCCCTCATCCATCAACACCTGGGCCAGCACACCGGAGCCGGGAATTAACCTTCCGGAAAAGCTACCGTCATAGATCTGATTCACACCGCAGGTGGGGCTTCTGGACTGCAGGACCGCACACCGGATATCTTCCTTCCGGATCGTCTCCATGGTCTTCGCCACCGCCTCCCGCAGGGCGGCATCCACATTGTTTCCGTTGCGATCCATCAGCACCCCATCAACGATCTCAATGGGTGTTCTTGGGCAGCCCATCCCGGCCAGCATTTCCGGGCATATCGGCATAATATCCATGCCTTTCACATATTCCGCCACAGCAGGATTGAAATTGTTCCCGCCGTTGTATTTACAGTTCTCGCCAAGAAGGCATGCGCTAACGCAAACTTTCATAATGAAGCCATATCCTCCCCTTTTCTCATTCGATCCAAGCTTGTCGCTTTGGCAGACTGTTTACAGGCAATACGTATTTTTCCACCGGAGAAAACCGTTTTAATCTTTGGGCAAGTTTCACTATACCTCATACTGGTTATATGTGAACTGGGCTTTGCCCATTCCAAACCGGCCATATTACTATACCCCTTCTGTTATTCTTAGTTCCCATTTTATACATCGCGGAATAATGTGTCAATAAAATATCACCGCGTACCTTTCTGTAATCCCTTTCATTACCACATTCATCACATGGTTGGATTATTCAATGAAATACATTAAACTATAAACAAAAACAGCCTCTGAACAATACCCGTTCGAAGGCTACAGGTCAAATCTACTATTTTCCAAACTTTCTGAAAAGTTCTACATTCTCTAATAGGCATCCGTATCTTTCTTGTTTTTGGTCAAAAAAGTTCGGAGCTTGCCCGAAGTTTTTTCCACCCAACCCCAAATTTACCCCACAGTACTTTCGAACCCCTCCGATTTGGGATAAAAAGTTAAAAAGCACCGGATTTCTTTCGAAATCTGGTGCTTTTTATGGCATATACCACGTTATTCGCTGCGCCAAGCCGCGCCGAGAGGAAAATGCAACGCAAAATCGCTGAGCGTTGCATTCGTTATTTCACCAAGGTAGGTTTGAGGCCTGCCTCCACAACAACACTACCGCTATTGGATATACCACAAAATAGTTATTCAAAATTGGTTGCATTACAGAAGAATATCTGTTCAACCTGTGATCTGAAACCAGTTGCTCCGGTTTAAATCATTTTTCAGGATATAAACATGGACAGCTGCTCCAGTGCCGTCTGAATACTCCCGGCTGTGACGGTTGTTGCTGTTGCCATATCACGATTCAGCAATGCCTGATACAAAGACAGTTTCGTTTCATACAATTGCCTGCATCCAAAATGCTTGCCGCAAATGGTCCACAGATAAAGGCTTTCTATCCGGAAAGAATGGTATAATAGAGGCAAAAGCATATTGCCGCTGAGAACTGCCAGTTCATGGTGAAAAGCAAACACTGCTTCTGCAGTCTTCTCCGGATTTTCTGCCTTTGCAATGGCGTCCAGATACAAACCAAGATTCTCCAATTCCTCATCGGAAGAATGGTTGATCACCTGTTCCATACAAAGGGTTTCCAAAGACTTCCTCACCTGAAGCAAAGAAACCACTTCATTGCGGCGCATAGCACCACCATTGTAGCGCATAATGGCAAGCAGGGTCTCCACAGTGCCTTTGCGTCGGTAGTCACATACAAAGGCTCCTTTTCTCGGCAGGATCTCCACGAATCCCAGCTTTTCCAGTTCAATTAGTCCCGCGGAAACCACCGGGCGGCTGATTCCCATTTTGATACATAAGTCTCTGGCCGAGGGAAGTTTTTCTCCCACTGCCAATTCGCCGGACAGGATCATATTCTCAACCTGCTGCACAAATCGCTCTGTTAAAGATACATTGGTTATTTTTGCAAAACCCATAGGACTACCTCCAATGTTAACTGGTATTACCAGTGACCAGTTAATCCTATCTTACGGGATTTCCATCAAATATGCAACTGTAATTTTCCAAATAACGCTGATTTTTTGATGAATTCTTGAAATATATACCACCAAATGTTATTCTATAGTTAGAAATCTACTGGTATTACCAGAAAAGGAGGAACCATATGGATAAGCATTTCGATGTCATTGTGGTGGGTGCCGGTAATGGTGGACTGGCAGCTGCCGCCAACACCGCGAAAGCCGGACTGAAAACACTGCTTCTGGAAAAGCACAATATCCCCGGCGGTTGTGCCACCAGCTTCCGCAGAGGCCGCTTTGAGTTTGAGCCTTCCCTGCACGAACTGTGCAGCGTGGGTACCGCTGACAAGCCAGACCTTGTCTATAAGGTCTTTGATGATTTGGGTGCAAAGCCCAACTGGTGCTATGAAACAGGTCATCTGTTCCGTGCCATCGTCAAGGGGGAAAATGGCTACGATGTTCGTCTGGAAGCCGGAATTGAAGACTTCTGCAACAGCGTGGATGCCGCTGTTCCCGGAAGTAAAGCCAGTGTCCGTAAGTTCGTGGACCTGAAACCCAAAATTGATGCCGCCATCGATTACATCTATGCCACCAAAGGCAACCCCAACGGTCTGGTCATGCTCCTGAAGCATTCCGATTTCATGCGTACCGCCGGCCACAGTGTGGAGCAGGTCATGACTGCCTGCGGCATTCCCGAAAAGGCACAGAATATCATCTGCACCTACTGGGGCTATTTGGGCGTTCCCACGGATGAACTGAATGCCATGCACTTCCTGAATATGCTCTATGGCTATATGGTGGATGGTGCCGCTATGCCCAAGCACCGCAGTCATGAGCTTTCCCTGTCCCTGATCGACGTGATCCAGAAGCACGGCGGCGAGGTCTGGTACAACAGCGAAGTTACTCAATTCCTGTACAACGACGATGGCAGCGTGGCAGGCGTGGTTGCCAACGAAGAGAAGCTCTATTCCAAAGAAGTGATCTCCAATGTCATCCCCCACAACGTCTTCAACATGAGCCAGCTGGACAAGATTCCCGAGCAGAATCTGAAACTGGCAAATGCCCGGGAATTCGGCATTTCTGTCGTGACCATTTATCTGGGTCTGGACTGCACCGCGGAAGAGCTGGGACTGGAGGATTATACCGTATTTATCATGGGTCATCCCAATCCCAGAGTTCAGCATGATACCCGTGCAGAGGACGGCCTGTACATCGTCAATTGCCTGAACAATGTCATCCCCGATTCTTCTCCCGAAGGTACCTGCACCCTGTTCTTCACCATGCCGATCTTTGGTCATGATGTTCCCAAGGATCTGAAGCCCCAGGATTACAAGAAGTACAAAAACGATCTGGCAAAGAAGTACATTGAGGATGCGGAAAAGGTTCTTGGCATCTCCATCATGCCCCATATCGAGGAGATCAGCGTGGCCACGCCCGTTACTTTCGCCCGCTATCTGGGCACCCCTGAGGGCACCATTTACGGCTACAAGCTCTCCGGCTGGGACAACCTGATGGCCCGTATTGCCGGTGAAAAGGCTGACTATGCCATTCCCGGCCTGAACTTCTGCGGCGGTCACTACATCCGGGGCGACGGCTACAGCTGCGCCTATATCATGGGCGATACCGTAGCCAAGAAGGTCGTCAAGAGACTGAAAGGAGGTGCTTAATATGGCACTGTGGAAACTGAACCCCATGGATTTCACCAAGATGAATCCCACCCGTCAGGCAAAAATTAAAGCTGCCCCTGCCAAGCCCCTGCCTGCCACCAATTCCTATGTTCCTAACCAAATCGCCAACGCCCTGCATCCCAAGGTGCAGTATCTGAAGGTAGTCAAAATTGAAGAGGAAGCCTGTAATGCCAAGCGTTACTATCTTGCTCCCAACGAAGAAAAGGGCACCAAGGCTCTTGCCTGGTTCAGCGCCGGTCAGTACCTGTCGATCACACTGAAGATCGGCAGCATGGCCCTGACCCGCCCCTATTCCCTTGCTTCTTCTCCCCGGGAATCTCTGGAGGGCATCTATATGCTGACCATTCAGAAGGTAGAAGGCGGTCTTGCCTCCCAGTTCATCCACGACAACTGGCAGATTGGTACCGAGGTGACTGCCTCCGAGCCTCTGGGCAACTTTACCTATGAGCCTCTGCGGGATGCTACCACAGTTGTGGCTGTGGTGGGCGGCAGTTCCATCACCCCCTTCCGCGCTCTTGCCATGGCTATTGCAGACGGCGATGAGGACTGCGATCTGACCATTCTCTACGGCAGCCGCACTCTGGAGGACACCATCTTCCAGAAGGATCTGAAGGAACTGGAAGCCAACTGCGCTCGAATCAAGCTGGTCAACATCTTCAGCCACGAAGAACGGGAGGGCCATGAACACGGCTTTATCACTGCCGAGCTGATTAAAAAATACGCCCCCAAAGGAGCATTTTCCCTCTTCGTCTGCGGTCCTCAGGTCATGCGCAAGTTCGTTGACAAGGAAATCGAGACTCTGGGTTTGCGGAAGAAGTTCATCCGCAACGAACTTTTTGGCGAATACTTTGGCCCTGCCAAGGAAGCGGATTATCCCGAAAATGTGGCCCCTGCCTTCAAGGTGACAGTCCGTATTGCCGGAACAGAGCAGACCATCACCGCTCCCAGCGATGTTTCCCTGCTCCGCTCTCTGGAAGCCGCCGGTATCGCCGCCCCTGCCCATTGCCGCAGTGGTGAATGTGGGTGGTGTCATTCCAAGCTGGTATCTGGCGACATCTACACACCTAAGTCCGTGGATGGACGACGGGAAGCCGACCTGCTCTACGGCTACATCCACCCCTGCTGCTCCTTCCCTCTCAGCGACTTGGTCATCGAAGTTCCCCCGGTTGCAAAGTAAAAAGCAGAAACTGCTGCAAAATACGAAAAATCGGCAATGGAATCTGTAAAGGCGACTGCCAGTCGCCTGCAGGCGGTCATTGACCGCCCCTCCATCCGCAGGATGCAGACAATTACATATTTTTAGGGCTGTTGCAGCATTTTGCAACAGCCCTTTGTTTATTCCACTTTTAGCCCAGCAGGGCCACTGCCACGTCGTTGACATTGGTACCGGTGGGGCCGGTGATGATCAGGCCGCCTGCCTTCTGCAGGGCATGGTATGCATCGTTGTTCTGCAGCACCTGGTAGATATCCAGTCCCAGTGCCTTCAGTTCCGCAGCCGTTTCGTGGTCCGTATAGCCGCCGGCTGCATCGGTGGGGCCGTCCGTACCGTCGCTGCCCACGCTGAACACCGCAGCACCGGGGATCCCGGCAATGCCTGCTGCCGCAGACAGGGCCAGCTCCTGATTTCGGCCGCCCTTGCCGTGGCCGGTCAGGTGAACCACCGTCTCGCCGCCGGCAATGAAGGCCCACTTCTTTCCGTCACCGGCATGGGTCTTCAGGATGGAGGCCAGGAAGGAACCGGCTTCCTTTGCCTGACAGCACAGCTGATCCGTCAGCAGCACCGGCTCATAGCCCAGCTCCCGGCAGACCTTTCCTGCCGCCACACACAGTTCCCGGACTGAGCCGTTGATCTGCGTGGTCACATTGGTAAGCTCCTTGGGGGTCTCCCGGCGCAGTAGATCCCAGGCTTCCTCTGTCAGCTTCAGGCTATATTTTTCCGCAATGGCCACCGCCTGAGCGCAGGTGCTGGTATCCGGCACCGCAGGTCCGGAGGCGATCATATCCAACGGGTCTCCCAGAATGTCGCTGAGGACGATGGAGAACACCCGGGCCGGCATACAGCACTGGGCGAACCGGCCGCCCTTGACGGCGGACAGCCGCTTGCGGATGGTATTGATCTCCACGATGTCCGCACCGCAGGCCAGCAGCTGGCCGGTGATGTCCTGCAGAACATCCCCGGGCACCAGGGGCTTTTCAAACAGCGCACTGCCGCCGCCGGACAGCAGGAACAGCACCGTATCCTCCGGTTTCAGTCCGGATACCAGATCCAGTGCCTTCTGGGTGCCGGCGAAGGAGTTTTCATCGGGAACGGGATGACCTGCCTCGCAGCAGGTGAAATTGGCGATGGGGCCCATCACATGGTCATACTTGGTGACGACCACGCCGCTTTCGATCCGGTCTCCCAGACAATCGTGGGCCGCTTTGGCCATCTGCCAGGCTGCCTTGCCGGCTGCCACCAGCAGCACTCTGCCGGGAAATTCCTGTCCGGTCAGTGCCCGGCTGACCGCTTCATCCGGCTGCACCGCCTTGATGGAAGCCGCCACAATGGCATCGGCATGGGCGCGCAAAGTCTTATCCATAGTTAAAGTTCCTTTCCGGGAATTGATTTCATTTTAGAAAAGGCAGGGCAATAAATTGCCCTGCCTGCAGGATACCGGAGAAATCAGACGAACAGAGAGAGGACGAACAGCAGCGCAATGATGGTCAGACCCATCACAGCGGTCATGCCGGTCTGGCACTTGTAAGCCTCGTCGGTCTTCATGTCGGAGAACTGGGACACCACCCAGAAGTAGGAGTCGTTGGCATGGGAAGCGACCATGGAACCGGCACCGATGGCCAGAACGACCATGACCTTTGCCAGAGGAGAGGTGAAGCCCATTACTTCCATCATGGGAGCCATCATGCCGGCGGTGGTGATCATGGCAACCGTAGAAGCACCCATAGCCAGCTTCAGGATCATGGCGATGATGAAGGGGATCAGAACGCCCAGGCCGGAGTTGACCAGTGCACCCACGGAACCGGCGATGGGCATGCACTTCAGGATCGCACCGAAGGAGCTGCCTGCGCAGGTAATGGCCAGGATGCCGGCGGAATCGGTAACGCCCTGGGTGACCCAATTCAGGGTATTTTTCTTTTCTTCTGCGGGGATCAGGGACATGGCCAGGAATACACCGATCAGCAGAGCCACTACGGGATTACCGACGCACATGACGATCTGGTACAGGGTGCCGGTGCCCAGGGGCTTGCTGGGGAAGTCAACGATGGAGGCGATGCCGATCAGGATGATGGGCAGCAGCAGAGGAGCAAAGCTCTGCCAGGTGCCGGGCAGCTTGCCGTACTTGGCCTGCAGTTCTTCCAGCGTAAACTCGGAGTTTGCGGGAATGTTGATCTTGCTGGCCACCTTCTTGGCGTAAAGAATGGCCACGATGACAGCGGGAATGGAGACCAGCAGACCCACCAGAATGGTCAGGCCCAGGTCAGCTTCCAGCGTGCCGGCCATGGCGATGGGACCGGGGGTGGGAGGAACCAGGCAGTGGGTGGCATACAGGCCGCCGGACAGGGCAGTGCCCATGACGGCCAGGGAAACATTGGACTGCTGTGCCAGAGCACGGCTGATGGGAGACAGAACGACGAAGCCGGAGTCACAGAACACGGGGATACCGGTGACGTAACCCATGGCACCCATGGCAACAACGCTGTTCTTTTCACCGACCAGCTTCAGAATGGCATTTGCCATGGTCAGAGCTGCACCGGTCTTTTCCAGAATGGTGCCGATGATGGTACCGCAGAGAATGACGATACCGATGCTGGTCATGATGCTGCCGAAACCATTTTTGACCTGGTTGACAACTTCGGTGGGTGTCAGTCCGGAGGCGGGGTCCACAATGCCCCAGAACAGGCCGACAACCATTGCAATCACAAGCATGACAATGAAGGGATGCATCTTCAGCTTGGAGATTGCCAGGACCATCAGAATAACTGCGATAATGATGGTTGCGAATAACAGGAATGTTTGCATAGTTTCTTTCCTCCTTCTAAATTATCAAGGTCTTCTGACCTCAATTTACAATATTGGATGCCGCCTCAGTCAAAGAAAATGCAGTCGCCGGTGCCCAGATGACAGCCCTGAATATCTGTTCTTGCACAGATGGCACAGTCTGCAGCATCGCCGGAGCAATGGCTCAGCCCCAGAATTTCCAAACCCATTTCCTGAAGTCTGCACACTGTGGCATCGATCCGCTGTGCATCCGCCTCCACCAGATGGGTCCCTCCGAAAACGGCACGGATGGGCTTTTTCAGCAAAGCACTGACCTGGGTCATCATGTTCAGGATGCCGGGGTGGGAACAGCCCACCAGCACCACCAGTCCATCTTCCACATCCAGTGCCATGCATACCTCATCACCGAAATCATCGGCAACAAAACCGGAATCTGTCCGGCGGACAAACCGCTCCGGGATGGTTTCAAAGCTGTGGATCCGGGGGAAGCCGGAGATCAGCCACACACCGGGATAAATTTTCTGAAGCCCCTGAATTTCGTGGTGGCAAATCTGATGCGTCTTCAAAAAATCCCGGTCAAAACCGCAGGCCAGGTTGGTAAACCGCACACCGTTCTTTGCATATTTCGCTTCAAAGAAATTGGGGCCGGTGTACAGATCCCGGCTGCCCAGTCCGGATTCCGTCAGATCCCGGAAACCAGCAGCATGGTCATAATGGCTGTGGCTGAGGATCACCGCATCCAGATCCTTCAGATCCACGCCCAGCCGGTGGGCATTGCGCAGCGGATTGGCACCGGAGCCGCAGTCAAACAGCAGCCGGCAGTCTCCGTACTGCACATGGAGGGACAGGCCGTGCTCCGCGATCAGGGCCTTGTGTTCCGTGGGCTTGTTATCCATCAGAGCAGTGAGCGACAGCATATCCATCCAACCTTTCCGCCGCAGCTTGGTTATTTTCCATAATTTGTTGCCGGTTCTCAACTGTATATTTGACATTATATACCACTTGCCCGGAAATTGGAATACCCTTTTCGACTATTTCAGACAAATCGGTCATTTTTGTTTTTTGCACCTGACACGTTTCTGCATGAAATTTCTTCGCAGCTCTTGCACTGTCCCGATTCCGGGGGTATAATGGAGGTATTCTTTCGGAGGTGATCAGATATGATCCAGGCATTCAGAAAAAGCAAACTGGGGTTCTACGGTATGCTGGCCCTCTCCATGGGTATTGCCGCAGCGGTGTGGGCCCAGGACCAGAACTACCCTATTTTCGTTCCCATCATCGCCACCGTCCTGACGCTGGCCATCGGTTCCATTGCTGCCCTGTTGATGGGTAATATTCTGGCCGCTTCGGAGAACACCCGGCTTCTGGGCTATCTGCACATGGAGCTGGATCCCAAGAAGTTCATCCAGGGCTATCAGGCCGTTCCGGACAAGATGAAAGGCGAGAACAACATCGCCATCAGCCGCAGTTATCTGGCTGACGGTTATGCCGCCGCCGGAGACTACGAGACTGCCATTTCCCTGCTGACAGATCCCCCGGCGGACAATCTGGCGGTGCAGGGGCTTTACGCCGCCAACCGGGCAGGTTTTTATCTGGCTCTGCAGGATACGGACAAGGCGGCCGCTTCCCTGGCCCGGCTGGAGGGGATCATCGATGCCTGCCGGCTGAAAAAGGCGGATCTGGCCGCAAACCTGACGGAAATGAGAAATCTGCACCGGCATCATCTGGCCTGTCTCACAGGAAAACAGGTGGACACCGATTCTCTGGAAACTGCCTTCGCCCGTGCCCAGTACAATCTGCGCCGTCTTGAGATCAAAAAGGTTCTGGCCATGACGGCCATCCGGGACGGAGACGAAAACGCTGCAAAGGAGCACCTGTCCTACCTGCGCAAAAACGGCGGCCTGACTGTCTACAAGCATTGGGCAGACAGCAGAACTTAGGGTCTTTTCTGATAGAAATCCAACAAAAATCCCCCGCAGTGCCGCAAACGCGGCCCCGCGGGTAATGTCACTTAGTTAGTGGCAAACCCGAATGGGTAGCATCGGAAAAGAATGAGTGCATCCGGCGACGGATGCACTTTTTCTGTAAAATGGGCATGCCAAGTAAGCAGATCAGAAAATCCGCTAAAAAACGCTATTCAAACAGGCTTGGTTATGCTATTCTGTAGAAGAAGCCGTTGAACTTGATGTTTTATGTTCTGCGAGGTGTACTTCGTCCCGTCGGATTGGCACAACCTGCGTTTTTATCAAGGCTTCAACTTTGGGTGGAGTTACGGCACCCCGGAGGAATTGTCTGCATATATGTACAGCTGCGGTAAAGTTTGTCTGGTAAACATACTTTCTGTGTTTATTCTGAATGATTACGTGCGAGGTAATTTGCGAAATTATTTGCTATTCGCTAAATTATTTACTCCTCGTTACACGATTTATTACTTCTCTCCCGGAAAATAAGCAAAAAAATAATCGTCACCTTCGGGATTGAATCTCCCCGGGTGGCGATTTTGCTGCAATTATAGGGTATTTCTAACCTTTTTAGGGCAAATAAAAAGAAAAACCCACCGTAAGTCTATCAAACTTACGGTGGGGACATGGTTGCGGAGGCAGGACTCGAACCTACGACCTCCGGGTTATGAGCGACGGCTAGTTTTTATAAAATATCTAAAAACTTCTGTAAATTACGCAAATACGTAGTAATATCGCAACTTTTCTATCGTATAAATTCGAATAATTCAATTCATATACAAATAAACTAACCCCAAATTAACCCCATAGAATTCCGTCAAAAAGTTCAGATAGCTAACGAAAAATAAGCAAAGTCTAGACTTCTCGTTCGTAAAAATCAGAAATTTTCTTCATTTTTAGTCGAATCCCTCTCGAACGAATATTAGCCGTAAAAGTATCGGATTTCCTGGTTTTTCTAGTAGTTTACGAACTATTTCATTTTGCTTTTATAGTATACCTACGACCTCCGGGTTCTTGTAAATACTAATTTGCAATATGTAAAGCATCCAAAACGGACTAGCATTCGGGTAAATATATACGTCTGAACATCGCACCCTGGTTCGCAATGAACCAGGACTATTTTGCGGCACATTCGACTCATAGAGCTTGCTCCGCTACAATAGCAATACCAAAATCAAGGAGGAAGCCCAATGAACATCTTAGAAGAATTCTGGTATGGAAATCTTGACCCAGCAGAATACGATACTTCGCCCAGTCCAGAATACAAGGAACTGCTCCAGCTGATCAGCAGAAATGAAGAAAAGCTACTGGCAACCATGACGGACGCACAGAAAGACCTGTTCTCCCGTTACCAGGACCGTGTACGGGAATTCCAGGCTACGGCAGAATGTCTGCTGTTTCAAAACAGCTTTTGTTTGGGAGTCAAAATGATGATAGCGATTTATGAGGAATAAATACATTAAAATTGTGACGCCATCGCTTCTGTACCAGCGGCTACGAACAGCTACAAGATTACAATAGAAGGGACACTGGATTTACACCAGATTTCATTGGTAGCCCAAAAATAGTTTCAGCCTGATACCATTGGGGTGGTATCAGGCTGCTGCTTTGCATTGTTCAGTTGTTATAGGATATCCCGCAGATAGGAATCATACAATTTTTCCATATTCTCCTTTGCGGCACTTTCAAACTGCGCATAGGCGCTGAGCAATTCCTGCCCTTTCTCGGTCAGGAGGCTTCCTGTGCCCGAGGGGCCGCCCTTGTTGCGCAGGAGGAGCGGATAACCCAGCGCATTTTCTGCGGTGTTGAGCATATTCCAGGCGGTGGAGTAGGAAATCTGCATACGGCTGCAGGCATCCCGGACAGATTGTGTCTCCCGGATCAGGAACAGCAAAGAAATCAGCTTGCTGCTGATATGCGCATCTCCCTTGCTGACGGAGAATTC
>JAFQTF010000037.1 GCA_017409205.1 Oscillospiraceae bacterium | reverse complement strand
GCGCCTATGGCGTTGCGGCCGGGGGATTCACAAGGGGACGGCTGGGGCGCGCGGGAGCGCGACTTACAGGACCCCTTGTGCCTGCTTCTTTTGGTACTTTTCTTGCAGGAGCAAGAAAAGTACAGGCAGAACCTTCGTAAGCGAAACGATCATTTATATGGTTACAGGTACAGGGGGCCTCTGGGGTTATAGGGCTGCGGCTTATAAGTGACGGAGCCGATGGGCTTGCCCTCCACGCCATATTTGGGATTGTAGCCAAACAGGTTGACATAATTCAAAATGTCGTCCTTTTCCTTCTCCATCTCCTCCATCACAGCCACGGTGGCGATCACATCATCCACCGCCCGGTGGGAGTTCACCACCTTGCCTGTCAGACCGTAGACCTCGATGGCGTTGCACAGCCGGTGGGGGTAGCTGTGCCGGTCCCGGTAGACTGTCAGCAGATCCAGCTTGTCCTTGCCCTTCAGAATGGAAGGATCCCCATCCCGCAGCAGCATATAGAACAGGAAGCTCAGATCAAAGTGGGCATTGTAGGCCAGAAGCAGGCAGTTGCCTGCAAACATCTCTGCGATATCCCGGCAGACCCGGGTTTTGGGCAGGCCCCGCTCCCGCAGATCCTGGGTGGAAATGCCGGTGAGCTCTGTGATCTTTGGGGGCACAAAACCGCCGGGGGCCAGCGCCACCAGCTCATCATATTCTCTGATAATGGCAGGGACGCCATTTACCGGCTCCACCACCACAGCGGCGAACTCGATGATCTCATCCCGGCTGTACTGCAGGCCGGTGGTTTCCGTATCAAACAGCACCAGACGGTCATATCTGGCAAAAAGGGATTCAAAAGCCATTGTATTTCTCCGTTATTTCTGATTTTCCGCCAGTCCCAGCGCACGCTTGAACTTGCTTGCGGTCTCCGGCACCAGGCCGAATTTGTCAGCCAGTCCCTTGGCGAAGGCCACAGCAGCAGTCTCGCTGCCTTCCTTCAGTTCTGCCTCCACTTCGCACAGAGGGATTTCCCGTCCGCCTCCCAGCAGCACACCCTGATCCAGCGCCAGCTCCACCTTGCAGCCGGCATCCCCTATGAGGCAGGCCAGCCGGGTAAACCGGGCTCCACAGACTTCCACAAGACCGGCCGCAGTCAGCTCTGCCAGTGCTGCAGGGGCGCCAAGTTTGCATAATTCATCAATGGCATCGGAAATGGTACCACATTCCGTCTCCCATTCTCCCCGGACATCTCCCGTGCCGGGGGTCTTCAGTGTGCAGATGGAAACACCGTTTTCCAGTCTCCGCCGCAGCGTCCATTTCCGGGCGGAAAGACTCCGGTCCGGGGCATCATAATATGTGGTTTCCATGGAAATTTCCCGGAAGGGGCCGAAGGCATCCCGGATCGCAGCGATCTGCTCCGGAACAGCCCGGTATTTCAATTCAAACTCGGTTCCCATAGAAGCCTCCTTGGCTGATTCAAAAGTATGGTAAAGGAACGTTTCGCACAGCAATAACGACGGAACCAGCCCGAGAACGACTACTGCTGTCATTGCGAGGCGGCCTGATACAAAGCCATTACAACCAGGAGAAACGATTGTTTACGGTGTGTTTCCATTCATTATACACCCTTACCATCCCTGATGCAAGAATCTTTCCCGCCGGTTGCCGTTCCGACAGCATAATTTTTTGATCCGTGGTAGGATTTGCCTATCACAAAGGAAAGGCGTGGTGCACAAATGTTGACAGCCATGGAAACCTGCATGCGTATAACACAGCGGAGGATCCACAAGTTCGCCCTGGAACCCAGGGTGCAGTCGGTCATGCGGGTGACAGCCTATGGCGGAAGCGGATTTCTTCTCAGTGCCGCCGCCCTGTGCGGTGTATTTCAGCCCCTTGCGCTCGGGTTGATCTGCTCTCAGACCGGCTGGCGGGCAGCGGTAACTGCACTGGGAGCCATGGCAGGCTACCGGCTGTTCTGGGGAAAAGCAGGGCTGCAGGGCGTGGTCTGGTCAGGACTTGGCTGCCTGCTGGCCCTGTTGCTGGGCAAGGGAAAGCAGGCACAGGCCCAGCCCCTTCTGCTGCCTGCCCTGTCCGGAGTTGTGACGGCTGCCGCGGGAACGGCGTTTCTGCTGCTGCGGCAATCGGCGGCCTTTCCGGTGTTTTTTCTGCGGGTATGTCTCGCGCCGGTCAGCACCTGGTTTTTTCACAGGGCCGGGCTCCGCCGGGAAAATGTTACCGGCTGGATACTGGGCGGGATCGCTGTGCTGGCGCTGGCCCGGGTGGGGCCTCTGGGCTACGCCGCAGGGGGGGTACTGGCCCTGTGGGCCTCCTTTCCGGCGGCAGCGCTGGGCGCACTGGGACTGGAGCTAGCCGGTGTGACGCAGCTGCCCATGTCCGTAGTGATCTGCGCTGCCTGGTTTGGACGGATGCTCCCCTTTCAGCAGCGCTGGATGCGCTGTGCCGTACCGGCGGCAGCCTGCATCGGGGTCATGATCCTTTCCGGCATCTGGGATGCAGCGCCTCTGCCGGGACTGGCGCTGGGTGGTCTGGTGGCCCATTTTCTGCCGCCCCGGGTGGACAGCATCCAACGGCGGGGAGAGACAGGCATCGCCCAGGTGCGGCTGGAGCTGACTGCCGCAGTCATGGCCCAGATCCAGCAGCTGCTTCTGGAAACGGAACTGCCCCGGATCGACGAAGAGGCGCTGCTGAACCGGGCCATCAACCGCTCCTGCGGCAACTGCCCATCCCGGGAAAATTGCATTGAGCGGGCATCCCTGTCTATGGAATCCCTGCACAATCCTCTGGGCTTTGCCTGCCGTCGGCCCTGGGAGATTCAGGGGGAGCTGCTCCGGGCAAGGGAACGGCTGCGGGATCTGAAAGCCGACCGGCAGCGGCAGCAGGAATATCGCTCCGCACTTGTGCAGCAGTACCGGTTCCTGTCGGTGTATCTGCGGCAGCTTTCGGATCAGCTGCCCCGCCGGGGGGAGCGTCCCGCCGCCTACTACCGTCTGGAGGTATCCGCCCGGTCCCGGGGAAAGGAACGCGCCAACGGGGACCGGTGTCTGGCCTTTCCCGGCACCGGCTGCCGCTACTATGTGCTGCTGTGCGATGGTATGGGCACCGGTCTGGGAGCTGCCCAGGAAGGCCAGTCCGCCGGGGAGCTGCTGAAGAAAATGCTCTCTGCCGGATTCCCGCCGGAGCACGCCCTGCGCAGTCTTAACAGCATTCTGGCTCTTAGGGGGCAGGCGGGAGCTGTAACGCTGGATCTGGCAGAGATCCGGCTGGACAGCGGCCGGATCAGTCTGTACAAATGGGGTGCGGCCCCCAGTTATTTTCTCGGAAAAACGGAGATCAAAAAAATAGGGACAGCCGCACCACCGCCGGGGATCTCCATCGGAGAAAACCGGGAAACGGTGGATCGGCTGTCCCTGCGCCGGGGAGAGATGCTGATCCTGGTCAGCGACGGCGCAGAAATCGGGGAGGTCCTGCGCCGCAGGAAGGAGGGAGCGATGCCGCCGGGGGAGATGGCGGAATGGCTGCTGGAGGAAAGTCAGGGCGCCGGAGAGGACGACGCAACGGTGGCCGTTCTGCGCCTGCATCGCCACCAGCTGTCTACATAATACATCACGGTTTGTGCAAATGCTGTCGAAACACAAGATGAAGCCGTTTTCTTTGCGGAAAAACCACAAGATGTGGGGTAAGGTGCAGAGACAGCACTCATTTTCGGTCATTTCGCAGAAATTCACAGTTCGGAAATATTTCAGAAACATTTTTCACATCCATTTGTGGTATCTTTTCAAAAAAATTGCCGGGACTTTCCGGCTGTCTACAGGAGGGATACTATGAAAACTGTTTGTGTCATTACCGGCGGCGGCAGCGGCATGGGTCTGGCCGCAGCCAAGTGCATGCCCAAAGAAAAGATCATCATCGTTACCGGTCGTACCCTGTCCAAGCTGGAAAAGGCTGTGCAGGAACTGAAGGATCTGGGCTACGAAGCCTACGCCAAGACCTGCGATACTTCCTGCCGCTCCGATGTCATCGCTCTGGCCGAGTACGCCGCCAGCCTGGGTGAGATCAAAAACGTGATCCATTCCGCCGGCATGTCCCCTGCCATGGCCAAGGCCGAGCAGCTGATGCGGGTCAATGCGCTGGGCACCGTGTATGTAAATCAGGAGTTCTCCAAGCGCATGGGCCGGGGCAGCGTGATCGTGGATGTTTCTTCCAACTCTGCCTATATGCTGCCGGAATTCCTGGCCAGCAAAAAGACCTTCGCGCTGGCAGAGACCGATGAGGAGCTGTTCCTGAAGAAGTCTCTGAAGCTCAGCGCCATGCTGAAGGATCCCTACAAATCCTCCGGTCTGGCCTACGGTCTCTCCAAGAAGTTCGTCATCTGGTATGCCGCCAAGTGTGCCTTTGAATATGGTGAGAAGGGCATCCGGGTAGTCTCCCTGAGCCCCGGTCTGATCGCCACCGACATGGGCAAGCTGGAAGCCGAGGAAGGCGGCAGCCTGCTGAAAACCACCGCCGAAAAGCGGATGGGCAAGCCCGAAGAACTGGGCTACGCTCTGGCAACGCTGGCCGATGAACGCAACGGCTACTTAGCCGGTGTGGACATTCTCTGCGACGGCGGCAGCGTCAACGGCAAGAAGTTTATTGGTTGATCCGGAATAGCAGAAAATCCACAGCTTCCCGGGAAGCTGTGGATTTTTTTGCGGTTTACAGGTCGGCGCTGAACAGGATCCGGTCGCTGACCACACCCTGCTGGTGGAAGGCCTGGAGCAGCTGCTCCGTGGTGATATGCCGGCGCTGCTGGCCGGAAAGCTCCAGCACAATCTTACCGTCGTGCATCATGATGGTGCGGTTGCCCAGTTCCAGAGCGGAGGGGATGTTGTGGGTGATCATCAGGCAGGTAATGCCGTTATCCGCCACGATCCTTTTCGTCAGTTCCAGCACCTTTTCGGCGGTGGCCGGGTCAAGGGCGGCGGTATGCTCATCCAGAAGCAGCAGCTTGGGCGTCACCAGCGTGGCCATCAGCAGCGTCAGGGCCTGACGCTGGCCGCCGGACAGCAGGCCCACGGGATGATTCATCCGGTCTTCCAGACCCAGTCCCAGCATGCTCAGCCGCTCCCGGAAGTCGGCCCGGTCCGCCCTGGAGATCATAGAAAACGGGGAGGTATGGCTGGAGGCCCGCATATAGGCCAGGGCCAGATTTTCCTCGATGGTCATGCTGGGCGCGGTTCCCTTCAGGGGGTCCTGGAACATCCGTCCGATATACTTGCTGCGCTTGTAATCGGGAAGATTGGTGATATCAGTGCCATCCAGAACAACGCTGCCGGTGTCGGGTACAAAGGTGCCGGCGATGGCGCCGAAGAGGGTGGATTTGCCTGCGCCGTTGGAACCCAGCACGGTGACAAAGTCTCCCTTTTCCAGGTGCAGGTCGATGCCGTTCAGCGCGGTTTTCTCATTAACGGTACCCTTGGCAAAGGTCTTGGTGATGTTGGTCAGCTGGAGCATCTTAGTTTCCTCCCTTCCTGGCAGCCTTCATGGCAGGCAGGCCGATGGCCAGCGCCACAATGACGGCAGAGATCAGCTTCAGACATTCGCTGGGCAGATCCATCCGCAGGGCGATGGCGATGATGAAGCGGTACACGATGGAGCCCAGAATGGCTCCCAGCACCTTCAGCCACATTTTTCCCTTGGGCATCAGTGTCTCGCCGATGATCAGGGAAGCCAGACCGATGATGACCATGCCGGTGCCAAGATTGATATCAGCGGTTTTCTGATACTGGGCCAGCACTGCACCGGAAAGCGCGGTCAGGGAATTGGACAGCATCAGACCCACGGTAATGGTGAATGCGGTGTTGATGGAAGAAGCCCGGACCATATCCGCATTGTCGCCGGTGGCCCGGATGGAAAGGCCCAGCCGGGTCTTCAGGAAGAAGATCAGGAAAAGGCCCACTGCCAAAGCGATGACGGCGGCGGGGATCAGCTTGTGGCCGGTGCCGAGCGCTTCCTTCAGCAGGGAAAAAATGGTGTCGGTCTTCAGCATATTCACATTGGAGGAGAAGCCCATCACCGCCAGATTCACGGTATACAGGCCCGTATTGGTGATGATGCCTGCCAGGATCGAGGGGATCCGGAATTTGGTCTGCAAAAGAGCGGTAATGGAGCCGGCAGCAGCGCCTGCCAGCATGGCAGCAGGCAGGGCAAGGATGGGATGGCCGGCCACAGCAACGGTGGCAGACACGGCGCAGCCCAGGGTAAAGGTGCCGTCGGTGGTCATATCCGCAATGTTCAGGATCCGGAAGGAAAGGAACAGTGCCAGAGCCACCAGGGCGTAGATGCAGCCCAGCTCCAGGGCACTCATGATGACAGCGGTTGAGATCATAGGAGAGTCTCCTTTATGTTGGATGATACTTTACAGGGGCGTGCATTGCACGCCCCTACATTATATATTACTTTTTGACAGGATACAATACTTTATTCTGCGGTGACCACTTCATTGACGGTATTTGCCATGGTGGAGAAGACACTGTAATCCAGGCCCACGGCTTCTGCGGTCTCGGTGTTGACGGTGATGATGCCGCCGTCCATGATGTGGAAGTCACCCACTTCGCCGCCCAGCAGAATGTCGAAGGCGATGTCAGCAGTCTTGGCGCCCAGCTCGGTGTAGTTGACGCCGCAGGTGGCGAAGGCGCCGGACAGAACGAAGGAGTCAGCGCCGGTGTAGTGGGGGATGCCTGCGCCGTTCAGGATCTCGGCAACGGCAGCCTCGGTGGCCATAACAACGTTGTCAGTGGGGGTGAACACGGCATCCACACGGCCAACCAGGTCGGAAGCGGCGGCAATGACTTCATTGGCGGTGTTGCCGGTCTTTTCCACATAAGCGATGCCCTTGGCATCCAGGTAGGCCTTGGCATCAGCGATGGGGGTCTCGGAATTGATCTCAGAGTTGCTGTACAGCAGGCCAACGGTCTGGATGTCAGGGTCAGCAGCGAACATCATATCCATGATGAAATTGGTGTTCAGAGCATCGGAAACGCCGGTGACAGTGGGGATATCGGTCAGACCTGCGGAAGCAGGATCGGAAACTGCAGCATAAATGATGGGAATATCCGTATCCTCTGCGGCAGTGACCATATACTGCGCAGCCAGAGTGGCAATGGGAATGATCATGTCGACACCATCGGAGACCACCTGGGTGCCGATCTGGGTCAGCACGGAGGTATCGTTCTGGCCGTTGTCATAGGAAATGTTGATGGCGATGTTCTTTTCCGCAGCCAGGGCCTTCAGCTGTGCTTCGATGGCAGTGCGGATCTCATCCAGAGAGGAGTGGTCCAGCTGCTGGACGATGGCAATGTTATAGGTGTGGTCGTTGGTGTTTTCGGCTTCGGGAGCAGCAGCGGGTTCAGAAGCGCCGCAAGCAGTCAGGGACAGGATCATAACGATGGACAGGATCAGGGAAATCAGCTTTTTCATAATTCTTACTCCTTTTAATATGAATGTGGTTGTGGATGGGTTTTTGATCTGGTCAGGATCACCATCGTTTACCGGGATTTCTCATAACGTTTTCTCCTTTCAGGGGAACAAAAAAGTCCTTGCTCCCAAATATGGGAACAAGGACAGAAAATACATTTTCTGCGGTACCACCTTGTTTGCCGTCCTGAGACGACCACTCTGCCCGGTGCCAACACACCGGCTGCCCGTTAACGCTGGCAATGCGTCAGAAGATACTCTGCCCTGCGGCATTTCCCCCTGCCCTCGGCGGCCCATTATACCGGATCGCTTTTCGCTCCGCTCTCAGCTCTGCGGAACTCTCTGTGGATGCGCTTCCGGCTTTACTCCCGCCTCAATGGTTTACGCTATGTTATGCTCTTTATACACGATATGTGTGCGTTTGTCAAGAACTTTTTTGCGCCACGCGCGGACAAATTTTAATATTCCCGCACCACGCCCCGGACGATGCCGATGATCTCGGCATAAGTACCGTCGATGGGGTCATAATTCTCATTTTCCGGCATGAGCCACACCCGGCCGTTTTTCCGCAGCAGCCGCTTGACGGTGGCCTCATCCTCGATCCGGGCCACCACGATCTGTCCGCTGTCGGCGCTCTGCTGAGGCCGGACCACCACCTTGTCCCCATCCAGGATACCGGCGTTTATCATGCTGTCGCCCCGGACCCGCAGGGCAAAGCAGCCGGTTTCCGGCCAGGGCATGGTACCCTCCTGATTTTCCACCGCCAGAATGGGCTGACCTGCCGTAACGACGCCCACCACCGGTATCTGCCCGGGCCGGGCGCCGGTGACCAGTGCCCGCTTGCGGCCCTTCTCACCGGGTGCCTGAAGCAGACCTTTGGCCTGCAGAGCCTGAAGATGATAGCTGACGGAGGCCGTGGAACGCAGGCCTACCGCCGCGCCGATCTCCCGGACGGAGGGAGAATACCCGTTCTCCTGAATGAATTGGTTGACGTAATTCATGATGAGTTCTGCCTTGTTGCTGGTTCTGGGCATACCATCGCCTCCTGAAAAATACGCGGATTTGTTCGTTTATTCCATAATAGCACAAATGAACGAAAAAGAAAAGAGGTTTTTCCCCTCTTTTTTGAAATTTTTCTTCAAAACCGCCGTCTCTTTCCACACCCTGCACAAATCCTGCCTTACTTTAGCAGACTAATTTTTTGTTGCATATTCCCCAAATCTAATATATGATATATGTGTAAAATAATAATTCTTCGGAGGTTTTACCATGATGCAGATTGCCAATGATGAATATGCAGTGGCATTGCGCAAGGGCCAGAAGGAAAGCAGGGAGGCAGCCCTTGCGGGCAAGCCCACCCATCCAAAGGTTCTGGATGAGATCCTGCCGGAAAATTATCCCGGTATAATTCAGGACATTGGCCTGCTGGAGATCCCGGCAAAGCGGATCATCGGCACCAAGACTGCCGGACGCATCACCGCTTTTTCTCCCAGCTTCCGGCCGCTGCTGGAACCCAAAACCGAATTTGCCACCAAATGGATACACCTCTGTGCCGCCCATCTGGGGGACACAGGTATTCAGGATCCCATTTTGTGCTATGAATATCTGGGCAACTTTTACGTTCAGGAGGGCAATAAGCGGGTCAGCGTGCTGCGCCACTTTGACGCCCCCCGGATCCCCAGTACCGTCAAGCGGGTGGTCCCTCCCATGAGTGACGACCCCCGGATCCGGGCCTACTATGAGTTTATGGACTTTTTCAAAGTCTCCCGGCTGTATACCGTTCAGTTCCGCCGCCCCGGCGACTATGCCCGGCTGCTGAAACATCTGGGCAAGAAATCCGATGATATCTGGACAGAAGAGGACCGCCGGAATTTCAACGCCTATTATTCCTATTTTCAGGATGCCTTTGAAGCTCTGCGCAACCCCAGAGAGGAGATCCTCTGCGAGGAGGCCCTGCTGCTGTGGCTGGAACTGTATCCCTGGCAGGATCTGGGCCGGCTGAATGGCGCCGAACTGAAAACCACACTGTCCGCACTGTGGGAAGATGTGATCTCCACCTCCCGGGAGGACTCGGTCAAGGTGGAGACCCGGGCCGAAGACGGCGCAAAAGCCGGCATCCTGGAACGGATCTTTGAAGTGCCGGATCATCTGAATGTCGCCTTCGTTCACCAGCTGACCTCTGAGGAAAGCATCTGGGTGGCCAGCCATGAAGAGGGCAGACAGCACATCGAGTCCGTATTCGGCGACCGCATCACCTGCCGCAGCTATTTCGGCGCCTCCGGCCCGGCGCAGGCAGAGCTGGCCATTGAAACAGCCGTTATGGAAGGCGCACAGGTGGTATTCACCACAGCACCTCCCCTGAGCCTCGCCACACTGAAAGCCGCCGTGGCCCATCCCAAGGTAAAATTCCTGAACTGCTCTGTATCCCAGCCCTTTTCCAGTATCCGTACCTACTACGGCCGGATCTTTGAGGCCAAGTTCATCACCGGCGCCATCGCCGGCGCCATGGCCCAGAACAACCGGATCGGTTATATCGCATCCTATCCCATCTATGGTACGCCTGCCTCCATCAATGCCTTTGCTCTGGGTGCCCAGATGACCAATCCCCGGGCCCAGATCGAACTGCGGTGGACCTGTGTGAAGGGCACGCCCCAGGAAGACTTCTTTGCTGACGGAATCCGGGTGATCTCCAACCGGAATGTGCCCGCCAGAAACCAGATGTCTCTGGACTTCTGCAACTACGGCACCTATCTCATGGACGACATGGGCGAGCTGATCCCCCTGGGCAGCCCCGTTTGGGTCTGGGGCAAATTCTATGAATTTGTCATCCGGAATATTTTCTCCGGCGGCTGGAAGCAGGAAAAGGACGGCTCCACCGCCCTGAACTACTGGCTGGGCATGGACAGCGGCATCATTGACCTGGATCTGTCCCGGAAGCTGCCTGCCGGTGTCCGGCAGCTGGCCAAAATCCTGTGCCACAATATGGTTTCCGGAACGATGGACCCCTTCCATCGCCGGATCATCGCCCAGGACGGAACCGTGAAAAACGACGGCAGCGGCACCTTTACCCCTGAACAGCTGATCCGCATGGACTGGCTGTGCGAAAATGTTATCGGCGCCATCCCTCCCCTTGAGGAGATTTTGCCCCGGTCTCAGCCCCTTGTCCGGGAGCTGGGCATTTACAGAGACAAGCTCCCCCAGGAGAAGGAGGCAAAGAAGCATGAAGATATTGACCATATCCGATGAGGAATGTCCCTTTCTGTGGGATTATTATGTTCCGGGCAAGCTGGATGACTATGATCTGATCCTATCCTGCGGCGATCTGAAGGCCAGCTACCTGAGTTTTCTTGTGACCATGGCCAAATGTCCCGTGCTCTACGTCCACGGAAACCACGACGGCAGCTATCGGTTCGCACCCCCGGAGGGCTGCGACTGTATCGATGATGCCATCGTTATGTTCAACGGCCTCCGGATCCTGGGTCTGGGCGGCTGCCGGAAATACCATCCCGGCCCCCACCAGTATACGGAATGGCAGATGCGCCAGCGGATCAACCGGCTGAAATGGAAGATCCGGATGCTGGGGGGTATCGACATCGTTGTGACCCATGCGCCGCCGGAAGGACTGGGTGATGATGACGATCCCGCCCACTGGGGCTTCGCTGCCCTGCGGGAGTTTCTGGACCGGTACCATCCCCGGTATCTGATCCACGGCCATGTCCACATGACCTACGGCCACAACATTCCCCGGGTCCGGGACTACAACGGCACCACCCTCATCAATGCCTTTGAGCGCTATACCCTGGAGCTGCCTGACCGGGAGTATTCCCGGAAGGAGAAGGGACAGGTCATTTTCAAGACCTCCCGGAAATACAAGATCCCCGATGACGACGGTCTGGTGCTGAAATGATCTGCAGGCCCTCCGGAATCCAACGGGAAATCGCAGCAACGCATGCAAGGCGCAAAATACATATCCCAAACAAAAAGAGGTGATCCCATGTTTGAAGGCTTCACCCCGGAGACCATCGATTTTCTCTGGGGCATCCGCATGAACAACAACCGCGACTGGTTTCTGGAACATAAAAAACAATATACCGATACCCTGTATGAACCCATGAAGGCTCTGGGAAAAGAGCTGTTTCAGCCTTTTCTGGAAAAAAGCGGCAACATTTACAAGGTGAGCCGCATTTACCGGGACCAGCGGATGCATCCGCCGGAGCCCTATAAGGAGAGCCTCTGGATCTGCATCCGGCAGGATGTGGAGTGGTGGGGCGAAAATCCCTGCCTGTATTTCGAGATCAACCCCGAAGGTGTGGACTACGGTTTCTTCATCTGGAAGCCCCGCACCGCCACCATGGAGGCCTTTCGGCGTCACATTACCGCCTTCCCGGATGCGTTTCTGGAGCTCATCCGGACCACGGAAGAAGCTGTGGGCGGCAAGGTGTACGCAGGCTGCTATAAACGTCCCAAGCCCACAGACAACGAGGCCCTGCTGCCCTACTTCGCCTGGAAAGACAAGATCGGCTGCACCCGGCACATCGATCCCGGTGAAGGGATGTTCGGTCCCCAGCTACTTGATGAAGTGGCAGATTTCTTTGAAAAGCTGACTCCGCTGTACGACTTCTTTAACCAATTCAAAGCCTGATGGTGCACCGCACCAGAGCCTCCCCTTTGCAGGGGGAGCCAAGGGTGCTGCACCGGAAGAATATCCATCCAAGGAGAGATAAATATGAAAAAGACCATTTTTGAGGGCATGGCTACTGCCATCGTCACCCCTATGACCGCAGACGGCATTGACTACGAGGCTCTGGGCCGTTTCATTGACTTCCAGATTGAAAATGGCATCAACGCCATCGTGGTCATGGGTACCACCGGCGAAAATGCCACCATCGAATACACCGATCAGAAGGAGATCATCCGCTACACTGTGGAGCGGGTGAACCACCGGGTCCCCGTCATTGCCGGTACCGGCACCAACAACACCGACCACGTTCTGCACAACACAAAGAATGCCTGCGAGGTGGGCGCCGATGCCATTCTGGTGGTAACTCCCTACTATAACAAGGCCACCCAGAACGGCCTGTTCCAGCATTTCTGGACCATCGCCGAGGCTTCCACCGTTCCCGTGATCCTGTACAACGTTCCCGGCCGCACCGGCTGCAACCTGCTGCCCAAGACTGTGGCCCGTCTGGCCGAGCACGAAAACATCGTGGCCATCAAGGAAGCCACCGGCAATGTGGCCCAGATGGTGGAGATCATGCACCTGTGCGGCGACAAGATCGATGTTTACTCCGGTGAGGACGCTCTGACCGTTGCCATGATGGCCATGGGCGCCAAGGGCACCATCTCTGTCCTGTCCAATGTGGCTCCCAGAGAAGCCGTTGCCATGACCGATGCCTGCCGCGCCGGCGACTTTGCTGCCGCCGCCAAAATGCAGTGCGACCTGCTGCCCCTGATCAATGCCCTGTTCAGCGAGGTCAATCCCATCCCCGCCAAGGCCGGCGTTTCCGCCATGGGCTTCGGCGAGGAAAACCTGCGCCTGCCTCTGACCCCCATGGAGGATGCCACCCGGTCTGTCCTCTTTGCCGAGATGAGAAAGCTGGGTATCGAAGTATGAGAGCAGTTCTGTGCGGCGCCAACGGCGCAATGGGCAAGCTGATCGGCGCCATCCTGGGCAACGAGATCGTGGGCCGGGTCAGCATCGACGGCGAGAACAACGTTCCCAAAACCTTTGCCGAGCTGGGCAAGGTGGATGCGGATGTGGTCATCGACTTCTCCCATCATACCGCAGTCAGTGATGTGCTGGCCTATGCAAAGGAGATCGGCGCAGCTGCCGTCATCGGCACCACCGGCCACACCGCAGAAGAGAAGGCTGTAATCACCGCTGCTGCAGAAGAAATTCCCGTGTTTTTCTCCGGCAATATGAGCCTTGGCATTGCGGTGCTGTGCCGCCTTGCAAAGCAGGCTGCCGCCGCCTTCCCCGATGCAGATATCGAAATCGTGGAAGCCCATCACATCCGGAAGGTGGACGCCCCCAGCGGCACCGCCCTGATGCTGTTCAACGCCATCAAAGAGGTCCGTCCTCAGGCGGTCGCCAACTGCGGCCGCAGCGGTGAGGGAAAGCGGACCAAAAACGAGATCGGTATCCATGCCCTGCGCATGGGCAATGTAGTGGGTATCCATGAGATCCATATCCACACCGGCACTCAGTCCCTGACGCTGAAGCACGAATCCGGCTCCCGGGCCATGCTGGCCGACGGCGCCGTGGAGGCCGCCCGGTTCATGGTTGGAAAATCCGCCGGCTTCTATAATATGGAAAATATGCTGGGATAACGCAGCAGCGTGGAAGCGCCTGACGCTTCTCCCGGGAAGCTGTCGCGGCTCCGCTGCAAAACTCCGAAAGGGAAATGTATATGAACGTCTACTATATGAACGGCGCAGGCAATGACTTCATGGTTATGGACGCCCGGGACGATGAGAGCCGGGATTTTTCCCGTCTGGCTGTCGAGTTATGTAAACTGGCCAATGCCGATGGCTTCATGGCTGTGGGAAAATCCGAAACAGCCGATTTCCGGCTCCATTTTTACAATTCCGATGGCACCCGGGGTGAGATGTGCGGCAACGGCGCCCGGTGCATCTGCCTGTTCGCCCACGATATGGGCATCGCCGGTGCGGAAATGACCGTCCAGACCGATGCCGGCATTGTCCCCGGCTGGCGCATCGACGAAAACCAGTACCGGGTGAAGCTGAACAACCCCGGCATTATGGACTTGAACCGCAAGGGTGACATCGCCTATACGGAGCTGGGCAATCCCGGCGTGCCCCATGCCGTTGTCCGGTATTCCGGCGACCTGTGGGGGGATGCGGACAATCTCCGGGAGGAGATGCGCGCCCTGCGGTTCGATCCCGCCTTCCCCAAGGGCGCCAATGTGAATTTCTACCAGCCCCTGTCCCAGGGAGAGGTGCGGATCCTGACCTTCGAGCGGGGCGTGGAGGACTACACCCTGGCCTGCGGCACCGGCACCGGCAGCACCGCTGCCGTCATGTGGCTCCGGGGAGAACTTCCCGGAAAGGTGCTGACCGCCCACAGCCGGGGCGGCACCTTAAAGATTACCATCGGCGGTGAAACGGAAGTGGAGAGCATCCTGCTGGAAGGCCCCACAGAAATCGTCAAAGTATATGAAATCTAACTGTCGGGGAGGATCATGATCCTCCCCGACAAAAACTTGAAATTTCCGGACTTTTTCATAAAAAGTTCTTGACATTTTCAGTCAGTTCCTATAAAATAAACTGGTCTGCGAATGCAGATAACTCTTTGCTCACGCTTATGACGTGGGCCATTCAGACCATAAGGAGGTGCAATCAACATGGCTAAGATCACCGGTAAGTATGAGGTCCTCTACATCATCGATGCTACCATCGGCGAAGAGGCAACCGCAGCACTTGTGGAAAAGTTCAAGGCAATGGTGGAAGCGGAGGGTACTCTGACCAACATTGACGAGTGGGGCAAGCGTCGTCTGGCATACCCCATCAACGACATGGCAGAGGGCTACTACGTTCTGATGAACATGGAAACCAAGCCCGAGTTCCCTGCTGAGCTGGAGCGCGTGATGAAGATCACTGAAGGCGTTATGCGCTGCCTGACCACCGCTGTGGAGGAGTAATTAAATGCTCAACCACATCACCATCATGGGTCGCCTGACCCGTGATCCCGAACTTCGCCGTACCGGCAGCGGCATCGCCGTTGCCAGCTTTACCGTGGCTGTCGACCGTGACTTCGGCGGCAGAGACGGCGGCGAAAAGGAAACCGATTTCATCGACTGTGTCGCCTGGCGTCAGACCGGAGAATTTGTCTCCAAGTATTTCACCAAGGGCCGCATGATCGTGGTTTCCGGCCGGCTCCAGATCAGATCCTGGACCGACAAGGACGGCAACAAGCGTCGCACTGCTGAAGTCGTGGCAGACAACTGCTATTTCGGCGACAGCAAGCGGGATGCCGACAACAGCGGTTCCTCCTACGGCGGCAACGCCTATGGCGGTAACAGCTACGGCGGCAACAGCTACGGTAATAACAACAATTACGGTGGCTACAATGCTCCCGCTCCCAGCTACGGCGGCTACAGCGCCCCCGCAGCAGCCCCCGCATCCGATTTCGCGATGCTGGAGGACGATGACGCCCAGCTGCCCTTCTAACTGAACTTTTCTACGAAACTTACAAGGAGGGAAAATCCATGGCTAACGAACAGCGTATGCGTCCCCGCAAGCGCAAGAAGGTTTGTGCTTTCTGCGTGGACAAGGTGACCGCTATCGACTACAAGGACACCGCTAAGCTCCGCCGTTACCTGTCCGAGCGCGGCAAGATCCTGCCCCGCCGTACCACCGGTACCTGCGCCGCTCACCAGCGTGACCTGACCACCGCCATCAAGCGCGCCCGTCAGATCGCCCTGCTGCCCTACGTCGCTGACTAATTGTCACTTCTGCACCCCGAAGCGAATGCTTCGGGGTGTTTTTCTTTTCCAAAAAATCGATAAATCCATCAGGAAAAGTGTTTCTTTGCAATTGATATTTCTCTACTGACATGATAAAATAATTCCGGAAAACAGGCAGCACCGGCTGCCCGGCAAACAGAAATGAAATTTGGAGGTAAACACTATGGCAAACCGTTTCGTATCCAATGCAATTTCCTATCATGGCAAGGGCGCTATCCAGGAGATTCCCGGTCTGGTGGCAGCAAAGGGCCTGAAGAAGGCTTTCATCTGCACGGACCCCGACCTGCTGAAGTTCGGCGTTACCAAGAAGGTCACCGACATTCTGGATGCCAACAACATGGCATACGAGATCTACTCTGATGTCAAGCCCAATCCCACCATCGAAAACGTTCAGTCCGGTGTCGCTGCCTATCAGGCATCCGGTGCTGACTACATGATTTCCGTCGGCGGCGGTTCCGCAATGGACACCGGCAAGGCCATCGGCATCATCATCACCAACCCGGAATATGCGGATGTCCGCAGCCTGGAAGGTGTTGCTCCCACCAAGAACCGTGTGCCTTACACCATCGCTGTTGCCACCACCGCAGGTACCGCAGCAGAAGCTACCATCAATTACGTTATCACCGATGTTGAGCGCAAGCGTAAGTTCGTCTGTGTGGACGTCAACGACATCCCCGACATCGCCATCGTTGATCCCGACATGATGTCCACCATGCCCAAGGGCCTGACCGCTTCCACCGGTATGGATGCTCTGACCCACGCCATCGAAGGTTACACCACCAAGGGTGCCTGGGCTCTGCCTGACTGCCTGAACCTGGAGGCCATCCGCCTCATCGCCAAGAGCCTGCGCGGCGCTGTTGAGAACGATCCTGAGGGCCGTGAAGGCATGGCTCTGGGCCAGTTCGTCACCGGCATGGCCTTCTCCAATGTTGGTCTGGGCATCGCCCACTCCATCGCCCACACTCTGGGTGCCACCTATGACACCCCCCACGGTGTTGCCTGCGCCATGATGCTGCCCATCGTCATGGAATACAATGCCGATGCCACCGGCGACAAGCTGAAGGCTGTTGCCGAGGCCATGGGCGTGGATACCACCGGCATGGACCAGGCTGCCTACCGCAAGGCTGCCATCGACGCTGTCCGTCAGCTCTCCATCGATGTGGGCATCCCCACCAAGCTGGACAAGATCAAGGAAGAGGATCTGGACTTCCTGGCCCAGTCCGCTTTCGATGATGCCTGCGCACCCGGCAACCCCAAGGCTGCCTCCGTGGAGGACATCAAGGGTCTGATCCGCAAGCTGATGTAATGTATTACCCGAACGTCCTGCACCGCAAGGTGCAGGACGTTTTTTTCCTGCGGAATATAATCTCACCGCTGCCGCGGTGAACTCCGGGAAACTTCTTTGGCAGGCCGGAATCCGGCTGCAGGTTCAGAAAAGTTTCAATTGACTTTATCTGTCGATTCCTGTATGATTTGTATGTAATACCCTGTTACGAGATATTAAAAATCTTTATCGGAGGTTCCACTTATGGTCCGCATCGTTGCAGATACATCCACCCTCTATTCCACCACCCAGGCCCGGGAGGCCGGTTTTGCCGTTTCCGCCCTGTCTGTTACCATTGCCGGAAAGAGCTACCGGGAATTTGACGAGATCAGCGCCGGGGAATTCGTTTCCATCATCCGTCAGGGCCACATGCCCACCTCCAGCCAGCCCGCCATTGGCGAAGTGGAGGCGCTGTACAACGAATTTGCCGGTGAGGAGATTCTGAATATCGCCATGGCCCATGGCCTGTCCGGCACCTATACCAGTGCCTGCGCCGCGGCTGAACTGTGCGACCATGCGCAAAAGATCCATGTCATCAACACCCGCACACTCTGCGGCCCCCACCGCTATCTGGTGGAGCAGGCTGTCCGCTGGGCAAAGGCCGGTGAGACAGCGGAAGCCATCACGGAAAAGCTGAATGTTCTCATCGACAGTGCCAAAAGCTTTCTGGTTCCTGCGGATTTTGACTATCTGCGCCGGGGCGGACGGCTGTCCCCTCTGGTATCCTATGTGGGCAAGGCCGCCAATCTGACCCCCATCATGACCCAGACGGAGACCGGCGAACGCCTCACTGCCGCAGGCATCCGCCGGGGCTATCCCCATGCGGTGAAGTTCATCGCCAGGGAACTGGAAAAAGCCGGTGTTGGCAAGGGCTGGCGGGTCTATATCTCCCATGCCGATGCCCAGGACAAGGCAGAACTGGCCCGGAAGGTACTGCAGGAAGCAATGCCCGAGGCCGTTTACGAAATCTGGCCCCTGAGTCCCGCCTTCATCACCCAGGGCGGCCCCGGCTGTGTAGCTGTGCAGTATATTCACGAATAACCAAACACCACCGGGAGAACTCCCGGCGGATCTGCCGCCATAAGATCGTCTTTTGCAGAAGAAGAACATTCACCTGCCATGTCATGCCAAACCGGCGGTACGCATAACACAGTTAACAGTCACAACAATTTTATTTGTTGTGACTGTTCTTGTATATTCAGCCAAACTTATGATAGTATATCATCAGTTAATCCAACCGGAATTTGACGAAGGAGTCCATAAGTATGAACATCAATAAGATTCTTTTTGCCCTGTTTGTAACAGCAGCTTGCTGCTTTCTGGCAGGCACAGTTAACCATATCGTCAACACCCACGAAGGATGGTTGTCCTCGCTGCTGTTAGCCGGCGGATGCCTATGCGGCGCATTTGTGTTTTACAAAAAGAAATAAACCAATTTCAATTGGCAATATAAAAAATGGAGCGTATCGATACCGATACGCTCCATTCACTGTTTTACGAACACCTGCCTGAGGGCAGCCTGTTTCTGTTTACTTTTCCAGAGCCATGACCTTGTCGATGCGGCGCTGATGACGGGCATCCCCGGAGAATTCGGTACCCAGCCAGGTATCAGCGATTTCCAGTGCCAGGTTCTCGCCCACCACGCCGGCGCCCATGGCCATCATGTTGGTATCGTTGTGGAGGCGGGTCATCTTTGCGGACCAGACATCGCTCAGCAGGGCGCAGCGGATGCCATCCACCTTGTTGGCGGAGATGGACACACCGATGCCGGTGGTGCACAGCACAATGCCCTTCTCACATTCGCCGGAGGCCACAGCCCGGGCGGCTGCAGCAGCAAACTCGGGGTAATCGCAGCTGTCGGGGGTATGAGTGCCGAAGTCCACGACTTCATGGCCCCGGGCAGTCAGATGGGCGACCATCTTGTTCTTCAGCGCCAGTGCGCCGTGGTCACAGCCGATAGAGATTTTCATAGTATTTTCTCCTTTGTGTTATTTTTATATTGCGAATCCGCCGTCCACATTCAGGATATGTCCGGTGACAAAATCAGCTTCACTGAGATATTCCATGGCTCTTGCCACATCCATGGGGTTGCCGTTGCGGCCGATGGCAGCTTCCTCCGCCAGTTCCGCCAGTGTTTCCTCGTCAAAATGGGCGCACATATCCGTCAGGATCACGCCGGGGGCTACGCAGTTCACCCGGATGCCGCTGGGGCCCAGCTCCTTGGCCAGGGCCTTGGTCAGGGCAATGATGGCTCCCTTGGTGGCAGAATAGGCCGCCTCGCAGGAAGCGCCCACCCGGCCCCACATGCTGGACACAGTAATGACGCAGCCCCGCTGTTTTTTCAGGAACATGGGCATGGCAGCGTTAACGCAGTGATAGACGCCCTTGACATTCACGGCAAAGAGCCGGTCCCAGTCCCTTTCCGACATCATGCTCATAAGGCCGTAATGGGAAATACCGGCATTGCAGATCAGGATATCCACATCCGGGATCCGGGCAAAGGCGGCTCTGACGGCATCGCCGTCGGACACATCGCAGCAGATGGGTATGGCGCCGGTCTTTTCGGCCACAGCCCGGGCGGCAGTTTCATTTTGGGTATAAAAAATATAGACCCGGTGGCCCTTTGCGGCAAACAGTTCCGCCGCTGCTGCACCGATCCCCCGGGATCCGCCGGTAATTACAACAGTTGACATAACATTCACCTCCGGGGCAGAATTGGTTCTGCGAAAAACAGGCCGCTGCGTGTGCAGCAGCCTGTTGGGAGGATTATCTTCTTCTTCTGCTCTTGGGGCGGTGTTCTGCAATCATGGAGGAGAGTTTGGAGTCGGATTCGGTCATGAAGGCCTTCAGCTTTTCCTCGAACAGCTGGTCAGCAGTCTTGGGAGCTGCAGGCTGCACGGGTGCGCGCTGGGGACGGTTCTGACTCTGGTTATTGCCGCCCCGGTTCTGGCCGTAGCCATGGGTCTGGGGCTGGTCTGCATCCTTCTGGAAGCTGCCGCCCTCCCGGCGGGGTGCGCCGGTGCCGCCATTGCCGCGGAAATTATTGGGCCGGCCGGTGTTTTCCCGCTGGGGCCTGGGCTCCAGCCGCTTGATGGACAGATTGATCTTACCGTTTTCACATCCGATGACCATAACCTTTACATCCTGGCCTTCGGTCAGGTGCTGACGGATATCGCTGACATAGGCATTGGCCACCTCGGAAATATGTACCATGCCGGTCTTATTTTCCGGCAGGGCAACGAATGCACCAAAATTGGTGATGGACTTTACTTTACCTTCTAATACGGTTCCAACGGTTAACTCCATAGTTTGTTCTGCTTCCTCCATTTATTAGCTGTTCGGGTCAATAATAATGGTATCCGGGTCCACAAGACCCAGTTCTTCTCTGGCGATGTCCTTGATGCCGCTGCTGGAATCCAGCTTCTCTTTTTTCTCTTCCAGTTCGGCGTTCTCCTGTTCCAGGGTAGCCGCCTGATCCAGCGCCTGCTGAGTCTGCTGCTGAATACGGCTGCGTACCACGCCCAGAGCGATCAGTGCGGCGGTGCAGGCCAGAATCAGTGCGAAGAGGAGAATCTTCAGCTTCCGCGGACCGGGCCGAACGATGAATTTGATATTGCGAAAGGGATTTGCCCGTTCTGCCATGTAGGGTACCTCCGGATGCCCGCCGGAAGTGCCGACGGTTACTCCATCTTATTGTAACCCATTTTTTCCAAGATGCAAATAAAATTTTCAGTTTTCTAAAAATTTTTTTGGGAAAAAACAAAATAATTTTCCGGATTGCCGCCATTCCTCTCCAAAACAGGAAAAAAAGCGGCTGCAGCCCCCGGCCAAGGGTGCTTTCCCAGAAAAGGCAGCCCGCCAGCAGACCGCAGTATCCCCAGATCCGGATGTCCCCCCGGCAAATGCCGAACATCAGATACAGCCACGCCGCTGCACCACCCAGCACAAATAGCAGGTCGCAGAAAGCCCGGTGTTTTTCACCTGGTGGCCGGAGAAACCCATGCCAGACTCCCAGAGCTGCACCCAGCAGGATACCTGCCAGCAGCCGCCGGAAGGCGGTCTCCGGCGCCGTCATCCCAGCAACCGCCGCCAGCCGGCCAGCCGGGGTTCCTCATAGCTTAGGGCGCTGACGGTCCCCTCCACTGCCACCTGGCCGCCCTCCAGAGACAGGGTCTTCAGCTGCAGTCCCTGACCCTGCACCACCAGCGTTCCCAGCGCCGTACGCAGCACCACTGCGCCGTCCTCAAAGCTGACCACCTCCGTCACACCGGTCATGGTCAGCTTCTTTCGCTCCTCCAGACTCAGCTTGTGAGGCAGATGCTCTTCCCCCATGTCCATCCCTCCTTGTCTTTGGCAGTCTATGCAGGGTCATGCCGGCGCAGAACAGAAAAACCCCCGGAAGCCGGGCTTCCGGGGATAATTCCTTATGCACGCTTTTTCCTGCCCAGGATCAGCAGGGCAACAGCCCCGGCCATGGACAGCACCATGGTCACGGCCCAGCGGCCGATGCTGTCTCCCGTGGCCGGATTGGTGGGATCTGCCTCCGGCATTACCCGGAAGGTCCCTTCCGCTTCGCCGTCGGCAAACACCAGGGTGATCCTGTGGGTACCGATGGTCAGCTTATCCAGAAAGCTGTTTTTCAGGGTGACGGTACCCTTGTCCCCCAGCCGGTAATGGGCAGTGCCCAGCTTCTTGCCGTCGATGCGAATGGCGGTGATGTCATCGGTATCGGCATTGACAGTGAACACCAGATCCTTACCGCTCTTCAGGCTCCAGCGGCTGCCGCTGCCTTTGGTGATCCGGTAATCGAAGGGATCGGGTTCCTCCGGCTCTGTATCCTCGGGCTGAGAAGGGTCGGTGGGGTTCTCCGGTTCCGTGGGGTCCTCCGGCTCGGTGGGATTCTCCGGCTCCGTGGGATCCTCCGGCTCGGTGGGGTTCTCCGGCTCGGTGGGGTTCTCCGGCTCGGTGGGGTTCTCAGGCTCGGTGGGCATTACGATGGTGAAGGCAATCACAACTTCTCCGGTATAGCCCACCGTCTCGCTGGCGGTGGCAATGCCGGTGACTGTCAGGGAAGCCGTGCCGGGCTGCACATTGTTGGAATAGGTAAGGGTATAGTCCTTCCCGGCGGTAAGGATACTGCCATCCACCGTTACCGTAACGGAAGGCTCAATGGCGCTGCCGGTATAGACAAACTCGGTGCCTTCAACAGTCACATCCGTTCCCTTCAGCTCCACCAGAGTGAATTCCGGGGTATCGGGCGCTTTGACGATGGTAAACGGCAGGGTAACGGTGCCCCTGAAGCCCCCCTCCGGGATACCGGTGACGCTGACAGTTCCGATACCGGCGCCGATGTTGTCGGTATAGGAGACTGTATAATGCTCCCCTTCCACCAGAACAGCGCTGTCCACCGTGACGGTGATATGGGGCTTGATCTCCTGACCGGTATAGACATATTCCGTGCCGTCATTCAGCACCACATCGGTGCCCTTCAGTTCCACTGCCTCACACTGGGGACAGCCGTTTACCGCAAAGGCGCAGTCCTTTCCCTCGGCATGGCCGCAGCTGCCATGCAGGGTATGCAGGCAGTCGATGACCGGGGTATAGCAGTCAGGGGTATCGGTGCAGACATGGGCGCAGATCAGGCGGCCCTCCCCATCATAGCAGGTGCCGACATGAACATGGGCACAGCAGACGGTGATGCAGCCGGTATCGGCGGTGCAGACATGGTTACATTCGCCGGTGGCTGCATAACCGCAGTCGGCGGTGTGACCGGGGTGGTGGGGACAGAGTCCATCACTTTCAGCGGCGCGGACCTGCCCCGCCGGCAGCAGGGCCAGCGCCAGCAGCAAGCTGATGCCCCGGCGGAAAAGGGTGTTTTTTTGCATGGATAGTTCCTCCTGAATGAATGGGATTCCGCGGAAGAGCCGTGATATCCGCATCACGCAGGAGTGTAGCATAATTCAAACTTTTCGTCAATGGAAAGTCCTGTAAACACAAATTATACGAATAATATTAAAGTATTATGAAAATAATGGAAGCCGCCGGAAACCCACTTCCGGCGGCCTGTATATCATGCTTTTGTCCTGCTGGTGGGGTGCTTGGCGGTATGCTCCCAGAAGCTTTCACTGATCTGGTTCATCAGCATCCGGATGTTCAGTCCCTGGGGACAGACATGGCTGCACATATCGCAGCCGATGCAGCGGTCAGCGCCCCGCTCCAGGGCTCTGTAACGCTCTTCAGCACCTTCCTTGCCTTCCAGCACATCATTCATGCAGGCAAAGACCTCAGGAATGTTGATCTTTCCATAGCACCCATCCACGCAGTATCTGCAGCCGGTGCAGGGAATCCGGTTGAAGGTCTGGTAAATGGAGCGGACCCGCTCGATGACCTGCTCCTCAGCGTAGGTCAGGGGCTGGAAGTCCTTCATGAAGGACACATTGTCCACCATCTGCTCCATGTTGCTCATGCCGGAGAGCACCATGGCCACGTTGGGCCAGGAGGCTGCAAACCGGATGGCATAATTGGCAGGGCTGACGCCCTTCAGCTCCTTCAGGGCCTTCTCCGGCAGGTTCACCAGAGTGCCGCCCTTGACGGGCTCCATCACCAGCACGGGTTTGCCGTGCTTTTTACAGACCTCGTAGCACTTCCGGGCCTGGACCTGGGGATCATCCCAGTCCACATAGTTCAGCTGCAGCTGCACCACTTCGATCTCCGGCCGGTCGGTGAGGATCTTCTCCAGCACCCGGGCGCTGTCATGGAAGGACATGCCCACATGGCGGATCTTACCCTCTGCCTTCAGCTCCTGGGCAATGTCATAGGCCCGGGTATCGGTGAACTTCTTGTGCCGTTCGGCAGAATTGGCATGGAACAGATAGAAATCGAAATACTCCACGCCGCATTCCTTCAGCTGATCCTCGAACAGAGGGCGGATATCCGCCTCAGTCTCAAACTTGGTGGGGGACAGCTTATTGGTCAGCACATAGCTTTCCCGGGGATACCGGGATGTCAGGCAGGTCTTCAGCACACCTTCGCTGGTGCCGCTGTGGTAAGGGCGGGCGGTATCAAAATAGTTGAAGCCCGCCTCCATGAAATAATCCACCATTTCTGTGACGGCAGCAATATCCACCCGTTCATCCTTCATGGGGAAGCGCATACAGCCGAAGCCAAAATTTTTCTTGATCTCCGGGAAAAACTTGTTCATAATCTACCTCCGTTTTTTTCTTTTATCATAGCGGATAATCCGGAGAAAGTAAAGAATTTTAAGCAATCATTTCTCTGCCCTGTCCCGGGACCGGAGATGGAAACACCGCTGAATTCTTTGAATATCTCCGAAAAAACTGCACAATTTCCGGATCTGCGCCGGCCGGAATGTTCTTCTGTCCGGTCTGATTCCGGAGGGATCCTGAAGTTGGCTTTCCTTGCATTTCACGGTCATCTGACCATGTAATGCAATTATATAGCCGCAAAAGTAAAGAAATGGAAATCTTCCTTCCCTCTATTGGACTGATTTTGCAAAATAACCCTGTTTTATCTGTTTTTGCATGTTAAATTTGTGTAAAATGTCTCAAAACCGCCTGTTTTTGTGCGTTCAGCGAATTGACCGGAAACCGGTTTTATGCTATCATATAGTCACAACCCAATCAAAGAGTGAACGTTCACGAAAGGAGGCAACGAAAATGAATTGGGGTATCAGCACCTGGCTTGTGATGATGGTGATTTTTCTGATTGGTGAGGCTATGACCGTAACGCTGATCTCCCTGTGGTTTGCCGGCGGCTGTCTGGCTGCTCTGGTGGTCTGCCTGCTGGGCGGCTCCTGGGAACTGCAGGTTGGCGTTGCCCTGGCGGTGTCCGCCATTTTGCTGACATCGCTGCGGCCTCTGGTTCGGAAGTTCATCACACCCAAGCTGGTAAAAACAAATGTGGACAGCGTCATCGGTTCCACCGGTCTCGTGACCACTGCTGTGGACAATGTCCGGGCCCAGGGCCAGGTCAAGCTGGGATCCATGGAATGGACTGCCCGCAGCACCACCGGCGAAGTAATTCCCGAAGGCACTCTGGTGAAAGCCGACCGCATCGAGGGTGTCAAGGTCTTTGTAACGCCTGTGGAAATTCCCGCAAACGTATCATGATGCCATGCAGCAGGAGGGCCGCGCCCTCCCCCTGCAGAACAACGGAAATTAAGGAGGTAACATTATGTGGATCGTAGGTTTAATCATTGCCCTTATTGCATTTTTCATCATTATCCGCAACATCTTCGTGGTCCAGCAGTCCCGGGCATACGTCATTGAGCGTCTAGGCGCCTTCCACAGTGTCCAGGGCGTTGGCCTGCACCTGAAGATCCCCTTCATTGACCGCATCGCCCGCCGGGTCAGCCTGAAGGAGCAGGTGCTGGACTATCCCCCCCAGCCCGTCATCACCAAGGACAACGTCACCATGCAGATCGATACCGTTGTCTACTTCCAGATCACCGACCCCAAGCTGTACGCCTACGGCGTGGAGCAGCCCATGGCAGCCATGGAGACCCTCACCGCCACCACTCTGCGTAATATCATCGGTGACCTGGAACTGGATCAGACCCTGACAAGCCGTGATGTGGTCAACACCAAGATGCGCGCCATCCTGGACGAAGCCACCGACCCCTGGGGCATCAAGGTCAACCGCGTGGAACTGAAGAACATCCTGCCTCCCCAGGATATCCAGAACTCCATGGAAAAGCAGATGAAGGCCGAGCGTGACCGCCGTCAGGCCATCCTGCAGGCCGAAGGCCAGAAGAAATCCGCCATCCTCATCGCCGAAGGTGAGAAGGAATCCGCCATCCTCCGGGCCAGCGCTGAGAAGGAAGCCGCCATTCTGAAGGCAGAGGCCGAGCGTCAGGCCGCCATCCTGAAGGCCGAAGGTGAAGCCGAGGCCATCCGTCAGGTGCAGCAGGCACTGGCCAACTCCCTGGCTATGCTGAATGACAACGCTCCCACCGACGCTGTTCTGAAGCTGAAGTCCATCGAGGCCATGCAGGTGGTAGCCAACGGCCAGGCCACCAAGATCATCATCCCCAGCGAGATGCAGGGTCTGGTGGGTATGGCAAACGGCATTGTTGAGGGTGTGAAGGAGTAATTCCGTGAGAAAAGGAATCCTGATGGCCTTTCTGGCAGTTGTCCTGGCCATCATCGTCTTCACCTGGGGCAGCATCGCCAGTGCTGCCCTGACCCTGGGCCTGCTCCTGGCAGGCATCTATCTGGCCCTGAACAAATTCCGGGAAACCCATGACCCCGACGACCTGTTCTGGAATGAATAACCCTTGCAAAAGCCCCCGGAAAACGGGGGCTTTCCTTTTTAACGACAAAAGGACCCGGAGGATTTCTCCGGGCCTTTGGTCATACGTTTTTTATCTTTTCCTCCAGATCTGCGCGGACTTCCTTTGCCAGATCGCACATTTCTCTGGTAACGGAGAGGTTGGGATCATGGAGGGTCAGATTGTAATACTGGCGCAGCTTTTCCAGCTTCCGCCAGAGCTGGAAGCTGATGCGGCTGTAGTTGCGCAGCGTTTCCAGCGTGTAGACGCTTTTGGGCTTGCTCTTGCTGATATTGCCGGGAATAAACGGAGAAGAACTGATGAGCTTTTCCATCAGGGTATGCAGGCAGGTCTCGATGACCTTGTAATCCGCCAGGAATCCCTGCAGATCGCCCAGCTCTGCGCTGTCGCTGAGCTTGTCCTTTTTCTGCCTGCTGATGCGGTTCACCTTCTGGGGATCCAAAACACTGATGACAAAATAGAGGATAAAATCAAAGGTCCAGAAGAATAACAGCAGCGTTTCATCCACCCAGAACCGATAGAGACCTTCGCTGAGCAAGGTATTGCTGCCGTAGAGCACGATGCCCTCCCCCAGCACGATGCACACCATGCTCATCAGGGAAATGATGCCCGCCATGTGGTTGTAGCGGATCAGCAGTGCCTGCACCACATCATAGAGGCTTTCATCCTCCCGGGTGGTGTCCTGAAACCGGTCAGCAAAGAAAATATAGCCGGTCAGGGTAATGCCGTACATACCGGCGATGACTTCGGAGCAGGTTGACATAACGCTGCTGACTGCATCCACATCATAGGCGATCAGGGGATTCACTACATCCAGAACGATGAGGATCTGGGCAATGACGGACAGGATACCCACACTGATGACGCCGACCATATAAGGATAGCGGTGCAGCTGCCTGATAAGGGTTGCTTTTTTCTTTGTTTTTGACACAGCATTCAACTGCCTTTCCATTAATATTAAATTCAGTATAACATGAATTTCCCGGAATGGAAAGAAAAAGCGCCCGGAGGCGCTGATTTTCTTCTGTATCGGTTCCCTGTCCGGCAATCAGTACCGTTATTTCAGCCCCACGAACATGGGGATCAGACACAGCAGCAGGACAATGCCCACCATACCCACGGCAATACCGGGCAGGATCATATTCCAGACCATGACCATACACATGCCTGTGCCCAGCACCAGCGCGCCCAGAATACCGAAAGCGATCTTGCCGGTGAGCTTCCAGCTGATGTGCAGCTTCCGGCCGGCCTTTTTGCAGCGCACCAGGATCAGAATCAGAAGAATGGCAAGTCCCACAGCCGTGCAGACCACACCGGGCCGGAAGGCATTCCACTCCGGCAGCAGACACATGCACAGACCCAGACTGAACAGCAGGCCTCCCGGAACACCAATCACCAGGGCAGTAAAATCACTTTTTTTCATATTTGTCTCCTCCGTATTCGTTTTGTTTTCCATGCCAGCCCAATATAGCCGGAATTTGTTTGACGGAATTTAAGGAAATGTTTGCGAAATGTTAATTTCCGCAGGTTCCCGGCTTCATTGACAGAACTCCCGATTACGGCTATACTAATAGCCAGAAGAAAGGGGTGATCCCATGAAAAAAAATGAACTGTTTTCTCTGGTCCGGGTGCTGCTGGTTCCGGGGCTGCTGATTCTGCTGGGACTGATCCTGTTGGTGTATCCCGATGCGGCCTCTGCCATGATCTCCCGGATACTGGGCTATGCGCTGACCGCCTGCGGCATCGGCGCCGGCGTCACCGCCGTATTCAGCCATACCGGCCGGATCGGCAAGGCCATCGCCGCGGTAGTGCTGGCCATTGTGGGCGGCTGGCTGGTGAGCCAGCCTCTGCTGCTGGTGGCCTGGATCAGCCGGTTCCTGGGTATGCTCATCATGGTCAACAGCGGTATGGAGCTGGTATATGCCCTGAAGCAGAAACGCAATGTGATCTTTTACGGCGCCGCCACCGCCATCGGTGCTATCCTGATCCTGCTGCCCATGACCGCCTCCCGGCTGGTATTCTCCCTCTGCGGCGCAGCGGTGCTGATTATCGGCATCGTCATGCTGCTGGACCGGCTGCGCAGCCGCCGCTGGCTGCCGGAAGGGGATGACCCCAACATCATCGATGCACTATGAGGATCGCCCACTGCAGACTGACGGATAAATCCGGCCATGAAGCCGGGCGGGAGCTGCTTGCCCGGCTCTACCGGGAGGAAACCGGAGAGGAACTGCCGGAAATTGCGGTGACAGAACGGGGAAAGCCCTATTTCCCCGGAAATAATCTGTATTTTTCCATTTCCCACACCCCCCACCACGGCTTTTGCGCCCTGTCGGAATATCCCATCGGCATCGATGCCGAGGAAGCGGACCGGGAGATCCGGCTGAAGCTGGCGGACAAAATCCTTTCTCCCGGGGAGAAGGCCCGGTTTGACGCCGCGCCGGACAAGCGCAGAGCCCTTCTGACCTTCTGGGTGCTGAAGGAGGCGGCGGCAAAGCTGTCGGGGGAAGGCCTCCGGGGCTACCCCAATCACACGGATTTTTCTCTGGATGACCCCAGAGTGACGGAGCTGGACGGCTGCCTGGTGGCCGTGCTGGAAAACAAAGGAGACGACTATGCTGTTTGATACCCATGCCCACATGGATGACCATGCCTTTGACGCTGACCGGGAAGCCCTGCTGGCCGCCCTGCCGGAGCAGGGGCTGGCTCTGGTGCTGAATCCCGGCTGCAGCGCCGCATCCTCCCGGAATGTGGATAAGCTGACCCGGAAATACGACTATATTTATGGCGCCGTGGGTTCCCATCCCGATGTTGCCGACGAAGTCGACGAGGCAGTTCTGACGGAATACAGAACATTATGTAAACTGAATCCCAAAATCAAAGCCATCGGCGAGATCGGCCTGGACTATCACTACGAGGACATCCCCCGGGAAATCCAGCAGCGTGCGTTCCGGATGCAGATGGCCCTGGCCCGGGAGCTTGGTCTGCCGGTCATCGTCCATGAGCGGGAGGCCCACGAGGACGGCATGAAGATCGTGGAGGAATTCCCGGATGTGACCGGTGTATTCCACTGCTATTCCGGCTCTCTGGAAATGGCAAAGTGGCTGGTTGCCCGGGGCTGGTACATCGGCTTCACCGGGGTGCTGACCTTCAAAAATGCCCGGAAGGCGGTGGAGGTGGCAGCGAACATTCCGCTGGACCGGATCGTGCTGGAAACCGACTGTCCCTATATGTCCCCGGAACCCTTCCGGGGTAAGCGGAACGATCCCGGCAAGCTCTACCGCATGGCAGAAAAACTGGCCGAGCTCCGGGACCTCAGCCTGGAGGAAATTCATGCTGTCACAGTGGAAAACGGTAAGCGTCTCTACCGGATCTGAAGAAGAGACAGAAAAAAGCCCGCCAATTGGCGGGCTTTTGCAATGCTCTGACTTATCCGTTGACTTTTCCTGTACCGTTGCAGGTTTTACAGCTTCCGCCGTGGCAGTCCTTACAGGTTTTGATATCCTTCTGTTTTCCCAGGATTCCCCCCATGAAGCCATCCAGCTCTCCATCGCCGCCGCAGGTTTTGCACCTGCCGTCGTCGCAGTCGCGGCAGTCGATCTTGCCAGGTTCCGGATTGGGATCCGGGGCCGGAGCCGGTTCGGCCGGAATCTCCGCCGAGTCAAAAATGCCGGACTTCTTCACATATTCCCACTTGATGGTGACCTGCAGTTCCCCTGACTTTGCCCTCCAGGTGGCAGCCAGGCAGCTGCCGCCCTCCGCTTTGGCACTCAGGTCCTTGCTTCCGCCGTTGCTGGAATAGGAATGCTGATAGCACTTCAGCCCCAGCGACTCCATCTTTCCCCGAAGACCCTTGAATGCAGAATCCGGATAGGAACCGTATTTGAAATAGTAGTTGGTCTCATACCGGTCCTCGTTGTAAACCTCTTTCACAGGAGTGCCGAAGAAATCCTTCATAATGCCCAGAATATAAACGCCGGTATGGTTTACATAATCCGACTCCGGAGTCACTGTCCCGGCGTCCACACTGTTGCCGCCCTGTCCTTCCCAGGTCACGCCGGGGTCTTCCAGAAGGAATTCCGGATGGCTGGACAGGATGATGGCGGTCTGGCTGCTGCTGTAGTCCATCCTGGTCAGCCGCACATGATAGGTATAGCCGGTGGTGGTCTGGACCCAGTCCACCAGGCTGCTTTTTCCCGTATATTCAAAGGAATAATAGGTACACTTTTTTCCGCTGTCCGTGCCGGTCCAGGTATCCCGCTCCTTCAGCTGGTACCGGGGCTCCAGCAGCAGATCCCGCAGGGCCTCCACCACCGCTGTTTCATTGGACTTGTCCACAAGGCAGGTAACATAGTGGGTATAGCCCCAGACATCCTGGGTATATTTTGTCTGCAGGAAGGCAGCCGGATCCGGCAGGGCCACCGAGTAGGGATCCACCGTCCCGGCCGGGATGGTTTCCGCCGCTTCTGCGGCTTCAGAGACATCCGTGGCCTGAGATTCTTCCTGGGCTGTTTCCTCCGGCTGCTGTTCAGACTTGGACCAGCCGTTATAGTAGGTCAGTTCCAGAAGGCAGGCATCCTCGTACCAGTCGAACCGGACCCGGTTTCTGCCGCCGATCTCAATGATCCTGTCTCCGTTCCCCCGGATATAGGGTTCTGCGGCAGTCAGACCGTAATCCGATTCATATATGGCGAGCATTGCCTCCAGAAACTGTTCCGGATAGTCCTCGGTGCTGTAGCCGTATACCATTTTTTCCGGATCGGTCCGGCAGGAGACCACAATCTCATCATAACAGATGGTCAGCAGCTTCTCGCTTTTGTCCCAGTGGATGCTGACGCAGTCCTCCCCTTCATATTCCAGCTCCATTTTCCGGTCCCCGCCCAGGGTCTTCCGGTTCTTTTCCAGCGTCATGCCCTCTGCTTTCAACAGATCATCGGCAAAATCTTCCAGATCCTCTTTGGGATCCTTTCGTACGGTGAAAAGATATACCGTCTCCTCATCCCGGGAATCATAGAATATATCCTCTGCCTCACCAAAAAATTCCTCCGGATGCAGCAATGACACCTGCCAGTCCGGTACCCTCGCCCGTGCCGGCTGGGGAAGCAGGCCCACAGTCAGAAGGCAAGCCAGAAAAAGCACCAACCCCCGCCGGATCGCAATTTCTTTTTTCATCACGTTCCGCCTCCATTTTCCAGAATTCATATATAAAAATTATCACATTTTCCTCTGTAAGTCAACAAAAGGCCGCCCACAGGCGGCCTTTCTGCTCAATTGTAAAACCGGACATCGCAGTGCTGGAACAGCAGATTCAGATTCTGGCTGTGCCAGGATTCCCCCTGGCACCATTCATAATACAGTGCTCCCCGGCTCTCATCCCAGCCCCGTTTCACCATATCCAGCGCATTGCGGCACAGGTCGTTGGGCTCCGCCTCCTCAAAGCTACCGTCCATCACGGGAGTGAACTGATCCTGGGCATAGAGGACGCCTTTGATGGTGGAGGAAAATTTCGGGGCCTCCACCCGGTTCAGCACCGTGCGCATCACCAGTGCCGCACATTCGGTGCAGCTGGAATTGCCCCGCTCTGCCATGGCGATCTTCAGCAGCAGCTCCTCTTCCTCCTCCGTAAAGGACAGAACGAAGGGCTCCGTTTCCTCAGTGGTGGGCTGTGTGGTGGCCTCCGTGACAGGTTCGGTGGTGGCTTCGGTGGTAGCTTCGGTGGTTTCCTCTGCAGGCGCCTCTGTCTCCGCAGGGTGTGTCTCCGGCAGTTCGGTGGGCGCAGTGGTCTCCTGGGGCTGCGCTGCCAGGACCGCCTCCACAGCAGATTCCGCCGCTGTTTTTGCGGCAAAGAGGCCGCCGGCCAGCAGTACCAGCGCACACAGGAAAAGAATACTCCACTTTTTCATAAGTACACCTCAAAAAACTGGCCCAAAAGCCCAGGGGGCTTTTGGGCCGGATACATTAACAGTAGAAATCACGGATCCGCTTGGCGCGGCTGGGGTGACGCAGCTTACGGATGGCCTTGTTCTCGATCTGGCGGATTCGCTCACGGGTGACGCCGAAGATCTGGCCCACCTCTTCCAGCGTGTGGGTACGGCCGTCATACATACCGAAGCGCATCCGCAGCACATCTGCTTCACGCTCAGTCAGGGTATCCAGGATCTCCTTCAGGGCTTCGGCCAGCATGGCATTGGAGGTGGCATCGGCAGGGCCGGGGGTGCGCTCGTCCTCCACGAAGGAGCCGATGGAGGTATCCTCTTCATCGCCCACGGGGGTATCCAGAGACAGGGTATCGGCAGCGGTACGGTTTGCCTCGATGATCTTTTCCACAGGCAGACCCAGCTCAGCGGCGATCTCCTCCACAGTGGGCTCGCGGCCCAGTTCCTGCACCAGCTTCCGGTTGCAGCGGGTAGCCTTGTTGATGACCTCCACCATGTGGACGGGAACACGGATGGTTCTGGCCTGGTCGGCGATGGCACGGGTAATGGCCTGACGGATCCACCAGGTGGCATAGGTGGAGAACTTATTGCCCTTGGTCCAGTCGAACTTGTCCACGGCACGGATCAGACCGGTATTGCCCTCCTGGATCAGGTCCAGAATGTGCAGGCCGCGGCCGGAATACTTCTTGGCGATGGAGACTACCAGACGCAGGTTTGCCTCGGTCAGCTTATTCTTTGCTGCCTGATCGCCCTCAGCGACCCGCTTGGCCAGCTCCACCTCTTCCTCGGCGGACAGCAGCTTCACCTGACCGATCTCCTTCAGATACATGCGGACAGGATCATCCAGGCTGTATTCGGCAGCCAGATCAACAGGATCCACCAGATCCTCTTCTTCCAGACCCACCAGATCGATATCGCCTTCCATATCCAGCGCATCATCGGTGTCCAGTTCCAGCTCAGCGGTGATGATCTGGATGCCCATGGCGTCAAAGCGGTCATAGATCTCCTCGATCTTTTCGGGGGTCAGGGTCATCTTTTCCAGCAGGGCATTGAGATCTGCGGCACGGATCAAACCATCCTTCTTGCCCTGAACGATCATAGCCTGCAGTGCAGCCTGAATATCTTCGGGATTGCCGTTCTTGGCAGTCTTCTTGGTAGTACTCATGGAACGTCTCCTTTTTCTCTGTCTGTCTATGTAAAATAGTCTTATTTTTCTTTGCTGTTAGACTATACCGCTTTTTTTCCCCTTTGACAAGGGTAATTTCCCGAATTTTTTTCAAAAAAATGAAAGTCCGTGGGAATCAGCACGACTTCCGTCCCAGTTTTCCCCCAAATTCGTGAAAAGATACGGTTTACTTTTTTCAAAATATTCGGTATAATTGGGAGAATGAATGATTATGCCCTGTTGCCGGAATCCTCCGAAACCGGCGTGCAGTATCCCCGCGCATGTCATTGCGGGGAGCACCACTGATTCGCAATGACAGTGGTGTTCATTACCGTCAGCACCATTTCAGGTGTCTGGCCACATCAAACATCCCAACCATGAGGTGTAACGAACATGACAGACCTTTCCAAAATCAGAAATTTCTCCATCATTGCCCACATTGACCACGGAAAATCCACCCTGGCAGACCGCCTGCTGGAAGAATGCAATGCCATCGACCAGCGCATCCGGGCCGAGCAGATGCTGGACTCCATGGAACTGGAGAAGGAGCGGGGCATCACCATCAAGGCTACCGCCGCCACCCTGACCTATACCGCCGATGACGGCGAGACCTATGCCCTGAACCTGATCGACACGCCCGGCCACGTGGACTTCAACTATGAAGTTTCCCGCTCTCTGGCTGCCTGTGAAGGCGCCATTTTGGTGGTGGATGCCTCCCAGGGTGTGGAAGCCCAGACCCTGGCCAACACGTATCTTGCCATCGATGCCAATCTGGAAGTGCTGCCGGTCATCAACAAGATCGACCTGCCCTCCGCCCGACCCGCAGAAGTCAAGGCAGAGGTGGAGGACATCATCGGCATCCCCGCCGAGGAGGCTCCCGAAATTTCTGCCAAAAACGGCATCAATATCCACAGCGTTCTGGAAATGATCGTCCGGGATGTTCCTGCCCCCCAGGGCGACCGGGAAGCACCCCTGCAGGCGCTGATCTTCGACAGCCAGTATGACTCCTACCGGGGCGTCATCGTTTACACCCGGATCAAGCAGGGCACCGTAAAGCCCGGTCAGGATATCAAAATGATGGCCACCGGCGCCACCTATAAGGTGGTGGAAGTGGGCACCATGAGCCCCAATGGCCTGATCCCCCGGGATGCCCTGGGCGCAGGCGAGGTAGGCTACATCACCGCCTCCATCAAGACTGTGGCCGATACCCAGGTGGGCGACACCATCACCACCATTGACAATCCTGCTGACGAACCCCTGCCCGGCTACCGGCCTGTGCAGCCCATGGTGTTCTCCGGCGTGTATCCTGCCGATGGCTCCAAGTATCAGGACTTAAGAGAGGCACTGGAAAAGCTGAAGCTGAACGACGCCTCCATGAGCTATGAGCTGGAAAGTTCCATTGCTCTGGGCTTCGGTTTCCGCTGCGGCTTCCTGGGACTTCTGCACATGGAGATCATTCAGGAGCGGCTGGAACGGGAATATAACCTGGATCTGATCACCACCGCCCCCAACGTTGTCTACCGCATCACCAAGAACACCGGCGAGACCATGATGGTCTACACCCCTCTGGATTATCCCGATCCCATGGAGATCCAGCTGGCAGAGGAGCCCTACGCCAAGGTCAACCTGATCGCCCCCCAGGAATATGTGGGCAACATCATGGAACTGGCCCAGCAGCGCCGGGGCGAATTCAAGGATATGGTCTATCTGGATGCCAACCGTGTGGAGCTCCACTATGAGATGCCCCTGAATGAGATCATTTACGACTTCTTCGATGCCCTGAAGTCCCGGACCCGCGGCTACGGCAGCCTTGACTATGAACTCATCGGCTACCGTCCCTCCAAGCTTGTCAAGCTGGATATCCTGCTGAACGGCGAGATCGTGGACGCACTGAGCTTTATCCTCTTTGCGGACAACGCTTACCCCCGGGCCCGGAAGATCTGCGAAAAGCTGAAGGAAAACATCCCGAGAGCCCAGTTCGAGATCCCTGTTCAGGCAGCCATCGGCGGCAAGATCATTGCCCGGGAAACCATCAAGGCCCTGCGCAAGGACGTGCTTGCCAAGTGCTTCGGCGGCGACATCACCCGAAAGAAAAAGCTGCTGGAAAAGCAGAAGGAAGGCAAAAAGCGGATGCGTACCTTTGGTACTGTTGCTGTTCCTTCTGAAGCCTTCATGGCTGTCCTCAAACTTGATGAGGATTAATTTTCAACGCTCCAAACTGGAGGATTATAAATGCCTATCTTAACAAAACGCTTAAACAAGACTCCCCTGGGTCTTTATATCCATGTTCCCTTCTGCCGCAGCAAGTGCCAGTACTGTGATTTCTATTCCCTGGCCTGCAAGGATGACAAGCTGATGGACGGTTATCTGGATGCGGTCTGCGCCCACATCAAGGAGGCCGGCGCCCTGGCTCCCGGCTACAAGGTGGATACCATCTATTTCGGCGGCGGTACCCCCAGCTTCTACGGCGCCGACGGCATCGCCACCATTCTGGCCACCATCCGCCGGAATTTCGATGTGGATGTCAATGCCGAGATCACCCTGGAGTGCAACCCCGATTCCGTCAACGACCGGATGCTCCACCGGATGCGGGCCGAAGGCGTGAACCGCATTTCCCTGGGTATCCAGACCGATAATGATGAGGTGCTGAAAAAGCTGGGCCGTCCCCATACCTATGCCCAGGCGGTTTCCGCCTATCAGCGGATCCGGAAGGCCGGCTTCAAAAATGTGTCCGTTGACCTGATGTACGGTCTGCCGGGCCAGACCCTGCGGACCTGGCAGGAGACGCTGGATCATGTGCTGCGGCTGCTGCCGGAGCACATCAGCTGCTACGGCCTGAAGGTGGAGGAGGGCACCCCCCTGTACACCTATAAGGATGACGCCAATCTGCCCGATGACGATCTGCAGGCAGATATGTATCTGGCGGCGGTGGATATGCTCCGCAGCCGGGGCTACCGTCATTACGAAATTTCCAACTTCGCCCGGAAGGGCCTCTATTCCCGGCACAATATGAAATACTGGACCGGCGGCGAATATCTGGGCTTCGGCCCCAGCGCCTCTTCCGACTTTGCCGGAAAGCGGTTCATCCTGTCCCGTGACCTGCAGAGCTATATCACCGGCATCCGGGACGGCGGCGAGGTCATGGAGGATGTCCAGGAGATCCCCCTGCGGGAACGGGCCGGTGAATACCTGATGCTGCGCCTGCGCACTCACCACGGCATCGCTCCGGATGAATACGAGCGGAAATTCCTGCTGCCCTTTGACCCCCTGCGGGAGGTGCTTGCCAAGTACCGCAGCCTGGGTTATGTGGGCGTCAACGATGACGGCCGCTGGAATCTTACCGCCAAGGGCTACCTGATCTCCAATACCATCATCTCCGATCTGCTGATGGCCCAGGATCAGTCCCAGCCCATCAGCAAGTTCTAATCCAACAGATTCAGCCCTGCGGGATCCCGCAGGGCTGTTTTTAGGATTTCCCTGCTGTCCCCGGGACAGCACAGATAAAAAGCCCCGCCTCCGGCAATCCGGAAGCGGGGAATCGATTTAATTTTCCTTTTTGCCGAAGATCCTGTGCAGGCCGTCCCGCATGTGGATGGGATCCTCGCCGGTGATGGCCCGGCGGATATTGCTCCGGTGGACCGCCAGAACGATGCCGCCTGCCACGGCGGTGGTGCCCAATACACTGAGACTTCCCGACCGGAAGTAGCTGAGGATGGGGAAAAGACCCGCAGCGGTAATGGCCAGATACACGCCGTAGTTCATCAGGAATGCCATTGCGATGCCCAGGGTCAGCAGGATCACAAACAGCAGAGGATCATGGGCCAGCACCAGACCGCCGAAGGAGGCCAGACCCTTACCACCCTGAAACTGCAGGAACACCGGGAAACAGTGGCCCAGGATCACACCGATGCCTGCCACCACACCAGCCACTGCCAGATGGGGGAACAGGTATTTTGCCAGCTTATAAGAGAAGAAGGACTTGAAAATATCAAAAACCAGAACAAAATAGCCAGCCTTTTTTCCCAGAACCAGAGCAGTATTGGTAGCACCCAGATTTCCGGTACCGGTCTTTTTCAGATTCACATCGTGTCTTTTGGACACCAGTTTTGCCGGGCTGATACAGCCGATGAAATATCCCATCAAAAGGCTGAGGACTACACTCATAGAGGACCCTTCTTTCGCATTCATAAAATCGTCTTAATATTACATTATACTTATTTTAAGGATAAATTCAACAGTAAAATACAAAATAAACGGAACACAGAGGATTTCTGTGTTCCGTTTCCCGTTTTACAGGGGTGCCTGTTTGATTTTGGCAAAGCGCCGGGGATACTGTCTGGGCGTGGGAGCCACCTTCCGCAGAACGATGACAGCATGATTGGTGCCATCGATGGGGAATTCCTTCACAGCCTCCAGCTTCAGTCCCAGCTTTTTCATGGCGCCTGCACACTCCGCCAGTTCTTCCCGGGCGGCAGCACCCTTCATGGCCAGCACTGCACCGCCCACCTTTACATAGGGGGCTGTCAGCTCCAGCAGGATATTCAGCCGGGCCACAGCACGGGAGGTGGCAAAATCATAGCTTTCCCGGCGGGAGGAAACCGCTTCCTCGGCCCGGGCGGTGACACATTCCGCTTCTATGCCCAGCTGGGGCAGGCAGCTTTCCAGCCACTTCATCCGCTTGCCCAGAGAGTCCAGCAGCGTCACCTTCGCACCGGAGGCAATGGCCAGGGGCACACCGGGGAAGCCGGCGCCGCAGCCCACATCGATGATGCTTTTCCCTGCCAGTTCCGCAGAAGCCATCACCGTCAGGCTGTCCAGCAGATGCAGATTGGCAACGCCCTTGTCATCGGTGATGCCGGTGAGGTTCATCACCTCATTCTGCTTCACCATGGCTGCGCCGAAGGCGCAGAGGGTATTCTGAATTTCATCGCTCAGGCTCAGCCCCAGCAGGGGCAGCCCGGCGGATAGGGTCTGTTTCATCATAGTTCTGATACCTCAATTCCGGATCACCGGATGTCGCTGATATCCACCTGGGTCTCGTCGTAGGGATCGAAATGGCTCTCCTCCTCGGCGATGGCAGGCAGCACCACTTCCTGAATGTGCCAGTTCACCAGCAGATCAGTGACCTCGCTGTAGGAGGCGATACCGGAACTTTCTCCACTGGTGCGCAGATAGGTGTCATTGGCGGTATCGGCAATCTTCTTGGCTGCGGCATCCTGATTGGCGGAGAAGAAACGGTTGTAGTGATCCAGATCCTGCTGCAGCCTGCCGCTGACGCCCTCCCGGATCCGGGCAGTATATTCCGCCGCGGACACCGTCTTGACACTGCCCAGAGAATTGATGCAGTATCGGTAGGCCATGAAATAGGCGCTGTACTCAAATTCCACATCCGGATGGACGGAGCAGGCCAGGAACGCGGCGAAGTTGGCGTCCTTTTCCGAGGCGATGCACATCCGGTGGGCCATTTCGTGGCTCATGGTGAAGGGCAGCAGAATATCAGGGATCTGGGGATTCACCGCTGCCTCGCCGGTGAGTCCGAAGGTTACACCGGTGATGCCCATGGAGGTATACATATCCGCCCAGCCCAGCTTCTTCACCGGCAGAGTAGAGCCTGCAAAGATGGGATAGGAATGTTCATACACAAGCTCCTGGAAGCCAAGCCCCGCCCGGTCTGCCAGCACTTCAAATTCCGGATAGTCCACATTACCGCTTCCATCCCGATCCACCTGCTCGCAGAGGATATTGGCCTTGTCCCGGTAAAATTCCGTGGCCTCCGCCAGTTCCTCAAGGGTATACTGGGAAACCTCCATGCGGATATCCTCCGCCAGAGGGCCGGCATAATAATTCAGGCCCCACAGGGCGGTATGCAGCAGATACACCAGAGACAGGACGGAAAGCACCCAGCCGCCCCAGGCCACAATGCTCTTCTTTGCAGCGATCACAGCCGCCAGACTTGCCAGGATCACCACCGCCAGGGCAACTGCCAGCAGCTGCCACAGCAGAAAATCCACACTGCCGGACCACTGGGCCAGAATGTCCTGCAGGGTGCGGATCACATAGGGATAGACCATATCCACCAGGGTGGTGAACCGCTGGCCGAACTGCATCAGCACCCAGGTGATGGTGCCGATGATGGCAGCGGTAAGATATCCAAACCAGTATTTCAAAGGAAACGCCTCCTTGTAACTTCACAAAAGGTTATAGCTTTTGATAGTATAACACATTTTCCAATGGTTGTCTGCCCCCTAAATCTTAAATTTTTTGTTTCTGTCAGCGTGATGTGCCGCGGAAGGGGCACAGGATCCTTCCGCACAGCGGCACGGAATCCCTGCGGCACCCCGCCGGGCATTTCCGGAAGCAGGAAGAATTAATCCCTTCTTAAAGAACTTACCGCCGCTTCGACTTGTTTTTCTCCCGGAAAAATAGTACAATAAATTATTATATGCACCCATGGAAAGGGGCGTTTTTCTGTGCAAACCAAAGACAATGCCGTCACCGGTGCCTCCCAGCAGATCCTGAATCAGGTACGCAAAGCGGTGGTCGGCAAGGATTCTGTACTTTTGTGGGTTCTGGCTGCCATTCTGGCCCGGGGCCATATTCTTCTGGAGGATATCCCCGGCGTGGGCAAGACCACCATGGCTCTGGCTTTCTCCCGGGTTCTGGATCTGGGCTACAGCCGTGTCCAGTTCACTCCGGACGTACTGCCCTCGGATGTAACGGGCTACAGTGTACCGGATCCCAACACCGGCGACCTGCGCTATCAGCCCGGCGCCATTTTAAGCAACCTGTTTCTGGCGGACGAGCTGAACCGGGCCACCTCCCGGACCCAGTCCGCCCTGCTGGAAGCCATGGAGGAAGGCCAGGTCACTGTGGACGGCGTCAGCCACCCTCTGCCCCAGCCCTTTGTGGTCATTGCCACTCAGAATCCCACCGGCGCCGCAGGCACCCAGCTGCTGCCGGACAGCCAGATGGACCGGTTCACCGTCCGGCTCTCTCTGGGCTATCCCAGCCCCAGGGATGAAATGGCCATGGTCCTGAGCCGTCAGGGCGTAAATCCCCTGAACACCCTCCGCGCCCTGGTGACCCGGGAGCAGCTGATCCGGATGCAGGATCTGGTGGAGGAGACCTTTGTCAGCGATACCGTCGTTAATTATATTGTGGATCTCATTGTGGCCACCCGCCGCAGCGAAGACCTCACCCGGGGTGCATCTCCCCGGGCCACCCTGGCTGTCACCGCCATGTCCAAGGCTGTGGCACAGCTCCGGGGCCGGGACTATGTGGTGCCGGCAGATGTGCGGGAGGTATTTGTCCATACCGTTGCCCACCGGCTGATCCTGTCCCCCCGGGCAGAAGGCCACGGCAAACAGCCGGAACAGATCCTGAAGGATATTCTGGAATCCGTTCCCGCCCCCCGTCTGCGCTGATATGGCGGGCAGACGGATGCTGTATCTGGCAGTGCTTGCCGGATGTATCGTATTTTATCTGGCCTATGGCGAATGGCTGGCCTGGTTTCTGCTGATGGTGATGCTGGCCCTTCCCTGGTTTTCTCTGCTGCTGAGTCTGCCGGCCATGCTCCGGTTCCGGTGCGGGCCTGCCGGGCCTGACGTTCTGGAGCCGGGAAGCTCCGGCGAACTGTGGCTGCTGGGCAGTTGTCCGCTGCCTATGCCCCCCTTCCGGGGACGGCTGCGGGTCCGCCGCTGCTTCACCGGGGAGACCTGGCAGTACCGGGGCGCCGGGGATCTGCCGTCAGAGCACTGCGGCGGCCTGACCGTTACTGCAGAGCACCTGCGGATCTGTGATTATCTGGGTCTTTTTTCCTTTCCCGTCCGAAGCCGCGGTGATAAAACCATCCTCATCCGGCCAAAGCCGGAAAAAGTGGACATTCAGAATTCCCTGCGGCGGTATACCGCCCGGGCCTGGCGGCCAAAGCCCGGCGGCGGCTTCGCGGAAAACCATGAGCTGCGGCTCTACCGCCCCGGCGACAATTTAAATCAGATCCACTGGAAGCTCAGCGCCAAGACCGGCAGTCTGATTCTGCGCCAGCCCATGGAGCCCCTGGAAGGACTGGTTCTGCTGACTCTGAATCTCCGGGGCACCCCGGAGGAACTGGACCGGAAGCTGGGCCGTCTGCTGTGGCTGGGCACCCTTCTTCTGGAGGAGGGCATCCGGTTTGAGCTGCGGGCTCTCACCGGTGAAGGCATCCTGACCTTCTCTATGGATGACCCCGGGAGCCTTCAGCTGGGCCTGGACACGCTGCTGTGCAGCAGACTTGCCCCGGAGGGGGATCTGCGGCAGCAGAATTTCTCCGCCTCCTGGCAGTATCACATTGGAGGGAATGCCCATGAAGCATGAACGTTCCGTTACGATGGCAGTTTCCTTCCTTCTCAGCTTCATCACCGCTTTCGGCGCCGCAGGCTGCCTGATTTCCGCCTTTTCGCTGCCTCTGGCAGGCAGTCTGGCCGCCATGACACTGGCTGCCGCCCTTCTCAGCTCTCTTCTGCTTGTTCTGCGCCATGGAGGTACCATACTTCTGTGCCTGACAGCCCTTGGCTGCGGCTATCTGTATCACGATGGCAGGGCAGGACAGCAGCTGGCCCAGCTTATTTACCATCTGACTTCCATTTATGACCGGGCTTATGGCTGGGGCTGGCTGGTGCTGTCGGAACAGGCCATGGATCTGACCGTTTTCGACTGGCCTGTGGGCATCCTCAGCACCCTCACCGCCCTCACCGTCAGCCGGTGCATCTGCTGCCGGACATCGGTCTGGCTGCCTGTGCTGGTCTCCCTGATCCCGGTGGTTCCCTGCATCGTTGTGACAGATACCGTGCCGGGAAAGCTGTTTCTGCTGCTGTGGCTGACCGGTTTGATCCTGCTGGTTCTTACCACCTCTGTCCGGCGGGAAAATGCCGCCCAGGGTCTGCAGCTGACCATGGCCGCCGCACTGCCGGTGGCGCTGGGGCTCTGCCTCCTGCTTCTGGCAGTTCCCCAGAAAGATTATGTAAACCAGGCGGCGGATATTCAGAGCCGGATCCGCGCCGCCGTGGAACGGATTCCCCAGGCGATGGATACCGGTATGAACAGCCTTGCCTCCCGGTTTCAGAAGGATCCCCCCTCCCGGGTGGATCTGGCGGGGCTTGGCCCCCGGCTGCCCTTTACCTACACCGTCATGGAGGTCACCGCCCAGTCCGGAGATACCCTGTACCTCCGGGGCCGGGACTACGACAGCTATGACGGACTTGGGTGGACTGCCACCCGAAAGCGGCAGGAGGTCTTCTCCCGGACAGACGGTCCGTCAGAAGCCATCACCATCCGTACCGAAAACCGGAAAGACCTTCTGTATCTGCCCTACTATCCCCAGGCGGAAACCATGCTTTCTGCAGGCCGGGTGGAAAACAAAAACGGCATCCGCGAATATATCTGCACCCGGAACCGGCTGCCGGAAAACTGGCGGTCACTGGTCTATCAGAATCCTGCCGGCGACAGCGGAAAATGGCCCCAGTACTGCTCCATACCGGAGGATACGCTCCGGGAGGCCCGGGAACTGCTGTCCGGCCGCTTCGGCTCTGATGCAGGAAATACGGAAAAAGCGGACATCATTGCCGCTCTGGTAACAGATGCAGCGGAATACGACCTGGATCCCCAAAAAATGCCCGCCGGAGAAACCGACTTCGCGCTGTGGTTCCTGCAGGAAGGAGACAGCGGATACTGCGTCCACTTTGCCACTGCAGCCACGGTGCTGCTGCGGGCGGCGGATGTGCCTGCCCGGTATGTTACCGGATATATGGTGAAGACCATTCCCGGCCAGACCGTCACCGTCACCGAGGAGCACGCCCATGCCTGGGCGGAATACTATGAACCTGCCCTGAATGTCTGGATCCCTCTGGAGGTAACACCGGGAACCGATGTTCCGGTCCGGCTGCCGGAAACGGAACCCACCGCTCCGGAAACCGTACCCCCGGAAACCGAGGCAGTGGAAGAGGAGACGCTGATGGAAGAAACGGAGCCTCCCAGCCCGGAAACTGCGCCCCCCGTTACACTTCCGGCGGATCCGGAACAGCCCGCTGTGCCTCAGGAGGCTGCCGGTATGATCCAGGGTATCAGAAAGCTTCTGAAAACGTTGCTGACAATACTGCTGATCCTTCTTTTGCTGAGCCTGATCCCGCTGCAGCGGATTCTGCGCCTGAGACTGCGCTACAGATCCCAGCACACCGGCACCCCAAACCATCAGGCCCTGCGCCGCTGGCAGGAGGCGGAGCGGCTGTGCCGCCTGCTGAAACTAGAGCCGCCGGAACTGCTGCTGAACCTGGCCCAGAAGGCCAAATTCAGCCAGTATGAGATCATCCCGGAGGAGCTGCAGCAGTTCGACACTTTCTGTCATAGCTGTCGGAAACAGCTGCGGGAACGGCCCTGGTACTTAAGGTGGATCTATCAATACATTTTTGCAGCATATTAAGAAAAATACCTTTTACTTGCATAAGACAATGTTCTTTTCTTGTCTCCCAACAAGAAAAGAACAACAGAATTGATGGATAAGGAGATCAGACATGGAACAGAAATTCATTGCCGCCTGGGCGGCCAACCGGGAAAAAGCCGCCAAGCTGGGTGTCCGGATGCGTCCCGTGGAGGAGGGCACTGCCCTGAAAAATGCCCGCTACATTCTCTCCGGCAACCGCATCAGCGATGGCTTCCACATTCTGGCCGATAAGGGCCGTCTGGATCTGAGTCTGGAAGCTTTGGCGGTAGACAAGCGTTTTACTTCCCTCTTTTCCGATGAGGAGGCCAACAACGCGCTGATGCGTCTGCTGGATGCCGGCTACCGGTTCTGATACTGCGTTATAAAAAAAGGGGACTGCTGCAAAATAATGCAGCAGTCCCTTCTGTTTCTACTTCCCCATAAATTAGAAAAGCCACCGACTTGCCATTGTCGGTGGTTTCCTGCAAGACCCTTCTCCCCGGGTATTCCCAGGGCGGTGCTACTGGAGCCGTATGGAATTAATCGAGGGTGAACTTGCCCACATCCCATTTCAGGAGGTGGTATTCTTCCTCGCTGCACTCAGGACGTACCCACAGGGGGTGGCTCACATCCAGGGAAAACATTTCCATGAAATTTTTGCCGTTGACCTGGTGCTGATGATTGGTGACGATGACAGGGAAGGAGCGGCGGGTAGCGATGCTGACAAATTCTTCAACATCCTGTGCAGATCGCAACTGTATTTTGAACTCCATAAAACTTCCCTCCCCGGAACTATACAAAACCGCTTTTTTCATATATAATGGGGAGCAGGATACCCTGACTCTGTGTCAGCGATTTATTTGTGAATTTAAGTTGTATTATATCAATATTTATTTATTTTTTCAATTGTCACTTTGGACGATTAACACAAATTATGTATACTTTTATTGGTGGATTTAACAATGAACTTTGCCTTTTATACCCTTGGATGCAAGACAAATCAATATGAGACCCAGGCAATGGAACGGTTTTTGACAGAACAGGGCCATTCTATCCGTCACTTTGATGAAAACTGTGACGGATATATCATCAATACCTGCTCCGTCACCGCCGTGGCTGACAAGAAAAACCGGGCGATCATCCGCCGGTGCCGCCGGGAACATCCCGATGCCGTCATTGGCGTCTGCGGCTGCTACTCCCAGCATGATGCCGACGCTGTCAGAGCTCTGGGGGCCGATGTCATCGGCGGCAGCGGCCACCGGGAGGAATTCATCACCATGATGCTCTCTGCCATCGAGACCCGGCAGCCCCGGGAAGCTGTGGACATCGCCCTGCGGCGGCGGGAATTTGAGGTGCTGCCTGCCGGCGGTCTGGAGGAGCGTACCCGGGCCATGCTGAAAGTGCAGGATGGCTGCGTGAATTTCTGCTCCTACTGCATCATCCCCTATACCCGGGGCCCGGTGCGCAGCGCGCCTCTGGAACTGGCGGTGGAACAGGCCAGGGAGCTGGCAGAAAGGGGCTACCGGGAGATCGTGGTTACCGGCATTGAGATTGCCAGCTGGGGCGTCGACCTGCCGGGAAAGCCCTCCCCCATAGTGCTGATCGATGCGGTCTGCCAGGCGGTTCCTGGTCTGCGGGTAAGACTCGGCAGTCTGGAGCCCCGGATCGTGACAGAGGAATTCTGTGAAAAGTTATGTAAACTTCCCAATCTCTGTCCCCAGTTCCATCTTTCCATGCAGTCCGGCTGCGATACGGTTTTGCAGCGGATGAAGCGGAAATATGACACTGCCCGGTATTATGAAAGTGTTCGCCTGCTGAACACCTATTTCCCCGGCTGTGCTGTCACCACGGACATGATTGTGGCCTTCCCCGGGGAAACGGAGGAGGAATTCCAGGAGAGTCTGGCCTTCATCCGGAAATGCAGCTTTGCAGATATGCACATTTTCCCCTATTCCCGCCGTCCCGGAACGCCGGCGGACAAAATGCCCGGCCAGCATGACAACGCCACCAAGGAAAGCCGCAGCCGGGCTGCCATTGCCGTGGCAGCGGAAATGAGCCGGTCTTACCGGAAACAGCTGATCGGAACAGAGCTGGATGTGCTGTTTGAGGAAAACGAGGGCAGCTATGCCGTGGGCCATGCCCCCAATTATGTTAAGGTCTATGCCGAAGCCGGTGATCTTCACAACCAGATCCACAGCGTCACCGTCACAGAAGTTTATAAGGACGGTGTACTGGCAGTTCTGTGCAGGAAATAATTGTTTCCCTTACCAGCGGTCTGTCTGTACTTTTCTTGCCGAAACAAGAAAAGAGGAAGCAGCTGTTTGTAAGATAAATGTTCATTTATCTCAGCAACCCCTATTAAACAAAAAAGCCTTCCCGCTTGGGAAGGCTTTTCTGATTATGTTATTTCCACAGTCCGTCGGGATACCGGCCGGATTCGGTCAGGGCCCGCAGAGCGGCCACCACCTTGGGCTTGTCATCGGCATAGGTGACGCCATACCAGTTATCGGGAGAGGTAAGTATCTTGACCGTGCACTTCTTTGCCTCCACCAGCTGATCCACTGTGGTCGGCAGCAGGAATTCTGCCTTCATGGGATCGCCGCTCACGATATGCTCCAGAAAATCCGGGAACAGCTTTTCTACATGCTCCAGGAAATCCGGCTGGAAGCCCCACATATTCATGGATACGGGATGCTCCGGAGGAATGATGGCCCAGCCGCCCTTCAGATCCGGCACCCGGATGATACTCTCGAATTTTTCAATGGTCTTGCACTCCACGATCTTGGACAGATATCCAAAGCGGTCAAATTCACAGATGCCCCGGGTAACAGCGCCGCTGTCGGATACGGTGCGGCCTACCTCATAGGCCACCATGCAGTAAGCGCCAGGTTTATTATTATTCTTCAGCCAGTTATAGGCTGTCCGGAAAGCCGTACGCCCATAGAAATCATCGGCATTCAGCACCACAAAGGGCCTGTCTCCAATAATATCCCTGGCACACAGCACTGCGTGGGTCGTACCCCAGGGCTTTACACGGCCCGCAGGGATTCCATAGCCTGCCGGGATCTTCTCCAGCTCCTGATAGGCATAGCAGATCTCCATGGGACACTTTTCCAGACGGGGTGCCACGTACTCCATAAAATCCTTACGGATGGCTTCCTTGATGATAATCACGGCAGTCTCAAAGCCGGCCTGCCAGGCATCGTACAGGGAATAATCCAGCAGCGCTTCTCCGTGGCTTCCCACAGGATCGATCTGCTTCAGGCCGCCGTAACGGCTGCCCATACCGGCAGCCATAACTACCAGAATCGGTTTGCGCGACATGATTTATATCTCCTTACTGTTATAATTTTCATTCATTATATACAGTCTCCCTTGAGAAATCAAGGAATATAAAGATTTTTGTTTATTTTTTAGTAAAGATTTTCGTGATTTATATAAATATTTTCGTTACGGAGCCGTTTCCAGTCAAATTCTCTGGCAAGTTCTTCTGCAGAAATGGGAGTCAGGGTGTCGATCAATCCTGCTGCATGGGCCAGAACGCCGATCAGCTGCTCCGGTGTGATCCGTTTGCGAAGCTGCCCCAGATCCAGATCCCTGTCCCGTTTGCTAAGCCTCCGGCCATCCTCTGCCATCAGCATGGGCACATGGCCATAGACAGGATGGGCAAAGCCGAACAGTTCCTGCAGATACATCTGCCGGGGAGCAGAGCTTAACAGATCCATACCCCGCACCACCTCCGTGACGCCGGCTTCCCCGTCATCCACAGTGACCGCCAGCTGATAGACATAAACGCCGTCAGCCCTTCTTACCACCATATCGCCGCAGTCGGTGGCAAGATTCAGCTCATAGTGCCCCTGCACCAGATCCTCCACTGTCCACAGTCTGTCCGGCACCCGGACCCGCCAGCTGGGCAGCCGGTTTTTCGGGGGATCCGCCAGATTCCGGCAGGTGCCGGGATAGACGTAAGTGCCATCGGACAGATGGGGAGCATTGACGCCATGGAGCTGACTGCGGGTGCAGTAGCAGGGGTACAGCAGCCCCTTCTCCTTCATCAGATCAAAATACCGGTCATAAACCTCTGACCGCTGACTCTGGGGATGCTGCTCCCAGTCATAGTCCAGGCCAAGCCAGGCCAGATCCGACCGGAGAATATCCGCAAATTCCGCGCTGGTGCGCTGGGTATCCAGATCCTCCATCCTCAGCACCATTTCACCCTTTTTCGAGCGGATGGACAGCCAGGCGATCAGAGCCGCGAATACATTGCCCAGGTGCATCCGTCCGGAAGGTGTGGGGGCAAAGCGGCCAACAGGTGTCATCTTGTCCATGCGATCCACCAGGCAATAATTGCCGCAATACAGACGATTTCCAGTATGGCAAGGATCAGCAGGGCAAGATTCTGGCGGCGCTTCTTCCGCCTTGCCTTCCTGTAGTCCTTTTTGTATACGACCTCTCCCTCCGGAAAGTCATCCTCTTCAAAGAGCTCTCTGCTGTCAAACCGCTTCTGACTGCCCCGGCGGTAACGGCTGACGGAATCATGATATGAATATTCTGCATCCTCCTCATCCAGTTCCTCCAGAAGCGTTTCCAGATCCAGTTCATCACCGCAGCTGTCGTCTTCGTACTCGTATTCGTCTTCGTATTCGTCTTCATATTCTTCTTCGCAGTCTTCCTCTTCCGCAGCCAGCAGCTCCTGCTGCAGCCGCCAGAGTTCTTCATCGGATCTACGTTTGAACATAAAACCCGCCTCCTTTGTGGCCTATTCTAACCGAAAGGGCCGGAATTGTAAAGAGAAATCCGGTTCTGCGGCACAAAGGGTTCAGACTGCCTGCCATGAGGCCCTACCTGCAAAGGATCGCCTGCCTTGGCAGGAACGGCTCTGCATCCAGCTGCCGATCACCCTGTTCTTTCCCGGATGCACCTGTGGTTGCTGTCCGTATACCCGATGCTTTTCCATTCCTTTTTCAATAATTTATTTATCAAATACGCTTAAAATCGATATTTCTGAAAATTCTCCTTTACTTTTGGGCAGACTTATGCTATATTCGTAATGCTGGTTTGAGACCAGACGATATTGCTATGCCCTTAGCTCAGTTGCGGGAGAAAGCTGCCATGTGAAAGACAGGACACCACCCACCCCTACTTGGCTATCGGGTAATTTTATGAAAGGTGGATATATTCCCATGATTCAGAAGGAAAAGAAGACCCAGGTCATCCTGGACAACGCTACCCACGAAGGCGACACCGGTTCCCCCGAGGTCCAGGTCGCTATCCTGACCGCCCGTATCAACGAGCTGACCGAGCACCTGCGCACCCACAAGCACGACAACCACTCCCGCCGTGGTCTGCTGATGATGGTTGGTAAGCGCCGCAGCCTGCTGGACTATCTGGCAAAGAAGGACATCAACCGTTACCGTGCTCTGATCGCCAAGCTGGGTATCCGTAAGTAAGATATCGAAGGGGCGACGAAAGTCGTCCCTTTTTCTTACACAAATGTTATTTTCTCGGGAGATATTTAGCAGTTGAATGTGTCTGCGAATTCCACGGCAGTAACGATACCGGGCAGCACAGGGAAGTAACGATCCCTGGGTTGTCGGTGCGAACTATCTGCGGCCACTGGCCGTTCGCCGCCAGATTCAAGTGCTAAACCTCCCGAACAACAAAAATTATTTAGGAGGTTAACATCTATGATTACCCGCAAACAGTATCCCAACCATCATGTTTATGAGATGGAGATCGGCGGCCGCCCCTTCACCGTAGAGACCGGCAAGGTGGCTGAGCTGGCCAATGCCGAGTGCATCTGCCGTTACGGCGACACCGTCGTTCTGGTCACCTGCACCTGCAACCCCATCCCCAAGGCCGGCATTGACTACTTCCCCCTGACCATCGAGTTTGAAGAGAGAATGTACTCTGTGGGCCGCATCCCCGGCTCCTTCAACCGCCGTGAAGGCAAGCCCTCCGAGCGCGGCATCCTGAACAGCCGTATCATCGACCGTCCCATGCGTCCCCTGTTTGACGAGGAGCTGCGCAACGACACCGTCGTTACCTGCACCGTTCTGGCCACCGACCACGAGAATCCCGTGGAGATCGTGGCTTCCCTGGGTGCTTCCATCGCCATTGCTTCCTCCGACGTCCCCTGGAACGGACCTGTTGCCACCACCAATGTGGCTTACCTGAACGGCCAGTATATCGTCAACCCTTCCGCCGACGAGCGTGAGGCCTGCGAGTGCTTCGTATGCATCTCCTCCACCTTCGAGAAGGTGGTCATGATTGAGACCGAGGCCAACGAAGCTCCCGAAAACATCGTTTACAACTGCATCCAGGTGGCCCACGAGACCAATATGGAGATCGTCAAGTTCATCAATGGCATCGTTGCTGAGATCGGCAAGCCCAAGTTCACCTTCGAAAAGGCTGCTGTCAACCACGACCTGCTGGACGACCTGATCGCTTACGGCCTGAACCAGATCGAATTCGCTCTGGATACCGATGACAAGAACGTTCGCGAAGAGCGCCTGACCGCCGCCCGCATCGACTTCAAGAACCAGTTCGTGGAGAAGTACGGCGAGGAAGAGTTCGAGACCCACATTGAGGTCTGCCTGTACAAGATGCAGAAGAAGGTCGTCAAGAAGTGGCTGCTGGCCGGCAAGCGTGTCGACGGCCGCGGCATGGACGATATCCGTCCTCTGGACGCTGAAGTTGGCATTCTGCCCCGTGTCCACGGTTCCGGCCTGTTTGCCCGTGGCCAGACGCAGGTTCTGTCCATCTGCACCCT
>JAFQTF010000002.1 GCA_017409205.1 Oscillospiraceae bacterium | reverse complement strand
TCATTTCCCACAAGCTGAAGGAAATCATGGAAGTTTCCGATCGCGTAACCGTGCTGCGCAAGGGCAAGTATGTGGGCACGGTGAACACCGCCGAAACCACCCAGGAAGAACTCAGCCGCATGATGGTCGGCAGGCCCGTGCAGCTGGTGGTGGAAAAGAAGCCCGCCAATCCCGGCGAAGTGGTGCTGGAGGTGGAAAACCTGTGCGTCACTTCCAAGCTGTACAAGCGCGAAGCCGTGAAAAATGTATCCTTCAAGGTGCGCAGGGGTGAAATCGTGTGCATCGCCGGCATCGACGGCAACGGCCAGACCGAGCTGGTCTACGGCCTGAGCGGCCTGGAGCCCCTGAACGGCGGCTCCATCGAGATGTGCGGCCAGGACATCACCAAGCTGCCCATCCGCAAGAGAAGCACCATGGGTATGTCCCACATCCCCGAGGACCGGCACAAGCACGGCCTGGTGCTGGATTATTCTCTGGAGGACAACATCGTCCTGCAGCGCTATTTCGAGCCTGAGTTCACCAAGCTTGGGTTCCTGCGGCGCAAGAACATCCGCGCTTATGCCGAGCGGCTCATTGAGCAGTTCGATGTCCGCTCCGGCCAGGGCCCCATCACCCGGGCCCGCAGCATGTCCGGCGGCAACCAGCAGAAGGCCATCATCGCCCGCGAGATCGACAAGAATCCCGAGCTGCTGATCGCGGTCCAGCCCACCCGCGGCCTGGACGTGGGTGCCATCGAGTATATCCACAAGCAGCTGGTGGAGCAGCGCGATGCCGGTAAGGGCGTGCTGCTGGTGTCCCTGGAGCTGGATGAGGTCATGAATGTCTCCGACCGGATCCTCGTGATGTTCGAGGGCGAGATCGTCGGCGAATTTGATCCCAAGACCGTCACCGTCGAGGAGCTGGGCCTGTACATGGCCGGTGCAAAGAGGGAGGGCAAGGCATGAAAAAGAACAATCTGCTCAGAAGCAGCGGTGTCCAGTCCCTGCTGGCCTCTCTGATGTGCATTCTGGTGGGCCTGCTGGTGGGCTATATCGCTCTGGTCATCATCAATGCCGAGGGTGCCTGGGAGGCCATCACCACCATCATCAAGAATTATTTCTACTATCCCAAGCCTGTCCAGCAGCTGAAGTACCTGGGCAACACCCTGGCCAAGACCGCGCCCCTGCTGATGTGCGCCCTGTCCGTGCTGTTTGCCAACAAGGCGGGCCTGTTTAACATCGGTGTCGCCGGTCAGTACGTGGTCGGTGCCGGTGCCTGCCTGTACATGGCCCTGGGCCTGCAGCTGCCCTGGTGGGTCTGCCTGCTGGGTGCCATCGTCGCCGGTGCCCTGCTGGGCGCGATCTCCGGCTTCCTGAAGACCAAGTTCAACGTCAACGAGGTCATCTCCTGCATCATGTTCAATTGGATCAGCCTGTATTGCGTTAACATGCTGCTGGCCAAGGTCAAGGAGACCACCTCTCCTTATACCATGGGCCTGAAGGCCAATGCCCCCCAGGCGCTGCTCCCCGGCATGGGCCTTGGTGAGTTCTTCACCAAGAACCAGTATGTGACCATCGCCATCCCCCTGGCCATCGTATTCTCCGTCGCCATCTGGGTGGTGCTGGAGAAGACCAAGCTGGGCTATGAGCTGAAGGCCACCGGCAACAACAAGAATGCCGCCAAGTACGCCGGCATGAAGGAAAACCGCAACATCATCCTGACCATGGCCATCTCCGGCGCTCTGGCCGGTATGGGCGCAGCCCTGCTGTATCTGAGCGGCTATGAGCAGTGGTCCACCTCCCAGGCCAACGTCCCCGCCATGGGCTTCAACGGCATCGCCGCTGCCTTCCTGGGCGGCCTGCATCCCCTGGGCTCCATCTTCTCCTCTTTCTTCATCCAGCACATCACCGCCGGCGGCGCTTACGTGGACAAGACCCTGTACTGCGCCCAGGTTTCTGATTTCATCAGCTCCCTGATCATCTACCTGTGCGGCTTTGTGCTGTTTATGAAGACTGCCATGAACCGCTCCCTGGACAAGGCAGACGAGAAGCGCAGGGCCAAGAATAACGAAGGAGGTAAAAAGTAATGGCACTTCTGATTCAATATACCCTGATCTTTGCCTCCGTTCTGATGCTGGTGGCCCTGGGCGGCTGCTTCTCTGAGCACTCCGGCATCATCAACATCGGTCTGGAGGGCATCATGGTCATCGGTGCTCTGGGCGGCGCACTGATGATGCGCTACCTGCCCGAGGGCACCTCCGCCCCCGTGATGATCGTCACCGTCTGCCTGGCTGCCGTGCTGGCCGGTGCCTTGTACTCCCTGCTGCTGGCTGTGGCTGCCATCAACTTCAATGCGGACCAGACCATCATCGGCACCGCCATGAATATGCTGGGCACCGCCGCCTCCACCGTCATCGTCAAGGCGCTGAACATGGCTGCCAGCCAGGGCAACGACGTCTCCTCCACCATCACCTACGTGCAGCAGAAGAAGGCCTTCTACTTCAACATCGGCTCCCTGGAGCTGAGCTGGTTCATGGTCATCGCTCTGTTCCTGCTGATCGCCAGCCACATCATCCTCTACAAGACCCGCTTCGGTCTGCGGCTGTGCGCCTGCGGTGAGCATCCCCAGGCAGCCGACTCCGTGGGCATCAACGTCTACAAGATGCGCTATGCCGGTGTCATCATCTCCGGCATCCTGGGTGGTCTGGGCGGCATCGTCTATATCACCTCCGGCGTTTCCGAGTGGAAGTT
>JAFQTF010000036.1 GCA_017409205.1 Oscillospiraceae bacterium | reverse complement strand
AAGATGTCAGCAGATTTATTGCTGCGCTTAATTTCAGACCAAGAAAATGTCTTGGCTGGAAAACTCCCTATGAAGTTGCTTTCAATCAAGTGTTGCACTTGACTTGACAAACCGCCCCTGTAAGAAAAGTACCAAAAGAAGCAGGCACAAGGGGTCCTGTAAGTCGCGCTCCCGCGCGCCCCAGCCGTCCCCTTGTGAATCCCCCGGCCGCAACGCCGTAGGCGCTGGAGCACCTTAACTCAGATCCTGATTTGGGCAGAAATGTCCCGATTTTTGCCCAAATGGGGTGGTGCTGAGGACGGATGGGCGGGAATCGGAACATTCCCACCTCCGTGCTAAACCTTGCCGGCCTGACAGCACAGGAGGGGGCTTCTTAAGGGGGACGGCTTTTTGAAAAGTCCCCCTTAAGACGACTTCTTTGGTTACTTTCTTGTTCGGAGACAAGAAAGTAACATCTCTTTGCTAAGATAAACGATCATTTACATCGACTGGCGGCGCAAAAAATCCCTCCCGGATGGGAGGGATTTTTCTCATATCCGCTTAGACCTTGATGGCAGGGCCATTGATGGGCTTGACGGTGGGATCGTCCAGATTCTCCACGTTGGAGTCCTTGATCAGCTTCTTGGGGCAGACAGTAGCACACAGACCGCAGTTGGTGCACTTGGTGTAGTCGATGACTGCCAGATTGTTGGTGACAGTGATGGCACCCTCAGGGCAGATCTTCTTGCACAGGCCGCAGCCGATGCAGCCCACAGTACAGCCACGGGTAGTGACAGCGCCCTTGGCCATGGAGTTACAGGCGATGACCACGTTCCGGCCGGGTTCCACGGGGATGATCAGGTTACGGGGGCAAGCAGCGGCACAGGCCATACAGCCAACGCACAGATCCTCGTCGACAACGGCAACACCGTTCTTGACGGAGATAGCGCCATACTTACAGGCCTTGGTGCAGGAGCCGAAGCCCAGGCAGCCGTACTTGCAGGACAGGGGGCCGTTGCCGCCAACCTTGGAGGCAGCCAGGCAGTCCTTGAAGCCTTCGTACTCAGCCTTGATCTTGGAGCCCTTGGTCAGGTTGCCGTCCTTGTCGTAAGTACGCTCGCCGGAGCAGCGGACCAGAGCCACCTTGCGGGTAACGGCCTCTGCCTTGACGCCCATGATGGCAGCCATGGCCTGAGCGCACTCGTTACCGCCGGAGGCGCAGGCACCGATGGGGGCTTCGCCCTTCAGAACAGCTTCTGCATAAGCGCCGCAGCCGGCATAGCCGCAGCCGCCGCAGTTTGCGCCGGGCAGGCACTCATTCAGCTTATCCAGACGGGGATCGGTCTCCACATAGAAGACCTTGGAAGCGGCTGCCAGGATCAGACCGAAGGCCAGACCCAGACCGCCCAGAACTAAAATCGCAACTAAAATATCCATTATGTTGCCCTCCTTAGGTGATGCTCAGGCCGGAGAAGCCCATGAATGCCAGAGCCAGCAGACCGGCAGCGATCAGAGTGATGGGGTAGCCCTTGAAGGACTCGGGGCAGTCACTCTTGTTGACGCGCTCACGGACGGAGGCAAACAGCACGATGGCGATGGTAAAACCGATACCGCCGGCAACGCCATTGAGGACGCTGAGCAGCAGATCGTAGCCTTCCTGAACGTTGACCAGAACCACGCCCAGAACGGCGCAGTTGGTGGTGATCAGGGGCAGGAACACGCCCAGAGCCTTATACAGAGCGGGGACCATCTTCTTCAGGAACATCTCCACCACCTGCACGATGGAAGCGATGACCAGAATGAAGGCCACGGTCTGCATATAGACCAGGTTCAGAGGAATCAGCAGGAAGTTATACACCAGCCAGCAGGCGAAGGAAGCCAGGGCCATAACGAAGGTAACGGCCATGCCCATGCCCAGAGCGGTGTCGATCTTCTTGGAAACGCCCATGAAGGGGCAGATGCCGTAGAACTTGACCAGAATGTAGTTCTGGCTCAGGATGGCAGCAATGATGATACCTAAGATCTCTCCAGCCATTACTTAGCAGCCTCCTTCTTCTTATTCTTCTTCTCCAGATACTTCATCAGCCACTGATTGCCGGCCAGGACGACACCCAGGATCAGGAAGCCGCCCACGGGCATGACCATCTGCATGGCGGGGAAGGGCTGGGGAATGATGGTGATACCTGCGCCGCCGGGGCCCAGCAGGCCGCCGCCGAAGGTGCCGGAACCCAGCAGCTCACGGACGACACAGACGACCACCAGAGCCACGGTGTAGCCGATGCCCTGGCACAGACCGTCAACAGCAGAGGCCAGGACACCGTTCTTGGAAGCAAATGCTTCGGCACGGCCCAGAACCATACAGTTAACGACGATCAGGGGGATGAACACGCCCAGGCTTTCAGCCAGAGCAGGGATGTAAGCCTGCAGGAACAGGTCGACCATGGTAACGAAGCCTGCAATGATGGTGATGTAGGCTGCGATACGGATCTGAGAAGGAATGACCTTCCGCAGAGCGGAGATCAGAACGTTGGAGCAAATGGTGATGATGGTAACGGCCAGACCCATGCCGATGCCGTTGAACAGGCTGGTGGTGATAGCCAGAGTGGAGCACATACCCAGCAGCTGAACGGTAACGGGGTTCTTGGTCAGAAGGCCTTCATTAAACTGTTTCTTAAAATTCATAATGCTGCCTCCTTAACCCAGAGTTGCCGCACAGGCCAGAGCGGCATTGACGCCGACACAGATGGCCCGGGAGGTGATGGTTGCACCGGTGATGGCGTCCATGGCGCCGCCGTCCTTGGTGACGGCAACGGAGCCGGACTGGCCAACAAACTGGCCGCGGAAGCTTTCACCTGCGGGAGTACCGGCAGCGGCGACAGCGCCCAGACCGGCAGTCTCGGTGTGCTTGATGATGGAGATACCCAGAACCTTGCCCTCGGTGTCAACACCGACCATCATGGTGATGGTATTGTCAAAGCCGCCGGGGGTGACTTCGATGGCATAGCCGTTTTCGCCCTTGTAGACCTTGGACACCAGATCGGCGCCTTCATAGTCCACAGCAGGCAGATCAGACATTTCCTCACCGCCGCCGGGCAGGACAGCCTGGATGGCAGCCTGGGTCTTTTCAGCGGTGAGCTTTGCGATTGCGGGTGCGGTGACAGCGTTGACGCCGGCCAGTGCCAGTGCCACCACGGAGGTGATCAGCAGCAGGGTAACAGCCAGACGAGCGATGTACATGACATTGGATTCAGTCTTCATTATTTCGCCGCCTCCTTCTTGGGTGCGCCGAACTTCACAGGACGGCCGATTCTATCCAGCAGAACCACGCAGCAGTTCATGCACAGGATGGCGTAGGAAACACCTTCGGGATAACCGCCGAAGTAACGGATCAGCACGGTCAGGGCGCCGCAGCCGATGCCGTAAACGATCTGACCCAGCTTGGTCAGGGGAGAGGTGACATAGTCGGTAGCCATGAAGATGGCACCCAGCATCAGACCGCCGCTGAACAGGTGGTACAGCATCCAGTCAATACGGGCGTTGCCCATGGGGAACAGGAAGGTCAGAACAGCCACGGTGCCGATGAAGGCCAGAGGGATCCGGGCGGTGATGACCTTGCGGATCAGCAGGTAGACAAAACCAACCAGCAGCAGGGCAGCGGAGGTCTCGCCGATGCAGCCGCCGACATTGCCCCAGAAGGACTCCATGATGGAGGTCTCGGGCAGGATACCGGCATGCAGATTGCCCATGGGGGTAGCAGCGGTGACAACGTCAGCAGCGCCGAAGGGGCTGGCAGCGTTCTCAAAGCCCACCTTGACCCAGGTGCTCATCAGCACAGGCCAGCTGAACATGAAGGCACGGCCGGCCAGAGCGGGGTTGACGATGTTGCGGCCCAGACCGCCGAAGAGCATCTTTACCAGAACGATGGCAAAGAATGCGCCCAGGATGATGGTCCAGTAAGGAATGGTGACGGGGCAGACGAAAGCCAGCAGCACGCCGGTGACAGCGGCAGACAGGTCATAGACCTTGTTGTTGACTTTCATCACCTTGCAGTAGGCCCACTCCCAGAGCATACAGGCAGCGACAGAAACCAGAGTAACGGTCAGTGCCCGGAAGCCGAAGAAGACCACGGAGCCAACCAGAGCAGGAGCCAGGGCGATCAGAACGTCCCGCATGATGGTCTGGGTGGTAACGGGGGAATGAACGTGGGGAGAGCTGGAAATCGTCAGCTCATAAAAATACTTCATCTGTGCCATTTAGACTTCCACCTCCTTATTTCTTTGCTGCAGCGGCAGCGTTGCGCAGGATCTGCTTACCGGAACGGAAAGCCAGAACCAGAGGCACGCTGGCGGGGCAGGTGTAAGCGCAGCAGCCGCACTCGATGCAGTCCATCATGTTGACGGCCTTCATCTCTTCCACTTCGCCGGACTGCAGTGCCTTGTACATCAGAACAGGCATCAGCTTCATGGGGCATGCGTCGATGCACTTGCCGCAGCGCAGGCAGCGGGAATCTTCGACAGCATACTTGTTCTTCCGGCCCAGAATGGTAACGGCATTGACGCCCTTGATGGTGGGGGCGGACAGGTCATACAGAGCAGCGCCCATCATGGGGCCGCCGGACAGGACCTTGTAGGGATTCTCGGAGGTGCCGACAGCTTCCATCAGATCATTGAAGCTGGTGCCCACAGGAACGATCAGGTTCTTGGGCTCCATGACGATGTCGCCGGAAACGGTGACAACGCGCTTGATCAGAGGCATGCCGTTGTAGACCACATCATGGATGGCCTTGCAGGTTGCTGCATTGAACACAGCGCAGCCCACAGCGGCGGGCAGACCACCGGAGGGAACTTCCCGACCGGTGACAGCGTAGATCATCTGCTTTTCAGCGCCCTGGGGGTACTTGGCAGGCAGAACGTCCACGGTGATGCCGTCAGCGGCAGACAGCTGAGCCTGCAGAGCCTTGGCAGCCTCGGGCTTGTTGTCCTCGATGGCGATATGGGCAGTGTTCAGACCCAGGATCTTCATGACCACCTTCAGACCGGAGATCAGCTCAGCGGGCATTTCCCGGCAGATACGGTCGTCGGAGGTAATGTAGGGCTCACATTCGCCGGCGTTGACAATGATGGTGTCCACCTTGCCGAGACCGGAAGAGAGCTTCACATGGGTGGGGAAAGTAGCGCCGCCCATGCCGACGATGCCGCCTTCGCGGATGATGTTCATCAGTTCCTCGGGAGTCAGTGCATCCACTTCCTCCTGGGTACGGGGCTTCACAGTCTCGCACAGAGTGCCCAGATGGTCATTTTCGATGACCACGCTCATGACGGTGGTGCCGCTGGTGTGGGCTTTCATTTCCACGGACTTAACCTTACCGGAAACGGAAGCATGGACGGGAACACACAGGCCCTGATTGTCACCGATCTTCTGACCGACAGTGACCAGATCGCCCTTCTTGACCAGGGGCTTACAGGGGGCGCCGATGTGCTGGGACATGGGGATCACCAGAATATCCGGTTCGGGGAATTCCTGAATGGCCACATCCCTGGCAATTTTATTTTCTTTGGGATGGACCCCTCCGAAAAAAGAAAACGCCATAATACTTCACCTCTTTCATTTTTCACGGATATTACCGCATTATCCACCACATATAATAACGCATTTCACTCGATTTGTCCATATCAATCTGTCAATTTCACTAAAAATTTTTATAGAATGTTTTTCTATCGATACAAATAAACGGAATCGACATCGAAATATGTGTCGGTTTACAAATGATCCTTTTCCCTGATCGCACTGGCTTTGCATCCGGCTGCCGGCCATCATGTCATTGTAAAGAGGGTCAAAGTCCCGGTACAACACAAAATCCCCGGCGGCAAAGCTGCCGCCGGGGTCCGCTATTGAATTTGCGCCCCATGGGCAAGCGCAAGCACCGCCTCTGCCAGCTGCTGCGCCGCAGTGAGCGCCTCCTGCCGTGTGTTTCCGGTGGCTCCCACCTCCACGATCAGTGCGCCGGGACTTAAATCCTGATTAAACCGCTGGGTCCTGAGATTGACCGGACGGGTGATGCCGGGGGCCTGACGCTCCAGCTGTATCTGCAGCTTCAACGCCAGAGCGAGGTTGTCCTTCCATCCTCCGTGGGGCAGCCCCGATGCATCGGTTCCCACCACAAACATCAGCTGGGCGCTGGGCGCTCCCTCCACCACCGCCTCGGTACGAAGCTGGTCATTCCCCTCCGCCGCCGCATCCCGGTGAAGATCCAGCACCAGCTGTACCGTGGGATTCTCCTGCAGCAGTTCCGAGATTGTATGTCTTGCGTGGACATAGGAGCCGTTATACGAGGGATAATCATGGAGCTGCCGGTCATGGAGGACGGAAATGCCTCCTTTTTCCAGCATTTCCGTCACCACATCCCCGATGGACAGCATATTGTATCCCTCGTCCAGGGTACGGTAGGCAGAGGACTCTGCATAAGCTTCTCCCGCCTTCGTATAACTCTCCGTGGCATGGGTGTGAAGGATCAGCACTGTGGGGCCGGCACCCGTCAGATCCCACTCCAGTGGCCGAAGGAGCAGTTCCTCCGGATCCGGCCGGAGCCTGCTGGAATTGTGGATCTGCAAGTTTTCCGCATCTTCCGCTGCAAACCGGGGTCTCTCTTCTGTCCAGGGTGCCGGAGATTCCCGGAAAAATCCCAGAAAACCCTCCGAAGAATCAGAAAACCGGACATTCCGTCCGGTTTCTAGATATATCAGGAACGGAAGCTGTTCCTCTGCCGTCACCCATTGCAGCAGTTTTCGGGGCACGCCATCGGCAAGCAGCCGCATCAGTACAGCACACAGGATCACAAATGCGCCGAATCTTCTTGTCCGCTGCTGCAGATCCATGTCCACTCCCCTTTCCGATCATGCCTCCGTCCGCTTCTTCCACTTGGGCCGGCTGCGCAGCTCGATCCGCAGATTTCTGAAAAATTCCGTCAGGAGTGCAGCGCACTGCTCCTCCAGAATACCCTTTTCCACCTTCGGATGGTGGTTGAAAGCCATATCAAACAGGCTGCACACGCCGCCGCAGGCGCCGCATTTGGGGTCGTCCGCACCGTAGACCACCCGGGGGATCCGGGCGTTGATGATGGCCCCGGCACACATGGGGCAGGGCTCCAGGGTCACATACAGGGTACATTCCCACAGCCGCCAGCCTCCCAGATTGTGGCAGGCCTCACCGATGGCCTCGATTTCCGCATGGGCCAGGGCAGTTCTGTCCTTTTCCCGCCGGTTCCGGCCCCGTCCCACGATCTCGTCTCCCCGGACGATAACGCAGCCTACCGGCACCTCCCCTTCCGCTGCCGCCTCCGCTGCCAGCTTCAGGGCTTCCTCCATAAAATACAGATCGTCCATGCGCTCCCTCCTTTTTTTCCTATCATACCCCAAGACAAGGAAAATGGGAAGCAGAAAATACAGATCACCAGATAAAGGATCGCTTATCTTGTAAAGATCTCTGTGGCACAGGAGTGTCTGACACTTCTCCCGGGGGGAAGGTATTACAGCTTCGCCGCTTTGTAAACGAAACGGTCATTTATTTATCTGCACTTTATCACAGACGCTGTGCAAAATCCCGTGAATCCGGTCAGCCGCAAAAATCGATGGCAAGGCGTTTTTCGACCGGTATACTGATTTTAAAAGGAAACCAAGGAGGAATCTGTATGAACATCATTGAACCGGTTTTATTTCTTGATCTGCAGGCCACCGTTCCCCGGAAATACTGTAACCTCTGCGGCGGCGAATGCTATGCCCCCAGCCTGCTCTGCCTGCGGTGCGAAAGGAGACTGCCATGACCCTTGCTGAACTGAGCGCGGAGTACGAAGCCTCCGCCCGGCTGCTGCGGATCCGGATGCACGATATCCGGATCCAGCTCCGCAACACGGACGACCCGGAGGAAAAATGGAATCTGCAGCGCCGGCTTGCTGTGCTGACACCCATCCTGACGCAAATGAACGAACTGGCAGACCTGACAGCCCACTATTATGACCGGGGGTACTGGCGCAATGAGAAATATACTGTATGACGAGGAAACCGGGCGAAACCTGTCCAGGGAGATTCAGCTGCAGCGTCTGTACCGGGTCATGGAAGAGGAGCTGACCGAGCTGGAGCAGAAAACCCTGGAAGCATACTATTTTGAGGAGCTGCGGATCTCTGAGATCGCCCGCCGCCGGGGCGTTCACCGCAGCACCGTCCACCGGACGCTCCATAGAGCGGAACAGAAGCTGCGCCGGTTTCTGAAATATTAGTTACTTTACAACCGGCGGAAAATTTGATATGGTATACTATTATAAAAGGAGGAGATCGCCGTGAAAACCAGAAAACTCGCCGTATTGGGCCTGCTGACCGCCATTGCCCTGACCATTTTCATGGTGGAAGCCCAGATCCCCTCCCCCGTCCCCCTGCCGGGCGTAAAGCTGGGTCTTGCCAACATCGTTACGGTGTTCGCCGTGTTTGCCCTGGGGCCAAAGGACGGCGCGCTGGTGCTGGCTGCCCGGATCTTTCTGGGAGCTGTCTTTGCCGGAAACTTCAGCACGATTTTTTATTCCGCAGCCGGCGGCGCCTGTGCCATTGGCGTCACCATTCTCCTGCGGAGGATCCTGAAACCGAATCAGCTTTGGGTGGCCGGCTGTCTCGGCGCAGTGGCCCATTCCATCGGCCAGATGGCCATGGCCATGCTTCTGCTGGGTACGCCCTCCATTGTCATCTACCTGCCGGTGATGATCGTCATCAGCATCATCACAGGCCTTTTCACGGGCTTTGCGGCCCAATTCCTTGTAAACCGGGGTAACGTATGGAAAACTATTTCAAAATGAATCTGAGCAGGCAGGAGATCAATGCCATCTCCAATCTGGGTCTGGCCCACATGGGTGACTGCGTTTTTGAGATCCTGTGCCGGGGCTATCTCTGTGCCAGAGGCGGCAAAAATGTGGGCAATCTCCACCGGGACACGATCAACATGGTGAAAGCCACCGCCCAGGCCGCTTTTATGGACAAGCTGCTGCCCCATCTGACGGAGGAGGAGCTGAGCTGGTACCGCCGGGGAAAGAATTCCCATGTTCACGCAGTGCCCAAATCCTGCACCCCGGCAGAATATGCCAAAGCCACCGGCCTGGAAGCCCTGTTCGGCGCCCTGTACCTGGCAGGCCAGACCGACCGGATCAACGAACTGTTCAAACTGGTAATGGAAGCATAAATGATCGTTTCGCTTACGAAGGTTCTGCCTGTACTTTTCTTGCTTCTGCAAGAAAAGTACCAAAAGGAGCAGGCACAAGGGGTCCTGTAAGTCGTGCTCCCGCGCGCCCCAGCCGTCCCCTTGTGAATCCCCCGGCTGCAACGCCACAGGCGCCGGAGCACCTTAACCTGGATCCTGATTTGGGCAGAAATGTCCCGATTTCTGCCCAAATGGGGTGGTACTGAGGACGGATGGGCGGGAATCGGTACATTCCCGCCTCCGTGTTAAAATTTGCCGGCCTGCCAGCACAGGAGGGGGCTTCTTAAGGGGGACGGCTTTTGCAAAGTCCCCCTTAAGACGACTTCTTTGGTTACTTTCTTGTTCGGAGACAAGAAAGTAACATCTCTTTGCTAAGATAATCGATCATTTATACCACTATGGAGGTAACACATGGCCTTTGATGCCTTTTTCTTGTCCGCTGTGCTGGAGGAAGTCCGGGAAACCTGCATTGGCGCCCGGATCGACAAGATCCACCAGCCCAGCCGTGACACACTGATCCTGCAGATGCACAGCCGGGAACACCGGGGAAAGCTGCTTTTCGCCGCCAACCCCACCGCTCCCCGGCTCCACCTGACCACTGCCTCCCCGGAAAATCCGGCTGAGCCACCCATGTTCTGCATGCTGCTGCGCAAGCATCTCATGGGCGCAAAGCTCAGCGATATCTCCCAGCCGCCCATGGAGCGCGCCGCCACCTTCACTTTTGACTGCACTGACGAAATGGGTTTCCCCGTTCAGAAACGACTGGTGGCCGAGCTGATGGGCAGGACCTGCAACCTGTATCTGCTGTCCCCCGAAGGCCGGATCATCGACTGTCTGCGGCGGATCGGTCTGGACGAAAGCGCCAAACGGGCTGCGCTGCCGGGCCTCAACTATCAGGAGCCGGAGGCCGTCACAAAGCAAAATCCCATGGAGCCTGTGGATTATGCGGCCTTTCTCTCTGCCCCGGGCGCAGATGTATTGGCCGACCGGCTGATGGACACCTTCGGCGGCCTGTCTCCTCTGGTCTGCCGGGAGGCTGCGCTGTTTGCCGGCGGTGATACGGATGTCCGGATCGATCTGCTGAATGTGGACGCTGTCGCCGAAAAGCTCCGGCTGTTCTTTACGGAGCATCTGAACCATCCCCGGCCTTATTACTATGCCCTGCCCGACGGCACACCGAAGCAGTTTGCCTTCTGCCCCATCCGGCAGTACGGTGCGTGCAAAGAAGCCGACTCCTTCGGGACGCTGCTGGATATCTACTACACCGTCCGTGACCGGAAAGATGCTATGCGCCAGAAAGGCCAGGCTGTCCGGAAAACCGTGCAGAACCTCTGCACCCGTCTGACCCGTAAGCTGGCCATTCAGGAAAAGGAACTCGCCGCCACCTATGACCGGGAGCGGCTGCGTCAGCTGGGCGATATCGTCACTGCCAATATCCACAGGATCGTGAAGGGACAGACTATGGTGCAGTGCGAGGACTTTTACGATGAGGAAATGAAGGTCATCGACATCCCCATCTCCCCCATTCTCTCCCCTCAGCAGAATGCCGCAAAGTTCTACAAGGACTATGCCCGCATGAAAAATGCAGAAAAGGAGCTGACAAGGCAGATCGAGCTTGGTGAAAACGAGCTGCACTATCTGAAAAGTGTGCTGGAAGAACTGAACCGGGCTCAGACCGATGCGGAACTGGAAGAGATCAAGCGGGAACTGCAGGATGGTGGCTATCTCCGGCCGGAGTCCGGCCGGAAAAAGGTGAAGGCCGCAAAGCTGCAGCCCATGCGGTTTGAGTCCACTGACGGCTACCCCATCTATGTGGGCCGGAACAACCGGCAGAATGACGAGCTGACCTTCCGTCTGGCCCGCAAGGACGATATCTGGTGCCATGCCAGCAAGGTGCACGGCAGCCATGTTATCATCTCCTGCGGCGGCACCACCCCGCCGGATGACACCGTCACCCAGGCAGCCCAGCTGGCAGCCTACTACTCCGAGACCAGCGGCGGCCAGAATATTCCCGTGGATGTGACCACTGTGAAGCAGGTGAAAAAGATCCCCAACGGCAAACCCGGTATGGTGATCTATCACACCTATAAAACCGTCATTGCCAATCCTTATGCCACCATTGTGGTGGATCCCCTGAATGCAGAGAAAAAAGACGGGTAACAAATGAAACATGCAGCAGGGCAGCACCGCAGGTGCTGCCCTGTTTCTGAAGACGGCGGCAGATGAATGATGGTTTCGCACAGCCGTAACGACAGAGGCCACCAAGGATGGACAGTTCCTGTCATTGCGATCACCAGATGGATGAAAAGCCATTGCAACCAAGAGAGACGATCCTTTTCCTCACGATTCTTTCTTCTTGCAATTCCTGTCGGAATACAGTAAACTAAAAGAAAAACCGCGGGAGGAAACCACTATGAAACGGCAGGATTACATCAACTGGGATGAATATTTCATGGGCATCGCCATGCTGGCAGCCAAGCGCAGCAAGGATCCCAATACGCAGGTGGGCGCCTGCATCGTTTCTCAGGACAATATCATCATCTCCACCGGCTACAACGGCATGCCCAAGGGCTGCTCCGATGACGAATATCCCTGGGAGCGGGAGGGCGAAGTGACCAAATATCCCTACGTTGTCCACGCCGAGCTGAACGCCGTTCTCAACGCCAACGGCCGGGATCTGCGGGGAAGCAAGCTGTATGTGGCCCTGTTCCCCTGCAACGAATGTGCCAAAGCCATCATTCAGAGCGGCGTGAAGGAGGTCTACTACCTCTCCGACAAGTATGCCGACTCCATGTCCACCCTGGCCTCCAAGCGGATGATGATGTCTGCCGGTGTTCAGTTTACTCAGCTGCGCACCAGTCTGAAGGAGATCACGCTGGATTTCACCCCCGAGGAGGAAAAGGGAAAATAATAGTTTCCGGCAGGCGGTACCGCCTGCCATTTTTCCGCTGCCGCGGACGCCGGACACAGCAAAAATCCCCGGAAGGAATTTCCTTCCGGGGATTTTCTGATTTTAGTCGAAGAAATCCTTCAGATTTTCAAAGAACTTCTTGATCTTGGGAGTCTCGGCCTGAACCAGTGTTTCATCCAGCTGCCGCAGCAGATCCTTCTGCTCCTTGGTCAGTCTGGTGGGTGTCTCCACCACCACAGTGAACCGGTGGTTGCCCCGGCGGCGGGGATTGTTCACTTCCGGGATACCCTTCTCCCGCAGGATAAATTCTCTGCCGGTCTGGGTGCCTTCGGGAATCTCATACTCCACCTTGCCATCCAGCGTGGGCACCTGGATCTTTGCGCCCAGCGCCGCCTGGGTGAAGGAAATGGGCACCTCGCACAGCACATCCCGGTCCTCCCGCTGGAAGATGGGATGGCGCTTGATGTAGACCTCCACCAGCAGGTCGCCGTTGGGACCGCCGTTGACGCCCACGGAGCCTTCGCTGCGGACGCGGACACTCTGCCCAGCATCCACACCGGCAGGGATCTTCACCTTTACCCGGTTGGTACGGCGGACCTTGCCCTTGCCCTTACAGGTGGTACAGGGATTCTTGATGATCTTGCCCCGGCCGGAGCACTGGGGACAGGCCGCGGTGGACTGCATCTGCATGCCCATAAAGTTCTGCACGGTGCGCACCTGACCGGTACCGCGGCACTGGGAGCAGGTCTCAATGACGCCATCGGCAGAGCCGGAGCCGTTACAGACGGAACAGTTCTCGATTCTGGGGGTGGCAACTTCCTTTTCACAGCCGAAGGCCGCCTCCTCGAAGGTCAGCTCCAGAGATGTCATGATATTCTCGCCCCGGCGGGGTGCATTTTCCCGGGCGCCGCCACGGGTGCTGCCGCCGCCAAAGAACTCGCTGAAGATATCGCCGAAATCACCGAAGCCGCCAAAACCGCCTCCGAAGCCACCGCCATAGCCGCCGGCACCGGCGCCGTAGTTGGGATCCACACCGGCAAAGCCGAACTGGTCATAGCGGGAGCGCTTGCCCTCATCGGACAGCACCTCGTATGCCTCGCCCACCTCCTTGAACTTGGCCTCGGCTTCCTTGTCGCCGGGGTTGCGGTCGGGATGGTACTTCATGGCGGCCTTGCGGTAAGCCTTCTTTATCTCATCGGCGCTGGCGCTCTTTTCAACGCCCAGCACCTCATAATAATCGCGTTTGTTTTCTGCCATATACTCACCTCAATTTTTCTGGGAGGGGACGATGTTTTGCGGTATATTCCGACACATCGATACGGATCACCGCAACGATACTGACCAGACGTTCATTGAAAGAAAAGTCCTTTCCCGTCTGAGTCTTCATCAGGATGGTCATGGCCTGCATCTTTTCCTCCACATCCTCCACGATCCGGGCGGTGCCCCGGCCCATGACAGAGGAATAGACCATGCCGTACTGGCAGGGGACCTTGCCCTCAAAGGGCATCCGGCCGCAGTCCAGCTCAAAAAACACATTGGGGTTGGCGCGGATCATATCCAGCTTTTTACCCTGGTTGGCGCCATGCAGATACAGTGTAAGCTTTCCGTCCTCCATGGTATAGCCATAATTCAGGGGGACAACATAAGGCTCGTTGTCCACTGCCAGGCCCAGATGCAGCACTTTTGCAGTATCCAGAATCTCCCGGATCTCATTCAGATCGGTGACCTGAAGTTCTCTTTTTGTCATTCCCTGCATGGATGTTACCTCATCTTATAATACTTCAAAAAAGGGGCAGCGATTTTGCTGCCCCTTTTATGGGTTAGATTAGTCGACAGACTCGTAGTCGGCGTCAACCACACCGTCGTCGCCCTGGGGCTGGTAACCGCCCTGTGCGCCGCCCTGGGGATTTGCCTGCTGGTACAGCTTCTCGCTGACCTTGTAGAAGGCCTGCTGGACAGCATCGGTGGCAGCCTTGATGGCAGCAATGTCGGTGCCCTTGTTGACTTCCTTCAGGTTATCAACAGCAGCCTGAATCTCAGACTTTTCGGAAGCGGAGATCTTGTCGCCCAGCTCATTCAGGGTCTTTTCGGTCTGGTAGATCACCTGGTCAGCAGCGTTGTGGGTATCCACTTCGTCCTTGCGGGCCTTGTCCTCAGCAGCATACTGCTCAGCCTCGCGGACAGCCTTGTCGATGTCCTCCTGGCTCAGGTTGGTGGAAGCAGTGATGGAGATGTTGGCCTCCTTGCCGGTGCCCAGGTCCTTGGCGGAAACCTTGACGATGCCGTTGGCATCGATATCGAAGGTGACTTCGATCTGGGGCACGCCACGGGGAGCGGGAGCAATGCCGCCCAGCTGGAAGCGGCCCAGAGTCTTGTTGTAGGCAGCCATCTCGCGCTCGCCCTGCAGGACATGGACCTCAACGGAGGTCTGGCCGTCAGCGGCGGTGGAGAAGATCTGGCTCTTATGGGTGGGGATGGTGGTGTTGCGCTCGATCAGCTTGGTGAACACGCCGCCCATGGTCTCAATGCCCAGGGACAGGGGAGTCACGTCCAGCAGCAGGATGTCCTGCACGTCGCCGGTCAGAACACCGCCCTGGATGGCAGCGCCCAGAGCAACACACTCATCGGGGTTGATGCCCTTGAAGCCTTCCTTGCCGGTGATGGACTTGACAGCGTCCTGAACGGCGGGGATACGGGTGGAGCCGCCGACCAGCAGAACCTTATCCAGGTCGGAAGCCTTCAGGCCGGCATCGGACAGGGACTGACGGACGGGCTTCATGGTGCGCTCCACCAGATCAGCGGTCAGCTCATTGAACTTGGCGCGGGAGATGGTCACGTCCAGGTGCTTGGGGCCGGTAGCGTCAGCGGTGATATAGGGCAGGTTCACATTGGTAGTGGTCATGCCGGACAGCTCGATCTTGGCCTTCTCGGCAGCCTCCTTCAGGCGCTGCATGGCAACGCGGTCGCTGGCCAGGTTGATGCCCTCGGCCTTCTTGAACTCGGCAACCAGGTAATCCATGATTCTCTGGTCGAAGTCGTCGCCGCCCAGACGGGTGTCGCCGGCGGTAGCCAGAACCTCGATGATGCCGTCGCCGATGTCCAGGATGGAAACGTCGAAGGTACCGCCGCCCAGGTCGTAGACCATGATCTTCTGCTCGGTCTCCTTGTCCAGGCCGTAAGCCAGAGCAGCAGCGGTGGGCTCGTTGATGATACGCTTGACCTCCAGACCGGCGATCTTGCCGGCGTCCTTGGTGGCCTGACGCTGGGCGTCAGAGAAGTAAGCGGGGACAGTGATGACGGCCTCGGTGATGGTCTGGCCCAGGTAGCTCTCGGCGTCAGCCTTCAGCTTCTGCAGCACCATGGCGCTGATCTCCTGGGGAGTGTAGCCCTTGCCGTCGATGGAAACGTGATAGTTTTCGCCCATGTGGCGCTTGATGGAAGCCACGGTGCGGTCAGCGTTGGTGACAGCCTGACGCTTTGCCACCTGACCGACCATACGCTCGCCGGTCTT
>JAFQTF010000035.1 GCA_017409205.1 Oscillospiraceae bacterium | reverse complement strand
TGGATCAAGATTACAAAAAGATCTCCGCTCAGCTTGATAACGCTTTTGACCTTGTGGAACAGGGTGTCTACACGCTCGATATGTTCCAGACCAGACGGATGAAGCTGACCACTCAGCTCGACGAGATTGATGCTCAGAGAACCGAACGGAAAGAGTTCATTGCCAGACTGGAAGCAAGCCAGCAGCAGAAAGCCAACCTGATCCCTCAGACGGAAGAACTGCTTGCCAGCTATGACCACATGACCAATACCGAACGCAACGAACTGTTAAAGGTCATTCTTGAAAAGATTGATTACTATAAGGGAGCCGATGGCGAAATCGTAATTGACCTGTATCCTCGGCTTCCTAAAATTTAACGGTTTTGTGGGTATCATCAATACACACACGTGCTGGTGAATTCCCCGGATACCGGATACGGCATTTTCATTGAAAATATGCTGGATGCAGTAGGATAATCGTAGGGCGGGGGGCTTACTCCCGCCTTCCTTCTTGTGTTTTGAGTTTTTTGTGATATGATAAAGAAAAAATGGAGAAGAAATACATGGCAAAAAATGATGAGTTCTTTATTCATGTAAGTGATACCCCGAAACGCTTATTTATCTCCCGTCCTGAAAGTATCAAAGGAGATGCACTTTCTCCCTGCTGTATGACACCGGACGATGTGGATTACGAAATGTCTACTGGAAAGCATCCGGAAATTTTGGAAATTAGCGGCATGAATCAGCAGAGTCTGGAATACTTTGTCCAGAACTATGGAAAAACATATCGCTATCTTTCCTTTTTCAAATGTCAGCTGATCCAGGATTTTTCTCCCCTTGAAGATTTGGAGAATCTGGAAGAAGTAAGTCTATATTGGAATATTCGGTCAGATAAGCTATGGAATTTCAGCAAAAACACCTCTTTAAGAACGATAAGTATTAGTGATGCAAAAAAGATGACCCTGAAGCCGGATCTGTTGATGACCTCAAATGTGATGGAAACCGTTTGCTTCTCAGGCAGCATTTTTAATAATTACCCAATGGAATCGTTGGAATGCTTTGCGGGTATGCCTGCGTTAAAGCATTTGTGGCTGAACAATATCCGATTGAACAACAAAAGTTTGGATCCACTCAAATCTATACCTGCATTGGAGCGATTTGATTTTGACGCAGGAATGTTAACCACAGAAGAAATTGCATGGATTGTTGCCAAATATCCTAATTTGTCCGGCAAATGTCTTTGCGCTTACAATAAAGAAGATGCAATGCTGAATGATGTCCGGGTCTGCGGTTTCCGTAAGCCGGGATTGGATTTACCGCAGCATCAAAAGCGGCTGGATAAGTACGTGGCCCAGTTCAATGCATTGGTAGAGAAGTATCGTAACGAGCCGTAATTTAGTGGGTATCAGCGTATTACACACGTGCCGGTGAACAGTCCGACGAAGGGGTACGGGATTTTTATAGAGAATATGCTGGATGCCGCCACATGACGGACAATCGCTGATCGCCCCTGCGGGCTCTAACCGTCATCTCCCAAACGCCCATCCACCCAGGACCCCACCGGAGACGGCAGACAAAATTCATTACCGGGGGCCGAAATGCCCCCTATCTTTTTTATACGGTTTTTGATATCATGCTTTTAATATGGTCAGGGGAGGTCTCTATATGGGAAACAACAAACCGCGCGATCCGTCGCTGGATCTTATCCGGTGTATTGCGCTGTTCTGCGTCATCTCTGTTCATTTCTTCCTCAACACCGGGTTTTATGAGGAACCGGTGGTCGGCATTTCCATGCTGATGCCGGTCATCCTGCGCTGCAGTTTCATGATCTGCGTACCGCTGTTTATCATGCTGACCGGCTTTCTCAACCGGGTCAGTATCCCGTCCCCGGTTTACTATCTGAAGCTGTGCAAACCCATTTTCATTTATGTCGCCGCCAGTTTCCTGTGCGCACTGTATAAAATGCTGGTCCAGCAAACCGGCCTGTCGATATTGGGTGCCATCGCCGGCATTTTTTCCTTTACCACAGCGCCCTATTCCTGGTACATGGAAATGTATCTCGGACTGTATCTGCTGATCCCGTTTCTGAACACGCTGTACCATCACCTGGAGACCCAGGCCCGCAGACAAAGCCTCCTTCTGACACTGCTGGCACTGACCGCGCTGCCCGGTATGCTGAATATTTTCTCCATCGCAGGCCCGGACTGGTGGATCCGGCCCAGTCTTTCCTCCGAATATCATCCTGTGGTCCCCCAATGGTGGACCATGCTCTATCCCATAACCTATTTCTTTCTGGGCAGCTATCTGCGGGATCATCCCCTGAGACTAAAACCGCGCACCGGTATGGCTATGATCCTCTTGACGATCCTGCTGTCAGGGCTTTTTAATTTCTACCGTTCATACGGAAATACCTTTATTGAGGGCCCATGGCAGGACTATGGCTCCCCATTTATTGTCCTGCTGGCTATGCTGGTATTTTCCTTTTTCCGGGAATGGAATCCGGAAAGGCTGCATCCGGGGATCAAAGGTCTGCTGGCATGGATTTCTGAACTGGCGCTCGGCGCCTATCTGACCTCCTGGATCTTCGATCAATGTATCTATTCAAAGCTGACTGCTCTCGTTCCCGATTTTCAGCAAAGGACAAAATTCTTTTTCATCACAGTTCCCCTTGTATTTCTGGGATCACTGCTCTCATCCGCTCTGATCCGGCTCGCCTGCTCAGCTACCGTAGAAAAGCTTCTTGACCGGCAGAAGCTGCACGCTGCCTGAAGCACTGTACAAATTCCCCTGATTTTGATATGATGGTTTCCGGAGGTGAACACCATGCTGGGTACCCGAAAAATCGATCCCGATCTGAACACATCAAAAAAGCTGGACGAAATAGAAACGGCCATCCATTCCTTTCTGAAACCCCTGGGCTTCAAAAAGCATGGACGCACCCTCCATCGCTTTGTATCCGGAGACATTTCTCAGGTAGTACATTTTCAGACCGGCCCGAGCCACCGGGGCGAGACCCATCTGCTGTTTGTAAACCTGGGCATCCGGGTCCCGGAATGTACGCTGCGCAGCTTCACCCCGGAGGAGAACCCCAAAAAGTATTATCGCGAATATGACTGCAATATCCGTTCCCGGCTGGGAACTGTGGAAGGAAAAGCAGAAAGCTGCTACGATCTGCGGCAGCCCGGAGCTGCCATTGCAGAGGATATCCTCCGCCAGCTTCGTGAAACCGTTCTTCCTGCCTTCGACAAGCTCAGCAGCCGGGAAGCCATTCTGGCCCACCGCCGGAAATATCCCTATCTGGACGTTATGAATGACCACCTGATCCTGCTGGAAGAAGCCATGATCCACGGTCGCCAGGGCAATACCGCGCTGGCCGGCGCGCTGTTTCAGCGGTACTATCAGCTTGTGGATGATGGAAAGAGCATCCATTCTGACCGCCGTGTCAATCAGGGACATCTGTGCTATCTCCGGGAACTGGCCGGACAGCTGGGCATTGCGCTTGTCAGTCCCTCCGTGCGCGTCAAGAAAATGGAAGCGCTTTTTGACCAGCTGCTTCGCGCATGGCAGACAGAGCCCGGAGCCTTCCGCAAAAACGGTGCGCTTCAGGAAGAACGGCAGATCCTGGCCGCCTACATGGACAGCGGGCTCTGGCTTTCCGACTATACGCTGGATGCCGCCGGCGCCTTTCCCCCGGAACTAAAACGGGGCGTGCTGTCCGAGGATGGACTTTATGATTTCCTGCAGAAAACAGAGCCCTGATTATCCTGTACAAATCCCACGTTCTCTGCTATAATCCCTTTCAAAAGGAGCTGATATTATGAAAAAAACCTCCATGGCCGACAAGCTGGCCCAAAAAAGCTTCAACAGTCCGGAGATCAAAAAAAGCTGGGCTGTCCACATGCAGGCCTTCGGCCCCATCCTGAAGCCCGCCTTTGCCGAAGATTATCAGGCAAGGGTCCACCTGTGCGCTGCGCTGAATCACATCAGCAATAAAAATCTGCCTCAGGCTCTGCTGAAGCTGAACGGTCTGCAGAAGCGTCTGGTCACCGAAGCGGACAAGGCTGCCTTCCTGTTCTGCATGGGTCTGTTCTGCGAGACTGCCGGCAAAAAGGAAGAAATGGTGGCCCTGTATACCCAGTGCAATGAATTTGGCCACAAGTTCTATCTGCCCTATCTGAAAGTAGGCAAATTCCATCTGGACACCTGCTCCTACGATGAGGCAGAGGCCAGCTACCGCTCTGCCATCGGCTGCTTCACTGCCACCGGCCTCTCCGATCAGGAGAAGCTGATCCTGAGCTCTGCCTATACCAATCTGGCCTCCTGTCTGGTGATGATGCACCGGTACGGAGAAGCCGAAGCCGCCCTGACCACCTCCCGGAGTCTTTGCCCCGATGCCCCCGGCCGGGCCGCACCGGAGGCCGCCCTCCACGCTGTCCGGGGAGAAAAGGAGCAGGTGGAAGCCTGTCTGAGCATCCTGAGCGCCCATGCCCCCGCCGCCTATGAAGCCATCAAAAAGAGCACCGACAAAATTCTGGCAGGCACCGATCCGCTGTTCTTTGCAGTACCTGTGGAGGAGGAAAAGATCGCCGCCTTCTGGGCCTGGTTCGCTGACGCCAGCGATGATCTGCACAAAAAGCTGGATGCGCAGGAATACGAGTCCGCCATTTCCGCCATTGCCGGACACCTGCTGGAAGCTTTTCCTTTCCTGGAGGAACCGCCCTATGTGGCTCTGGGAAAGAACGAAAAGGGCTATGTGATCCAGCTGAAGGATATGTATGCCATCGGCATCAGCAAGGCCTACACCTGGCTGCTGGATGCCTGCACGGAAGAAATTCTGGCACGCTGGCAGTTTGACGTGGTGCATTAAAGGAGAAAGACCATGTTTCGTGATATGATCCGCAAAAAGCAGCAGCTTCCCACGGAGGACTGCATCCGGCTGCTGAAAACCGAGCCCCGGGGCGTTCTGTCCCTGATGGGTGACGGGGGCTATCCCTACGGCCTGCCCATGGATCACTGGTACAATGATGCCGACGGCTGTCTGTATTTTCACTGCGGCAAGCGGGGCCACAAGATCGATGCCATCCGCAGCTGCGACAAGGCCTCCTTCTGCGTTATGGATTCCGGCTTCCGCCGGGAGGGAGAATGGGCCCTGAATATCAGAAGCGTCATCGTCTTTGGCCGCATCCAGATCCTGGAGGATCCGCAGCAGGCCATCGATATCACCCGGCAGCTGAGCCTGAAATACACCGACGACATTGTCTTCATTGAACGGGAAATCCAGGAATCCGGCAGAAATGTGCTGGTATTCCGACTGATGCCCGAACACATCACCGGCAAGCTGGTCAATGAATCCTGACCGGAAGCGCACCGCTGAGCGGTGCGCTTTTCTTTTGAAAAAAAGCGAAAAAACATGGAAATATCCACAGGTCCGTGTTATAATAAATTATTATCATCATTTTGGGGGTTTTTATGGACCACAAGCATTATGATTCCCCGCTGCAATACCTCCGGCAGAATCTTCTTTTGCTGTTCTCCACCGGCGCAGCCCTTTGCCTGTTTCTGACCATCAGCAAGCTGGCTTTCCTGCTGTGTGCCGCTATTTTTGCTGCGGTGGCCTTCTCTGCCTGGATCCTGGGGCCCGGAAACGGCCGGCAGCCCGCCGGCGCTTTCCTCCTGGCCGCAGTTCTGGATGGTGTGGGCGCCGTTACCTTCCTGGACACCTGGACCAATTCCTATATGGCCGGAGTCATTCTGGACCGGCTGCCCGGTTTCTTCCGCTCTGCTGTTCCGGTGGTCTGCGCCGCAGGCGTTCTGGCGGCTTTCTATGCCTTTTACCGGCTTTCCGGATGGATGATCCGGGTGATCCGGCAGTTTTTCGGAGATACTGCCACCGGTTCCTGTCTGAAGGAAAACTGGTTTTTTCCCCTCTCCGCCGCAGCCTTCTTCCTGCTGCAAAGTCCCCTCAACAGGGAAAGCCTTTGCGCTGCCGCCGCTGCCATCGCCATTGCAGCAGTGATCGCCATCCACATCCCCGCACTGGGGAAGCATTGCAGGCAGAACCACCGGGCCATGAATCTGCTGATTTCTCTCAGCACCCTGGGCATCTGCAAATTCCGGATGGATCAGGTCGTCTCTTCCCCGGTCACTCTGATCCTTGCCGCGCTGGCAGTTCCCTTTGTTTTTGTCTGTCTTTCCTGCTTTTTCCATTCCCTGGGGAACCTTCTGGATCGGAACGGCGTCTTCCGGGACATGGGCCGGAGAGAGATCCTGCTGTATCTTCTGCTCTGGGTTGTTCTGCTGCTTCTTACCGGCTGGGTCTTCCTGAATACCGGAATTTTCGCACTGGAAACCGATCCTTATGACGTGATCTACACCGGAGATTTCCCCCTGCTGGTAAACGAAAATGCCTGTCTGGATCTGACGCATCTGGAAAATGATCTGCGTCAGCCTCTGTTTGCGGTATTCTCCGCACCTTTTACCGCCATTTTCTATCTGCTCAGCAGTTTGTGCAGCGCCGCCCCCCGGCTGCATGCACTCCTAATGAACATTCCGCAAATCGGCATCCTGCTTTTGGCACATTACCTGCTGGCTCTTATGCTGGGGCTGTCCGGAACAAAGCGGATGCTGTTCGTCCTGCTGCTTTCCTGCACTTATCCCACGATACTCTTCAGTCTGATGATGGAACAGTATGTTTTCACATATTTCTATGTGATCCTGTTCTTTTTCTCACTCTGCCGCAACGGTCATGGCGCAGTCCTTCCCTGTCTGGGCAGCGGCGGCACCCTGCTTACCGGTGTGATCCTGCTGCCGCTGGTCTCCCGGCATCCTCCTGTACGGCAGTTCCGGGCCTGGTTCCGTGATCTGCTGGATCACGCCATGGGCTTCGTACTGGTGCTGCTGGCCTTCAGCCGGGCAGATATCATTTTCAACATTGCATCCAACGTGGAAAAGCTGACTGCCTTTTCCGGTGCAAAGATAACGCTGACAGATAAGCTTCTGCAGTATACCGCTTTCGTATCCGGCTGCTTCGTTTCTCCTGCAGCAGTCATTGCCGACAACCCATGGGGCAGGATCTCCTGGCAGCTGGTTCCGGCGGAAAGCGTCCATACGGGCGGAATCCTGATTCTTGTGCTGTGCGCTGTCAGCCTGTTTCTGAACCGGAAGCAGACCGTCACCCGTGTATGCGGCGGGTGGATCCTGTTCTCCTTCGCCGTTCTGATCCTTCTGGGCTGGGGCACCCAGGAAAACGGTCTGATCCTCTATGCCCTGTATTTCGGCTGGGCCTTCTGGGTGCTGCTGTATCAGCTGGCAGATCGCCTCTGCGGGATCCTGCACCAGCCCCGCCTTCTGTTCCTGCTTACCGCAGGCGGAACCGCCGCCCTGCTGGCTGTGAATCTTCCTGCCGCTGCGCGGCTGGTCAGTTTCCTGCTGACCCACTATCCCATTTAAAAGGAGGTATCCCATGAAGCAGTATCTGAAGCTCATGCGGCCCCATCACTATATCAAAAATATCCTTGTCTTTGCCGCCCTGGCCTGCAGCGGTCAGATCTTCAATCCGCAGAAATTTCTGGCAGATCTCCTGGGCTTTGCCGCGTTCTGCATGATCTCCTCTGTGGTGTACATCATCAATGATATCCGGGACGTGGAAAAGGACCGCCGCCATCCCACCAAGTGCCGCCGTCCCATTGCCGCCGGCACTGTCTCCATCAGGAACGCACGGATTCTGGCCGCTGTGCTGGCTGTGCTTGCTGCTGTATGCAATCTGATGGTCTTCCACCCCGTGGCCACTGCGCTGCTGGTGCTGTATCTGCTGCTGAACCTGGCCTACAGCTTTGGCCTGAAGAACATTCCCATCGTGGATATCACCATTCTGGTGGCCGGATTCCTGCTGCGGATCCTTTACGGCGCACTGGTTTCTGATATTGTGATTTCCAACTGGCTGTACCTGACCGTCATCGCCCTGGCCTTCTATTTCGCCCTGGGCAAGCGGCGCAATGAACTGAAGCAGCTGGGCAGCGGTGAGACCCGGAAAGTGCTGAAAGCCTACCCTGTGGAATTTCTGGACAAGAACATGAATATGTGCCTGACTCTGGCTGTGGTGTTCTATTCTCTGTGGAGCATGGCAGATACCACCGTTGCCGCCTATGGTCAGTACCTGGTGTTCACCGTTCCCGTAGTCATGCTGATCATGATGAAATACAGCCTGAATATTGAGGGCGATTCCGATGGAGATCCGGTGGAAGTACTGCTCCGCGACAGGGTACTGCTGATCCTCTGCTGTATCTACCTTGCCGCCATGTTCTCCATTTTGTATCTGTAAGGGAGGCTTTATGAATATTTACGATTTTGACGGCACACTGTACGCCGGTGACAGCACCATGGATTTCCTGAAATACTCCCTGAAAAAGCACCCTTCTCTGGTGCGGTTCCTGCCTGCCATGGGCTGGGCCATGGTTCGCCACTACGGAATGAAGGCCATCGACAAGACCGCCATGAAAGAACGGTTCTACCGGATTTTTACCGGCTATGATGCCGAAAGTCTGCTGGAAGAATTCTGGGACCGGCATGAACACAAGATCTTTCCCTGGTATCCCGGCAAACAGCAGCGGGAGGATGACATCGTCATCTCCGCCTCTCCGGAATTCCTGCTGCAGCCCATCTGCGCCCGGCTCGGCATCCGGCATCTGATGGCTTCCCGGGTGGATATCCGCACCGGCAAATACACCGGTCTCAACTGCCATGGCAAGGAAAAGCCTGTCCGGCTGAAGGAACAGCTGGGCATCACGCACTGCGAAAATTTCTACTCTGATGCCTATTCCGACCAGCCTCTGGCGGAGATCTCTGACAGGGCTTTCATCGTCAACAAAGACGGCAGCTTTTCCGACTGGATCTTCAAATAACTTCTTATATGAATACATGTAGGGCGGGGTTCTGACCCCGCCCTACATTATTTTTGTAATTTTAAATCAGCGCATTGATAAAGTATGCCGCCAAAACCGTTCCCAGGATCAGCCTGGACATGGTTTTCCCCCTGTCTCCTGTGGTGGATGCAAAGAGATAAAAGAACAATGCCACCGCAATGATGGCGATCACACCGGGATAGTGAAGCCCCTGATCTCCCTTTGACCAGGCAGAAAGGCCCAAAGCAGCAAAGATCTCATCCCCCAGACAAAACCGGCTATCCCCCAGATTGGATCCAAACACAACGAAAAAAGCAGCACATAGCAATGAAACACACCGTACCGCCAGCAGCTTTGTTTTCCTTTCCATTGTTCTGCTCCTTTCAACGGTTATCTCGGCCGCAGTTCCCAGAAGGCCACGGCGCTGGCCGCTGCCACATTCAGGCTGTCCACCCCATGGTACATGGGGATCTTCACGGTATAGTCACAGTCTGCAATGGTCTTTGCCGCAAGGCCGTCGCCCTCGGTACCCAGTACGATGGCAAGTTTTTCCACTTCCCGCAGGGCCGGATCATCCACCGCATAGGAATCATCCTTCAGCGCCATGGCGCAGGTCTTGAAGCCCATATCCCGGAGCGTTTCGATCCAGTTTTCTCCCAGATAGGTCCAGGGCACCTGAAACACCGTACCCATACTGACCCGGCAGGACCGCCGGTACAGGGGATTGGAGCAGGCGGGCGTCAGCAGCACCGCATCCATGCCCAGAGCCGCGGCAGAGCGGAAAATGGCGCCCAGATTTGTGGGATTCATCACGTCCTCCAGCACCGCTATCCGCCGGGCATTTCGGCAGACCTCCGCCACCGCGGGCAGCGCCGGACGGCGCATGGCGCAGAGCATGCCCCTCGTCAGCTGATAGCCCGTCAGCTGGGTCAGCACATCAAAGGTCGCGGTATACACCGGGATATCCCCGCAGCGATGGATCACTTCCAGACTCTCACCACGGAGATGGGCTGTCTCCACCAGAACGGAAACCGGCTCACAGCCTGCGTCCAGAGCCCGGTCAATGACCTTGGGGCTTTCCGCGATGAACAGGCCCTCCTTCAGATTATGGCGGTTTAACAGCTGCGCCTCCGTCAGCCGGGCATACACATCCAGCTCCGGAGCAGAAAAATCAGTCAGTTCAATGAGATTCATGGAAGTCTCCTTTTATATTCTTCGGATACATGACCGTTTACCTTACCAAGGTTTTGTCTGTCTTTTTCTTGCCCCCGGGAAGAAAAAGGAAGCCATTCAGATGATACGGCAAGCGATCTTTTTGTTTTATTATAGTCTCCGGAGGAATCTGTGTCAATCTTGGAAAACGGCTTGAAATGGCAGCTGTGAACGCATATAATAGGATATTATTTTATACAAAGGGTGAACCGATATGCATGTTACCTTACAGAACCTGACAAAAAAATTCCCCGGACGTGGTAAAAAGGCAGCAGAGGTCATTGCCGTCAATGATTTTACCTTCCGGATCCCCGACGGTACACTGGTGGGCCTGCTGGGCCCCTCCGGCTGCGGCAAATCCACCACGCTGAATCTGCTGTCCGGCCTGCTGAGCCCCACCTCCGGCAGGATCTTCTTCGGCGAGGATGATGTGACCGCGCTGCCCCCTGAGCACCGGGGCGTTGGACTGGTATTCCAGAACTATGCCCTGTACCCCCACCTTACCGTCCAGCAGAACATCATGTTCCCTCTGGAAAACCGGAAGGGTAAGGACAAGCTGACCAAAGAAGAAATGAGAGCCAGGGCTCTGGAAGCTGCAAAGCTGGTGCAGATCGACGGCCTCATGGAGCGCAAGCCCAAGGAACTTTCCGGCGGCCAGCAGCAGCGTGTTGCCATCGCCCGGGCGCTGGTGAAGATGCCCCGGATCCTGCTGCTGGATGAGCCGCTTTCCAATCTGGATGCCCGTCTGCGGCTTCAGACCCGGGAGGAGATCCGCCGGATCCAGAAGGATACCGGCATCACCACCATCTTCGTCACCCACGACCAGGAGGAGGCCATGTCCATCTCCGATCTGATCGTTGTGATGAAGGATGGCGTGGTGCAGCAGATCGGGAAGCCCCAGGAGGTATACGATGATCCCGTGAACCAGTTTGTGGCGCAGTTCCTGGGCACCCCTCCCATCAATATCTTTGACGGCGCCATCCGGGACGGCAAGCTCTGCATCGGCACCACCCCCCTTCTGGACGTGACAGCTGCGGATCAGGAAGATCTGGTGATTGCCGTCCGCCCCGAGGGCTTCAATCCCAGACAGAACGGCATTTTTTCCTGCCGTCTGCACCGGGTGGAGGTCATGGGCCGGGATATCAGCGTGGTCTGCGGCCACGAAAGCTTCATCGGCGAAAACTTCCGGGCCATCATCGATTCCGAGGAGCTGGCCTTTGTTTCCGGCGATACCGTCCGCTTTGATCTGAATCCCAATAAGGTCTTTGCCTTCCGGAAAGACTCCGGTCAGCGGATCCGCTTCTGATACAGGAGAACGGCTATGGAACAAACGAACAAAAAGGCATGGCTGTACCTGCTGCCGGCCATGGCATTTCTGGGGATCTTTCTGGTCTATCCCCTGATCGATGTCTTTATCTATTCCCTGGAGGAAGGCTACAATTCCGCCTCCCAGACCTATTTCGGTGTTGGCCTTTACAACTATGCCTATGTGCTGCATGATCCCTATTTCCTGCAGGCCCTGAAGAACACCTTCATTCTGGTCCTGATCACTGTGCCCCTGTCCACCGGCATTGCCCTGCTGATCAGCGTGGGACTCAGCTCCATTCAAAAACTGAGAGACCTGTATCAGACGGTCTACTTCCTGCCCTATGTCACCAACACCCTGGCCGTGGGTCTGGTATTTATGATCCTTTTCAAAAAGACCCCCTATACCGACGGCCTTGCCAATCTGATCCTTTCCTGGTTCGGCGCCGGCCCCATCGACTTCATTGACGGCCCCTACTGGGCCAAGATGTTTGTGCTGTGCTTTTACACCGTCTGGGTGGTCATGCCCTTCAAAATCCTGATCCTCACCTCTGCGCTGGCCTCCGTAGACCAGACCTATTACAATGCCGCCCGGGTGGACGGCACCGGCAAGCTGCGGATCTTCACCCGCATCACCCTGCCCATGATCTCCCCCACCCTGTTCTACCTCATCATCACCGGCTTCATCGGCGCTTTCAAGGCCTATTCCGATGCCGTAGCCCTCTTCGGCACCAACCTGAACGCCGCGCAGATGAATACCATTGTGGGCTATGTCTACGATATGCTCTACGGCGATTCCGGCGGCTATCCCTCTTATGCCTCCGCTGCCGCCATACTGCTCTTTGCCATCGTGCTGACCATCACCTGCATCAACCTGCTGGTGAGCAGAAAGCACGTCCATTACTAAGGAGGTGCAGCTGTGGATTACGAAAAGCTCGAACGCTCCGCCCGGCTGCGCAGCCGGGCCGTGAAGATCACCACTTATGCCCTGCTGACGCTGTGGGCCGTGATGGTGCTGTTCCCCTTCTACTGGATGGTGCTGACCTCGGTAAAAAGCTACGGCGCCTACAATTCCGAATGGATCCCCAGGCTCTATACCCTGTCCCCCACCCTGCAGAACTACCGGGAGGCCTTTACTGCCGTTCCCCTTACCGGCTACTTTGTCAACACCATTCTTTTCACCCTGGCCACCACCGGTATCATGCTGGTGGTTACCGTGCTGGCAGCCTTTGCCTTTGCCCGGCTGAATTTCCAGGGCAAAGATCTGGTGTTTACCCTGTTTCTGTCCCTGATGATGATTCCCAATGAGCTGGTAGTTATCACCAATTTTGTCACCATCACCAATGCGGGCCTGCGCAATACCTTCGCCGGTCTGATCCTTCCCTCTGTCACCTCGGTATTCTACATCTATCTGCTGAAGGAAAACTTCGCCCAGATCCCCGATGAGCTGTACTACGCCGCCAAGGTGGACGGCACCTCCGACCTGAAATACCTGCTGCGGGTGATGATCCCCATCTGCCGCCCCACCATCGTCACCGTCACCATTCTGAAGGTCATCGAATGCTGGAATTCCTACGTCTGGCCCCGGCTGATCACCGATGATCAGGCCTATTTTCTGGTGTCCAACGGCATCCAGGAAATCCGTGAAAACGGCTTTGGCCGGGACAACATCCCTGCCATGATGGCCGCTGTGGTGGTCATTTCCCTGCCTCTGATCGTGCTGTTCCTGGTATTCCGGAAGAAGATCATGGCAGGCGTTGCCCAGGGAGGTACCAAAGGATGAAAAAGCTCATTTCCCTTCTTCTGCTGGCCGCGTTGCTGCTGACTCTCACCGGCTGCCATGGTTCCCCGGAAGCCAAGGTCTTTGAGATCCCGGAGACTTTTGATACCTCCCGGGATTACGAGATCAGCTTCTGGGCCAAGAATGACACCAATTCCACCCAGGTGGCCATCTACAAGCAGGCCATTGCGGATTTCGAAGTGCTGTATCCCAACATCACCGTAAACCTGCGCCTCTATACCGACTACGGCAAGATCTACAACGATGTCATCACCAATATCGCCACCTCCACCACGCCCAATGTCTGCATTACCTATCCCGACCACATCGCCACCTACCTCACCGGCGCCGATACCGTGGTGCCTCTGGATGACCTGTTTGCAGACCCCAAATACGGTCTGGGAGGCAGCGAAGTCCGGTTTGACGGCCCCACCCGGCAGCAGATCACAGAAAAATTTCTGGAGGAGTGCAAATTCGGCGGATATTACTACGCCGTTCCCTATATGCGCTCCACGGAATGCTGCTATGTCAACAAAACATACGTGGAAAAGCTGGGCTACGAACTGCCGGAGCAGCTGACCTGGGACTTTGTCTGGGAGGTCAGCGAAGCCGCCACTGAGAAAAATCCCGATGGCACCTTCGTTGTCAACGGCCAGAATGTGATGCTTCCCTTCATCTACAAGTCCACGGACAACATGATGATCCAGCTGCTGAAGCAGAAGAACGCCGGCTATTCCACTGCCGCCGGTGATATTCAGATCTTCCACGACACCACGCAGAACCTGCTGCTGGAGATTGCCGGCCACGCAAAAACCGGTGCCTTCAGCACCTTCAAGCAGGTAGGCTATCCCGCCAATTTCCTCAATGCCGGCCAGTGTATCTTTGCCATCGATTCCACTGCCGGCGCCACCTGGATGGGAAGCAATGCGCCCCTCATTGACATTGCAGAGGAAAAGCTGATCCAGTTTGAAACCGCCGTCATGCCCATCCCCCAGTTTGATCCTGCCGCGCCGCAGATGATCTCCCAGGGTCCTTCCATGTGTGTATTCAACAAGGAAGATCCCCAGGAAGTCCTGGCCTCCTGGCTTTTCACCCAGTATATGCTGACCAATGCGGTACAGATCGCCTACTCCCAGACAGAAGGCTATCTGCCCGTCACCGCCAAGGCCCTGGAAAGCGAGGAATACCGGAACTATCTCAGCCGGGCCGGCGAAGACAACCAGCTTTACTACGATGTGAAGATCCAGGCTTCCAGACTGCTTCAGGAGAATATCGAAGATACCTTCGTAACACCCGTTTTCAACGGTTCTGCGTCATTGCGAAATGCCGCCGGACAGATGATCGAAGAAGTCACCAAGTCCGTTCGCCGGAAACAGACGGTAGACGAAGCTTATCTGGAAAACCTGTATGCCGAAATGACTGCCCTGTACCGGCTGGATCAGATCGCCGGTGCCAAAGGCCGTCTCAGCTTCGGCCCCCTTCCCCCGGAGGCAGTCATGCTTCTGTCCGGTCTGGCAATTTGTTGGATTGGCATCGGCTGCTATGTGATTTTTAACAGCATAAAGCAGAAAAAATCACAAAAGTAAGCTCTGCCGATTGATTTCTGAAAATCACGATGTATAATTGATTTATGCGTTATGCAAATCAATCCCGAAAAGGAGAACTGAAAATGAAAAAGTTTATTGCAATGCTGCTGGCACTGACCATGCTGCTGGCATTCGCAGGCTGCGCTTCCACTGAGCCCGCTGCCACCGAAGCCCCTGCCACCGAGGCCCCTGTCACCGAGGCTGCCACTGAGGCCGCTACCGAAGCTGCCACCGAAGCTGCCACCGAAGCTGCTGAAGAAGCTCCCGCTGTCATGACTCACGAAGAGTATGTGGCCGCTGAGCTGGACACCGCTGTGACCATCGAGACCTATGTTCAGGCTCACCAGTCCTGGTGGGACAACAAGATCACCGTCTACTGCCAGAGCCCCGACGGCGCTTACTTCCTGTATGAGCTGGCCTGCTCTGAGGAAGACGCTGCCAAGCTGGTTCCCGGCACCATGATCCGCGTCCACGGCTACAAGGGCGAATGGGCCGGCGAAGTGGAAGTCATGGACGGCACCTTCGAGTTCGTTGAGAATGGCGATGCCTTCATCGCTGAGGCTCTGGATGTTACCGAGCTGCTGGGCACCGAGGAACTGATCACTCACCAGAATGAGTTCGTTTCCTTCACCGGCATGACCGTGGAGGCCATTTCCTACAAGAACGACGAGCCCGGCGATGATATCTATGTGACCCTGGGCTACAACGGCGCTTCCTACGAGTTCTGCGTGGAGGTCTACCTGACTGGCACCGACTCCGATGTTTATACCACCGTGGGCACCCTGAATGTTGGCGATGTGGTCAACGTGGAGGGCTTCCTGTACTGGTATGAGGGTGTCAACCCCCACATCACTGCCATCTCCCTGGCCTGATCCCCCAATACAACAGCGGCGCAGCCATCTGGCTGCGCCGCTTCTTTGTTCTCTTTTCTGCCGTCTTCTGTCCGGAGTTGTGTTCCATTACACCGGCAGTTCTCCGTTGGTCTTTGCTCCGGTAAAGGTAAACCGATAGGAAATACAGTTTTCCTTCGGCTCCTGAGTCAGCTCCAGCCCGGTAAAGTAGCAGTACCGGATCCCCCAGACAGGATGCTCCAGATTGCCGGGATCCATATCTTCAAATACCTTTATCAGGCGACGAAAGTCCTCATAGGCCGTTTCCCCAAAGAAAGACCCTTCCCCGGTGATGAAGAACTGCTTCTCACCCATATTGCGGTAATATTTCACACCGTCCTCGGTCAAATAATGGGGATCCCGCAAATACTCCTCCCTGTAGGTGTGGGGATTCTGCGGCCATACAAAGGTCTTATAGCTCATTTTTTCCAATCAGGCCACCTCCTTTGCCATGGCGATTCCCTTGCGGATCCTTCTCAGTCCGGACCGGTCCATCTCCCGGCGTATGGACTGCCAGCGGCAGTGGTAATACATTTCCGTTGCCGCGTCCCGCTGAACCTTCAGTTCAAAGGCGCCAGCCGGCTCCGCTGCCTCCGGAGAACCGGGAAGAATGTGCTCTTCCAGCGTGATCTTCCAAATGCGGCTGCCCAGACTGATGCCCATAGGGTCTGCTTCCCCCATTTCATACACCGCAGTATGGTCAAAGGCTGCCTCCTCTGCAAAGGCCACCGCAAAGGGCTGCCGGATATCGTTAATATATATCCGGAATCCTGGCCCCAGGGTGCAGCTGTCAGCCTCTGTCACGCAGGTATAGGTTGCCAAAACTGCCACCACATACACCTGCGCAGAGCCATCATAGGTACATCCGTTCTGAATACAGACAGCGCCGTCCCACTGCAGCACCTCCGTAGCCCGCAGAGCCTCCAGCTCACAGGCTGTGCCGCCCAGTGCCGCAGGAGAAATAATATTCACCTCCAGTGTCACCGTCATATTGGCCCGGTCCACCTTTTCAATGTGAACCGCTGCCACCGTCCGGGTGATCTGCGGGAATTTCTGGCCGGGATAAGCCACGTCTGCCTGAAATTCTGCGCTGCGCAGCAGCTGCAGTACCTGTTCTAGGATTGAGATCCCCATGTATCGTTCACACCCTTCTCAACACACAGCCCCCACTGATAAAGAGGCTGATTTTCATAGTAGTACGGCTCCACACGGCGGAAAATATAATTTCGGTCTCCCAGTGTCAGCGTATCTCCCTCTCTGGCCCCGCCATCTGCGGGGCCAATATAGGTGTACTGTCCCCGGGTGATCTCCCCCAGGAGCGTTGCTTCGCTTTCCATGCTCAGCCAGCTTTTGGAGTTCACCGCACGGAAAAAGCCCCGAAGGGTTTTCACCCCGTCTGCGCCCGTCAGCACCAGATCTGTACCGTAAGTCTGCAGCACCTGCGCCACCATATTCCGCATCCTTACACCCCCTGAAAGGAGAAGCCATCCTGCACATAGGGATGGATGATCAGATCTGCCTGCCGCTGCAGACAGCGGGATGCCATATCCATGCCGCTGCGTCTGACCGTCAGATCTCCGGCTCTGAATTCTGCAACAGAGGCTGCCTGCCCTGCTTCATTCAGTGCCGCCAGCGCATACATGCTGGCGGCTGCCACAAAATCCGCCTTGCAGTCTTCCGGTGTCAGTCCCGGCTTCAGCCGGTTTTCCAGTCCGGTAGCTGCCGCCTGACACAGAAGCCGCAGCAGATTGTTCTGCCGCTCATCCAGCTGCCCTGCAAGCAGAGCAGCCTGCGCACAAATCAGCTCCGTCAGCATCATACGTTCAGTACACAGGAAGCGCCATCGCAGATCTTGCCAAAACCGGAGATGGAAGTGATGGCAGCACGCTCCAGCTGACGGTCAATGAGCTTGTCATATTCCACCAGCACATCACCGGCACGCACCAGCTCCAGCGCATAGCGGTTGTCCAGGCCGATAATCACGCCATCTGCAACAGCAGAGGTACGGTGCATCTGGGCGCCCAGAGGAGTGCCCACCTTGCCGGTGCCCTGGCAATTCAGGCCCGCCATGGGGTTCTGCAGTTCGGGAATCTTCATCAGTTTGGTCATGGTGGCAGTGGAGCACAGGATGGTATTCATGGTATAGGGATCAAACTGGCCCCAGAATTCCACCAGCTGATCATAGCCGATGCTGCCCTTTGTGCCGGAAATAGGGCTAGTACCCACGGTATACTGCACCGCAGCATTTTCGTTGCCATCGCCATTCACCAGCACAGAAACAACATCCGCCAGCAGCTGCTTCTGGATGTGCGCGCCGATCTGGCACAGCATGACGCCGAACAGATCCAGCTTCTGGAAGCGCAGTGCCTCATAAGAGGCAACCAGCATACGGCCCCGCTTGGTCAGGCGCACCAGATGATCCTTGGTCTTTACCTGTGTCTCGGGAATGGCTGCGCCTTCGGCCACATCCTTCAGTTCCTTGTCCTCGTCAGCGGGATTGGAATAGATGGAGCGGTAGTCCAAAGCATCGATGACAGTGGTGGTTGCGGTGATGGCAGGAAGAATATCGTTTTCCTCCATACCCTGGCGAACGGTGCGTGCGATGTACTCAGGGAACAGCACCGCAGAATCGGCAGTAGAGAAGAATTTCTCCACAGCGGAAGAACCCACACCCTTTGCCCGGATGCCGAATCGCTTCAGCTGCCGCTGAAATGCGTCGGTACCTTCCAGGGCAGTGCCCCGGTAGTTTTCGCTGGGATCCAGAGATTCCAGCACCTGGGTAAAGCTCTTCCCCGCCTGTCGGTACATACCCTTTTCCAGTCTCAGATTATCATAACCCATATTCTTTTCCTCCTAAGTAAAATAGTAATATGACAACCGGCCAAGCCGGAACTGTCCGATACAGTAAATGATCGTTTCTCTTGATAGCAGTGGCCTTCGCATCCAGCTGCCGGCCACCATATCATTCTTTGGCTGCCGCTATCGTACTGCTGTGCCAAATCTCTCTAAATCAGAAAACCGCTTTCCACCTCTGCCTGTGCCCGGTAACCACCCAGCTGGGTGACGGCAGGCAGGAATTCCGCTGTTTTGGCTTCCAAGGCATCCCTCAGCTGCATCAGATCCTCCGCCGCAGCTGTTTTGACAATGCTGTGCATAACATCATAGTCGGTACCCAGTTCCAGCGTCTGGAACAGGCGCACCACAGACTGCTCCAGTTCCTTGCGGTACTGCCGGCCCAGCTGCGCCTCCTTAAGCAACGCCCGGTATTCCCCCTGAACGCCAAATTCCTCCGCCAGATCCTTCAGCGCAGGGCTGACTCTCATCCCCTTCAGCACACCGGCCTCCCGTTGAGCAGGTACCGCCACAAAGGAGAATTCATAGGCATCCACAGGCTCCTGCAAAACAGCACAGCAGCGCAGGCCGTCGTAGTATTCCCCTTTCCTATGGCCACAGGTGCCATACTCGCTGCCGCATACGGAGCAAACAGCGCTTCCCATGGCGCAGCCAACGCTGACCTCCTTTTTGATACCGGCTTCAATATCCGCGATTGTTTCATCGTTGGCGCCGCCCCGCCGGATATAAGCCCAGGCTTTTACATAGCTGACCCCCTGCTCCTTCACCACCTGGGTTTCAAAAATCCGGGCGATCTGTCTGTCACTGCTCCACCGATGATCCACAATGCCGGTTTTACCGATGAACAGTTTGGCAAGACCGGGCAGTGCGGCGGTATCAAACCGCTCGTTGTCCCGATCCACCTGATCATCGCACAGCCGCAGGGAAAATACATATACCTGTTCCGCTGTCAGCCGGGCCTTTGCCTGGGTATTGATGCTTTCCAGCTGCACAGCCGTGGGGACACCACTGCTGACTGCTTCTGTTGCTTTTTGGATATCCATTGACATTCCTCCTTAATTTGCGATGGCTTCCGCCCGGTATTTCTCCGCCTGGGCACGGTACAGTTCTGCCTGGGCCTCCTGAGTAATGTCCTGCAGGCTGATATCGTCCCATTGGATCTCAAACCGGTCATCCAGTCCTTCCAGCGCCAGATAGGTCCGGCATATTTTCCGAACTGCCGGCTCCACCGTTCTGCGCAGTGCCCAAAGCTCGCTGGTCAGCAGATCCGCCTGCTGCGTGCTCATCCGCTCCGTGGTGCTCCAGCTTAATCCCAGCAGGAACGGAGGCAGCCCGGTCTTTGCCACCAGCTGCTCCATGATCTGCCGGACAGGCACCTCAGAATCCAGGATGGGTGCCTCCCCGCCGATAACACGGATCTGCACATCTCCCACAGCCACAAAATCCCGGACTGTACCATTTTTGCTGTCCTCCATGGCTCTTGCCCATTCTGCCGCCACCTGCTTGCCCCGCTCCTGTATGGACGCAGGATCCAGCTCCTCACCACCTTTGCAAACAACACTGTAACGCACGTTGCCTGCCCGTTCCCAGTTGGAACCGATGGTATTGTAAATTTTCACCAGAATGTCCGCCAGGAAGGGCATCCCCCGGAACATACTGACGCCGTAAGGATGGGCAGGCTCCGGATGCATGGTAGTAAACAGCAGAAGATGCTGATACGGCAGCGGCCGCATGTGGCCGTAGCTGTCCATACCCCAGAGTACCGTCTCCAGTGCATTGTCCCCCTCCTGTACTTCCAGCTTTGTCACATCTCCCCAGCATACTGCCCGGAGTTTCCCGCCCGCCACCACCAGTTCGCCGATTGCCCGGCCATAGGTCAGCAGACTGTCCAGATAGGCACACAAAAAGCTGTCCATACCATTCTGGCCTCTCCCGCAGGGCACCGTCATCAAAAACCGGTTCAGGCTTTCCTGCGCCTTCTGATCCCGACACTTCACCTGAAACCCGCCGCACAGCCGCACCATTTTGCTGACTGCCGCATCCAGCACCGGCAGAGCCTCCCGCATTTCCCGGTAGATCCGTTCCTCTCCACCGCCCAGAGGTGTAAATGTACGCATGGCCCCAAAGGGATGCACATTGCCGCCACGCAGCTGGCACACCGCAGCCATCGCGCTGTTTTTCCGTTTTTGCTTCATCCGTTGCTCCTTTCCATGATTCTGCGATAAAAAATCGTTTCGCACACCCAATCCTTCCCCTGAGAGCTCCTGCGCCAGTGCGTAAACCGGACCTTTACCGTTTCCGTTCCACTGTGCAGGCTGCGAAGCCTGTGGGCTTCTCCCCCAGCACCGTTGCTGCAAAGTAGCGCATATCGTCCATGGCGTGGTCGTGTTCCTTGCACACCTGATCCCGGCTTCCGGCAGAAAGATCCCAGACATATTCCTCCATCTCCCGCAGGCAGTCCGGACAGGATTCGCAGATCACAAGCTTTCCGTTTTTCAGCAGATCCGCCGTCAGCCGGATGCCGCTGAGCACATCATTTTTTGCTTTCTGCACCCGCCAGCCTCTGCGCCGCAACAGCTCCAGAAAGCTTGCCGCCGATGGATCCACGATCACGGCCGTGATGCGCCTGTCTCCCGCCAGCTTCTGCAGCGCTTCGGCGTACTCTCCATCCGTCATCTGCCGCTGCTCCCGGCGGGAGTCGAAATAGAACTCCTTCACCCGATACCATCGGCCCTGACTGCGTCCCCACAGGCCCATGGACATGGGATTCACCGTACCGTAATCACAGGAAATGTACCACTTGTCACAGCTGTCCGGCGCAATGCCCACCATCTCCTGATGGAAAAAGTCGTATACTCTGCCTTCCGCCTGCACCCACTGTCCCAGAATGAACCGCTGATAAAACACCCCGGTATACAGTCTTCGGTACCGTTCCCGGATCCGGGGTGTCAGAGATGGGTTGTCCTCCATGGTAAAGCACAGCCGTAGACGGTTCCGCCGCGCCCCATCCAGGATCCATTCCCTGTAGAACCAGTGCTCCGGTCCGGCCGGATTGCAGTTGAACCACAGCCGGCTTCCCGCCACCGAGCACCGGGCACAGGCCTGTTCCACAAAACTGCGCGGCATCAGCGCCACCTCGTCCATCAGGATCCCGGCCAGGGTCACGCCCTGGATCAGGGCCGCCGAGCCTTCGTCCTTTCCTCCGAACACATAAAACCGGTTTTCGTAACCGGGAAAACCTACAATCAGCAGGTTTTCCGATCGTTTTTCCTTCCAGGTCATGCCCATCTCTTCCAGATGCGGCCGGACTTCCTGTAGTACATTCCTCCGCAGGGATACAATGGTCTTGCCGCACAAACCAAACTGCTTCCCCCGAAAGCAGACGGATGCCCAGATAAAGAAGGACAGACCCATCACCAGCGTCTTTCCCGAGCGGACTGCACCATCGCAGATAATTGCCTCCTTTCCGTAATCGGGACTGTCCGGCCGCCACCAGCGCAACACCCGCCGCTGTTTTGGCGACAATTCCCGTATGCTCACGCCTCCGCCCCTTCCATGACCCGCAGGAATGCTTCCATCCCGCTGTTGTCTGCTTCCGCCAGCGCTGCCAGCTGTTCCAGCGCCTGCAGCCTGTCAATGAGCCGGATTTCCACTGTCCCCTTGTCGTTGCGCCTGACCTCGCTGAGCAGGCTCAGATCCAGCGCATCCAGTTCCGGCTGTTCCTCCAGCACCAGCCGCACACAGTCATTGGCGCGGCCATAGGCCAGTTCTGCCAGCCTCCGGGCAACATCCTGCCGGCTGATGGATTTCTCCTGCTTTCCCTTGCCTTTCTTCATATCGAACCTCCTTTTCACCCATACGGAAAAATACCCCGTTTGTTGCCATGAACAGTGCAACAAACCATAAAAATAAAATTACTTCTTCCCCTTGCATCCAACTGATACCTGTGCTAGAATAATTAAGTAGCGTGCTACATTTTAGGAGGTGATGATTCTGAATCCCCATTACGGCCATCTGATCCGTATTCTGCACTGGTGTACCGACCAGGCCATGACCGCTGCCCTGGAGCAAATGGAGCTTACGGCAGCACAGGGCCACATCATGGGCTATCTCAACCACCAGACGGATCCCCCCTGCCCCCGGGACATCGAAAATGCCTTTCACCTGAGCCACCCGACGGTTTCCGGCATTTTATCCCGTCTGGAGCAGAAAGGCTTTATTCAGCTGTGTACCGATCCCAGTGACCGCCGCTGCAAACGGATCTTCATCCTGCCCAAGGGTCAGGAATGTCACCAGAAAATGCACCAGTGCATCCAGAACCATGAGGAACGGCTGGTTATGAATTTCACTCCGGATGAACAGGAGCTGTTTGCAGACCTTCTGCAGCGGGCAATCAACAACATGGGCGGAGGCCCGTGCCATTCCAACACCAAGGAGGAACCGAAAAAATGATAAAACGTCTGTCCCGGTGCATCCGGGAGTACAAGTGGGCTGCCATTTTAAGTCCGCTTTGCATGATCGGCGAGGTAGCCATGGAGGTCATGATCCCGCTGGTCATGGCTGACCTGTATGACCATGGCATCATTATGCAGAATATGGAAGTGGTAGTTCGCCAGGCTGTCATTCTGATTATCCTGGCCATCTGTTCCCTGAGTTTCGGTGTGGCTTCCGCCACCTTTGCCTCCAAGGCAGGCACCGGCTTTGCGAAAAATCTGCGCCACGACATGTTCCATCATGTCCAGCGGTTCAGCTTCTCCAATATTGATAAATTCTCTACCGCCTCCATTGTCACCCGTCTGACCTCAGACGTGGCAAACCTGCAGATGACCTTCCAGATGATGATCCGTATGGCCATCCGCAGTCCCATGATGCTGATCCTGGCCATGTTCTCCGCCATGCGTATCAGCGTTAAGCTGAGTCTGGTGTTCTGCGCCGCTCTGCCTGTTCTGGTCATTGCCCTGGCTGCCCTGATCCCTATGGTATTCAAGATCTTCGACCGGGTCTTCAGAACCTATGACAAGCTGAACAATGTGGTCCAGGAAAATATCCATGGCATCCGGGTGGTAAAATCCTTTGTCCGGGAAGAGAAGGAAACCAAGAAATTCACCGACATTTCCGGCTCCATTTATGCCGATTTCTGCCGTGCCGAGCGGATCATGGCTCTGAACAACCCCATCATGCAGCTATGCGTCTATGGCTGTATGATCGCCATCTCCTGGATCGGCGCCAACATGGTCGTAGCCTCCGGCAACAACGAGGCGCTGGGCCTCACCACCGGCCAGCTTTCCTCCATGTTTACTTACGTCACCCAGATCCTGTCCAGCCTGATGATGTTCTCCATGGTATTCGTCATGCTGACCATGTCCCGGGCACCCCTGAAGCGCTGCTATGAGATCCTCACCGAGGTTCCCAACCTGACCTCACCTGACGGCGGCTTCGACGTTACCGAAGTGCCCGACGGCTCCATCGACTTTGAAAATGTGTCCTTCCGCTACAGCGCTACAGCCCAGCACCGCGCCCTGAAGGAAGTGAACCTGCATATCCCCTCCGGCGCCACCGTGGGCATCCTTGGTGGCACCGGCTCCAGCAAGACCACTCTGGTCCAGCTGATCCCCCGCCTGTATGATGTCAGCGAAGGCACCCTGAAGGTAGGTGGTCTGGATGTCCGCAAGTACAATCTGCAGACCCTCCGGGACAATGTCGCCATGGTGCTGCAGAAAAACGTCCTCTTCTCCGGTACCATCAAGGAAAACCTCCGCTGGGGCAATCCCAACGCCACGGATGAAGAGCTGATCCACGCCTGTAAACTGGCCTGTGCCCATGAATTCATCATGGCCTTCCCCGAGGGCTACGATCACAAAATCGAACAGGGCGGCACCAATGTCTCCGGTGGTCAGAAACAGCGTCTTTGCATCGCCCGGGCCCTGCTGAAGAAGCCCCAGATCCTGATTCTGGACGATTCCACCTCCGCTGTGGATACCCGAACCGATGCCATGATCCGTCAGGCCTTCCGGGAGGAGATCCCCGGCACCACCAAGCTGATCATCGCCCAGCGAATCTCCTCCGTTCAGGATGCGGACATGATCATCGTCATGGATAACGGCATGATCAACGCTGTGGGCACCCACGATGAACTGCTGGCCTCCTGCCAGATCTATCAGGAAGTCTTCCATTCCCAGCAGAAAGGAGAAGATGAATAATGCCTCCTGTGAAAATGCGCGGTGACGGCCGCAAGGCAAAAAATCCCGTCAAGACCCTGACCCGCATGCTGGGCTATATGAAACCCTATACATTCAATCTCATCGTGGTGATGATCTGCGTTATCGTCACAGCCTTTGCCCAGACAAAAGGCAGCGAAAACATCGGTCATCTGGTGGATGATTACATCCTCCCCATGGTAGCCTCCGGTTCCACAGATTTTGGCCCGCTGGTCCGGTACCTGATCGGCATTGCCTGCATCTTTGGCTGCGGTATGCTGGCCTCGTTCCTGCAGGCATTTCTGATGGTTCCCGTCAGCCAGGGCACCCAGAAAACTATCCGAGATGAGATGTTCACCAAGATGCAGCGGCTCCCCCTTCGCTATTTTGATTCCAATACCGCCGGTAATATCATGTCCCGCTACACCAGCGACATTGATACTCTGCGGCAGATGATCTCCCAGTCCATTCCCCAGACCGTGTCCTCCATCGTCACTGTCACTGTCATTCTCATTGCCATGGTTCGGGCCTCCTGGATTCTGACCATTGTCACCATGTTCACCGTAGCCGGCATCATGTTCGTCACCATCAAAGTCGTCGGCACTGCCTCCAAATATTTCATCGGTCAGCAGCGCTCTCTGGGTGCCCTGAACGGCTATGTGGAGGAAATGATCAATGGCCAGAAGGTGGTCAAGGTCTTTACCCACGAAGAGACCTGCAAGGAAGAATTCGACAAGCTGAACGAAGAGCTGTGCCGCAATGCCTACACCGCAGGACGCCTGTCCAACATGATGGGCCCTGTCAACAACAATCTGGGCTATATCCAGTATGCCATTCTGGCTGTGGTGGGCGGCATCATTGTGGTGGCCTCCGGCGGTGAAATGATCACACTGGGTAACCTGATGACCTTCATGCTGCTGTCCCGTTCCTTCAACCATCCCATTTCCCAGGTCTCCAACCAGATCAACTCCATCGTCATGGCGCTGGCCGGTGCCGAGCGCATCTTCGAGCTGATGGACGAAGAGCCGGAAGTGGACGAGGGCTATGTCCAGCTGGTGAATGCCGAAATTGACGAAAACGGCAACATCACCGAGGTGCCCCACCGCACCGGCCGCTGGGCCTGGAAGCATCCCCACAAGGCCGAGGGAACCGTCACCTATACCGAGCTGAAGGGCGATATCACCCTGAACATGGTGGACTTCAGCTATGTGCCCGGCAAGCTGGTGCTGGAGGATATCTGCCTCTATGCCCATCCCGGTGAGAAGATCGCCTTTGTGGGCGCCACCGGTGCCGGCAAGACAACCATCACCAACCTGATCAACCGGTTCTACGACATTGCCGATGGCAAGATCCGTTACGACAACATCAACATCAACAAGATCCGCAAGGCAGACCTGCGCCGGTCTCTGGGCGTTGTCCTGCAGGAAACCAACCTGTTCACCGGCACTGTCATGGACAATATCCGCTATGGCAAGCTGGACGCCACTGACGAAGAGTGCATCGCTGCCGCCAAGCTGGCCAATGCCCACGACTTCATTCTCCGTCTGCCCAAGGGCTATGACACGGAACTCACCGGCAACGGTGCCAGCCTGTCTCAGGGTCAGCGCCAGCTGCTGGCCATTGCCCGGGCCGCCGTGGCCGATCCTCCCGTCATGATCCTGGACGAAGCCACCTCCTCCATCGATACCCGTACCGAGAAACTGGTGCAGGACGGCATGGATGCCCTGATGAAGGGACGTACCGTTTTCGTCATCGCCCACCGGCTTTCCACCATCATGAATTCTGACTGCATCATGGTCCTCGATCACGGTCATATCATCGAGCGGGGCACCCATGACGACCTGATCGCCCAGAAGGGCACCTACTATCAGCTCTACACTGGTGCTTTCGAACTGGAATAAGACAAGCAAAAAACACCCGGGGAACAGTTCTTTCACTGTTCCCCGGGTGGCTCTTTTTTAAAGGATTGCTTATACAGGCAGTATATCGGTTCGGCCATTTCATGGTCCGAAACCGTTGCAGCCTCCTTATGGCGGCTGCCTGCCATGGTTTTGTCACCCAGCGGTTGCAGGAGCTGTCCGGCAAACAGGGCACCTGCCATATTTCAGAATCCCTTAAGGCTGATGTGGTATTCTGTTTCCATCTTCCCTACCCGAAAGAAGGTATATTATGAAGCAGCTCCTTTCCCTGCTGCTGTGTGTCCTGCTGCTGGCCGGCTGCGGCAGCGATCCTGTAACAGAAATTTCTCCGGCAACAACCGCCCCGGAAGCAGAAACCCTGCCTCCGGCTGCTCCGGAACCGAATTTCCAGAACCATGTCTCCCGGTTTGATTCCGAAACCATCATTTCCCTGTCCGATGAGGGGATCACCATAAACGGCGGCGGAGAAACCGATGCCGTTTTTACCTCCCATGACATCATCTATTATGAAGACCGGGATTCCTACAGCAGCGGCAATCCCTACGGTGAGGGCGAAGATTGGGAGCGTCACACCGCCGAAGAAGCTGCTGCCCATACCGTTGTAAATATCACCGCTCCCGGAGCCTACCGCCTCAGCGGCAGCCTGTCTGCCGGCCAGATCCGCATTGACCTTGGAAGCACCGCCTATGAAAACCCCGACGCTGTGGTTGAACTGATTCTGGATGGTGTGGACATTTCCTGTACCGTGGCACCTGCCATTTTATTCCTGAACACCTATGAGTGCGACGGAATGTGGTCTGTATCTGCGGCAACGGCCCAGGTGGATACCTCCGCTGCCGGCGCCAACCTGATTCTGGAAGGCAATAATACCGTCAGCGGTTCCCATGTGGCCAAGATCTATAAAGATTCCGAGGGAGAAAAGAAGCTGTGGAAGCAGGACGGTGCCATCTACGCCTATATGTCCATGAATGTATGGGGCAGCGGTTCCCTTGTGCTCTCTGCGGACAACGAGGGTCTGGATACCGAGCTGCACCTGACTGTCAACGGCAGTGATATCACCATCCGTTCCGGCAACGATGGTATCAACACCAATGAGGACGGTGTCTCCGTCACCACCATCAACGGCGGAATCCTGACCATTCTGGCAGGCCTGGGTGCCGAGGGTGACGGCATTGATTCCAACGGCTTTCTGGTAATCAACGGCGGCATCGTCACAGCGTTCGCCAATCCCGGTGCCGATGCCGGCATGGATGCCGACCTGGGCTCCTATATCCACGGCGGCACTGTCATCGCCCTGGGTTCCACCATGGATTGGGCAGAAAGCGATTCCAAACAGGTTACCATGAATCTGCAGTTTGCCTCCCAGCAGCGTGCCGGTTCCGAAATCAAGATCACTACGCAGGACGGCATGGAAGTGTTTTCCTTCACGCCGGAAGGAGAACACCTTCGGCCCTTCAGCGGCATGATCCTGTCTTCCCCTGCACTGACCCAGGGTGAGACTTACCACATTTTCATCGATGACACTCAGATGGTCTATGCCGGTACTGATGTGATGCAGGGGCCCGGAGGCTTCGGTGGCCATCCCGGCGGCATGCCCGGTAATTTTGATCCCGAAAACATACCCGAAGGATTTGAACCCGGCCAGATGCCGGAAGGCTTTGATACCGAAAACCTGCCAGAGGGCTTTGATCCTTTCCGGATGGGCAGTCCGGGACAGCGGCCGGAAGGTATGACTCCCCCGGAGGGATTTGACGGTGAAATGCCCGCCATCCCCGAAGGCATGGAACGCCCCGGATTATCTGAAGGAGAGACATTCCCTCAGGAAGAATTGCCTGAAATGCCCCAGGGTGGTTTCGGCAGCCGCGGCAATTCCTCCTCCGGCAAATCCAGTACCGATTTTTATATGAACGACATGGTCAACTTCTTCTCCGGTGTCAGTTCTGCGGCATAAAATGCAAAAACAGCCCTGCGGATAATTCCGCAGGGCCGTTTTTATTGGTCATTTATCACTGTAGTCATGGTCGGGGGGACCCAAAGGATGTTTCCGCATTCTCTGCAGTCCGTAACGCATTGTCAGCAGCCACCTTAGCAGAGCTTTGCGCCGGCGGGGATTGCATCATCGATCATGATCAGATTCAGCTTTTCCTCTCCGTTCTCGGTGTGGACAGCGCTCAGCAGCATACCGCAGGATTCCCGGCCCATCATTTTCCGAGGGGGCAGATTGGTGATGGCCACCAGGGTCTTGCCGATGAGATCCTCAGCTTTATAGTACTTGGCAATGCCGGAGAGAATCTGGCGGTCGGTACCGGTTCCGTCATCCAGCGTGAACTGCAGCAGCTTGTCGGACTTCTTCACGTTCTTGCACTCCTTGACCTTCACAGCGCGGAAGTCGGACTTGCAGAAGGTATCGAAATCCACCTTCTCTTCTGCATAGGGTTCGATCTCCAGTGCGGGCTTGGCAGGCTTGTTCAGCTCTTCCAGTGCAGCCAGCTCCTTTTCCATGTCAATTCTGGGGAACAGGGCGGGACCGGCAACAGTTGCCACATCGGCAGGCAGAACGCCATAGACATTCAGGCTGTCCCAGTCCATGGCAGCGCCGCCAAGACGGCGAGCGATCTCCTCGGAAGTTGCGGGCATGAAGGGGGTCAGCAGACCTGCGCAGACACGGACGGTCTCCAGCAGGTTGTACAGCACTTTTGCCAGGCGGGGCTTCAGCTCCTCGCTCTTTGCCAGCACCCAGGGGGTGTTCTCATCGATATACTTGTTGGCCCGGGAAATGACCTTGAAGATCTCTGCCAGTGCATTCTGGAAAGCAAACTTCTCCATCTGCTCCTCGTAACGGTCCCGCAGGGTGGAGACCATCGTCACCAGCTCAGTGTCCATTTCGGGATTCTCAGTCTGCTCAGCGGGCAGATGCTCGCCAAAGTACTTCTGTGCCATGGCCACGGTACGGGATACCAGATTGCCCAGGTCATTGGCCAGATCCACATTGATGGTGTTGATCAGCAGTTCATTGGAGAAGTTGCCGTCGGAGCCGAAGGGGAAGGAACGCAGCAGGAAGAACCGCAGGGCATCCACGCCGAACCGCTCGGACAGGATGTAGGGATCCACCACATTGCCCTTGGACTTACTCATCTTACCGCCGTCCAGCAGCAGCCAGCCGTGGCCGTAGACCTTCTTGGGCAGGGGCAGATCCAGGCTCATCAGCATGGCGGGCCAGATGATGGAATGGAACCGGACGATCTCCTTGCCGATGAAGTGGACATCTGCGGGCCAGAACTCCTCCAGATCGTGATATTTGTCGTTTTCAAAGCCCAGTGCGGTCATGTAGTTGAACAGGGCGTCGATCCAGACATAGACCACGTGGCCGGGATCAAAGTCCACGGGAACGCCCCAGGTGAAGCTGGTGCGGGATACGCACAGATCTTCCAGACCGGGCTTAATAAAGTTGTTTACCATTTCGGACACGCGGCTCCGGGGCTCCAGGAAATCGGTGTTCTCCAGCAGGTCCTGGATCCGGTCAGCGTACTTGGACAGACGGAAGAAATAAGCCTCTTCCTCGGCATCCATAACATCCCGGCCGCAGTCGGGGCACTTGCCGTCCTTCAGCTGGCTCTCAGTCCAGAAGGATTCACAGGGCTTGCAGTACTTGCCCTTGTAGGCGCCCTTGTAGATGTCGCCCTTGTCGTACATCTTCTTGAAGATCTTCTGGATGGCTTCCACATGGTAGTCATCGGTGGTGCGGATGAAACGGTCATAGGAAATGTTCATCAGCTTCCACAGATCCAGAACACCGCCCTCGCCGGTAACGATGTCATCCACATACTGCTGGGGGGTGACACCTGCCTCCTTGGCCTTGTCCTCGATCTTCTGGCCGTGCTCATCGGTGCCGGTCAGGAACTTGACATTGTAGCCCTGCAGCCGCTTGAACCGGGCCATAGCATCGGTAGCCACAGTACAGTAGGCATGGCCGATATGCAGCTTGGCGGAAGGGTAATAGATGGGGGTGGTAATGTAGTAATTACCTTTGCACTTTTCGCACATGATTCTTTTCCTCCTAAAATCGAAAGCCGCCCCTGAGTCAAACCCAAGGGCGGCAATTTTTACAAATTGACGCGGTACCACCTTGATTCTCGTCAACACACAGGCCACACCGCTCCATTTCCCGCAAACAGGAAATCCAGTGGCTTGGCATTTTCTCTTCCCCATAAAGGCCATCCGTCTTGCGGGGCCCCGTTTTTGGGTTAGAGAATGATGACGACTCAAAACGCGTTAACGGGCGCACCGGGGCAGCCTAATCAGTCGGCTGTCCAGCTCCGGGACCATGTTCCGCTCCTTCCGCCGTGCCCCCTCACACCTTCCGGGGCTCTCTGACCGGTTTTCAAAGCCTACTCTTCCCTTCACAGCTTTTTCCATAACTTTGTTATTATAGCCTTATCCTCCCGGATTTGTCAACAGAAAAATGGTGTTTCTCTACTCTTTCACCACGGCCACCACCACGGCATCTGCCGGCGCCTCCATGGAGTATCGTGCCGCTGCCCGGCTGGTTGCCAGCAGTACCCGGTCGCCGGTCTTTGCGCCTGCCCGATCCAGAGCCGCAATGTCATTGCCATCGATATCCACCATCAGAATGTTGGCGTTTTCCAGTGCCTCTGCTGTTTTTCCCAGTGCGACCTGTCCGGTCACCTTTCCCAGTTTCATATCCGTTTCCTCCTCAAATTATAAGCGTCCCGTGATCTCCTCCAGGATCCGCCTGACCACAAAATCATCTGCCGCCACCGGATTGTTCCGGCAGGCAGGATCCTCCAGGGTCAATGCCACAATCCGGCCCACCTGATCCCAGACCTTCCTGGGGGGCACACCAGCCTGCGTCAGGGTTCCCGGCATCCCCATCTCCCGCCGCAGCCGGATCAGCCCCATTTTCAGATTCCGTACACCGATCCCCTCGCTGCTGCCGCCCATCCCCGCCGCCCGGGCCAGTTCTGCGTAACGCTGACCAACGGCATAGGCATTGCAGCCCATCACCGCCGGCAGCAGAATCCCGGCCAGGCATCCCCGGGGCAGATGGAGCAGACAGCCCAGGCTGTTCTCCAGAGCATGGCAAAGTCCCATCCCCACGGTATTCCATGCCATTCCCGCCAATACTGATGCTGTCTGCATACGCTGCCGGGCCGCCTCATTTCCCAACAGTGCAGCCGGAAGCGCCCCCCAGACAGCGGAAAAGGCCTCTCTGGCATGGATCTCCGTTAGCATGCCCCTGTTTCCGGCGGAATATGCCTCCGCGCTGGCCGACAGGAGCGCAAATCCCCCTTCTCCAATTTCCCGCCTGGTCAGCAGCCTTCCAAATCCCGGTTCCAGCACCGCCAAATCAGGCCGCATCCGGTCATCCTGCAGCAGATGCCGGCAGTGGTTATGATTCAGAAGCACCTGATCCGCCACTTCGGCACCGCCTGTCAGCCGGGTAGGCACCGCAGCCAGAATACAGTCCTGCCGGGAAAAGCAGACCATCGCCTTGGCGCAGTCCAGCACATTTCTGCCCCCCACCGCTGCCACCAGATCCGGAGAAAACCGTTTTATCTCCTCCGCCCCCTCCACAGCCTGTTTCATGGTTGGTTCCGGCGCCACAGCATCATAGTACGCCACCGTTTCACAGCCAGCCGCAGCTGCCGTCTGCCGCGCCTGTCCGTTTTGCATCCGCATTTCGTCCGTCACCACCAGAAGCCGCCTGCACCGCTGTTCCTTCAGCGTTGCCAGTGCGCCTTTTCCGGAGATCACCATCGTTGCGCTGTTGAACCGCTCCATGTGCCACCCCCTTACCCGGCTAGTATTTCCGGGTGCCGGTAAATCATGTGCCGCCCCGTTACTCTTCACAAAATTCGTCGGGCTAATTTCTGGTAAAATGCTACTAGGTTTTTCCCCCAAAAAACATTATAATTATTTTGTATGGTTTTATACCAATATTCGATTCGGAGGAATTACAATGGCAATCAAGGCAAGTGACAATTTCAAGACCTACCATAACCCCAATGGCCCCACCATTACCACCCTCACCCGTCCCGTTATCCAGCAGGATGGTCTGTATTTTAAGGACATTGACGGCACTGGAACCGTCTCCCCGGTCAATGACTGGCGCCTGCCCAGTGCAGAGCGCGCTGCCGAATATGTCAAACTGATGACCGTGGACGAAAAGATCGGCCAGCTGTTCATCTCTGACTGGCGCATGGGCCCCAAGTATCCCTCCGCTCGTCTGAAAGGCCATGTGGCCGTTGCCGATGAATCCGGCTGTGTGGACGAAGCCGAAGTGAACCAGAAGACCATCTTCGGCGAGCAGAAGCTGCCCGGCACCACCACCCTCATCAAGGACTGGTTTGCCCGCCACACCATTCTCCGTGAAAACGCCCAGCCCGATGATCTGGCTGACTACCTGAACCAGCTGCAGGCCATCGCCGAAGAGTGCGAGCGCTTCGTTCCCGTTCAGGCTGCCTCCAATTCCCGTAACGAAAACGGTGAGATCGTCTTCGGCATGAACGATGCCGGCGGCGTATTCCCCACCTGGCCCGGCACACTGGGCATTGCAGCCGCCGTCAAGGGCAGCGGCATCGAAGTGGCCGACAAGTGGGCCGAAGCTACCCGGGAAAGCTGGGAAGCCTGCAACCTGCGCAAGGGCTATATGTACATGGTGGACTGCATGTCCGATCCCCGCTGGCAGCGTTCCTACGGCACCTTCGGTGAGGATCCCGCGCTGATCTGCCAGATCGCTGAGCATATCATCCCCAGAATTCAGGGCAGCGATGACGGTGTCACCAAAAACGGCGTTGCTGTCACCACCAAGCACTTCCCCGGCGGCGGTCCCCGCGAGAACGGCTTTGACCCCCACTACGCCGCAGGCCAGTGGAATGTCTACGCCACCCCCGGCTCCCTGCAGAAGTACCACATTCCCGGCTTTACCTCTGCAGTCGCCAAGAACACTTCTTCCATCATGCCCTACTACTCCAAGCCCGCCGCTGCCAAGTCTGCTGTCCAGCAGGACTGCGAGGGCAAGGATGTCCGGTTCGATCCCTACGGCTTTGCCTACAACCGGGTCTTCATCCACGATATTCTCCGTGGCCAGATGGGCTTCAAGGGTTACATCAACTCCGACACCGGCATCGTCCACAATATGAAGTGGGGTGTTGAGATGCTGGATGAGGCCGAGCGTATCGGCTTTGCTGTCAATAACGCCGGCGTGGATGTGATCTCCGGCCTGTATGACAATGAATACGGCCGTCAGGCTTACGACCGTGCCACCAACGGCTACTATGAGACCCATGAACTGCCCGAGGGCTTCACCCCCGATATGGTCACTCTGAATGACGAAGCTCTGAACCGTGCGGTTTCCCGTACCCTGACCGAAATGTTCGAGCTGGGTATGTTTGAAGATACCTATCGTGATGCCAAGGCTGCCAAGGCCACCGTGGAAGCTTCTCCCTACTGGGCCGATGCCGAACTGGCACACCGTCAGAGTGTGGTCCTGCTGAAGAATGACGGCACTCTGCCTCTGAATGCAGAAGGCAAGAAGGTCTACGTGGAAGCCTTCAAGAAGGATCCCAAGCAGGGCGAGCTGGCCACTGCCGCACTGAGAGAGATGGTCGCCCAGGATGCCACTCTGGTGGACGATTACAACGAAGCTGACATTGCCATCCTGTTCGTGAATCCCTCCTCCGGCGACTACTTCACCGCCACTGCCGGCTATCTGGAGCTGGATATCTGCGAGGGCAAGGAAGTACCCAACGTAGACGACTTCTGCCGTCCCATGAAGGAAACCCATCTGGAGACCACGCTGACCGGCATCCACAAGCTGGCTGACATCGCCGCTGCCATCCATGCCAAGGGCGGCAAGGTCATCTCCAACATCAACTTCCCCCTGGCCTGGCTGGTGGGCAACGTGGAGCGCAATGTTGACGCATTGCTGGCAGGCTTCGAAACCTACCCCGCCGCCACGCTGGACGTGATCTTCGGCCGCTACAATCCCAGAGGCCGGCTGCCCATCACCCTGCCCAAGGGCGATGAGGTCCTGGCTGTCAACGAAAACGGCGTCTGCATTTCCCCCAACGACGTTCCCGGTTACGACAAGGATCAGTACATGCCCGCAGAGCTGAAGGACGAGAACGGCAAGGCCTATGCCTACCGGGATTCCGCCGGCAACTACTACGAGCTGAACTTCGGCCTGAGCTACTAATGGCTGTTCATTACTATCATCCGGAATGGGGCACATCGTGCCCCATTCGCGGCGTTCTGTTTGATATGGACGGCCTGGTGCTGGATACGGAAAAGCTGTACACCCGGTTCTGGATGGAAGCCGCCCGGGACCTTGGGTATCCCATGACCAAAGAGCAGGCCCTGGGGCTGCGGAGCCTGAACCGCAATGCCGGTCAGGAAAAGCTCACCGAATACTTTGGCCCCGGCATTTCCTACACTGCTGTGCGCAGCCGCCGCATCCAGCTGATGGATGCCCACATCGAAAAATACGGCATTGATGTGAAGCCCGGCATTTTCCAGCTGATGGATCATCTGCAGGCTAATGGCATCGCTTCCGCCATCACCTCTTCCTCCCCCATGGAAAACATTCACCGGCACCTGTCAGTGCATAACCTGCTGCACCGGTTTGACAAACTCTGCAGCGGTTACGGTGTTCCCAACGGAAAGCCCGCTCCGGATATCTATCTCCATGGCGCCGCTTCCCTGAACCTGCGGCCGGAGGAATGTCTGGCCCTGGAGGATTCTCCCACCGGTATCCTCTCCGCTTACCGGGCAGGTTGCCTCCCGGTTATGATCCCCGATCAGGACCAGCCCGGTGAAGAAACGGTTTCTATCCTCTATGCCAAGGCGGATTCTCTTTCCGACATCATTTCTCTTCTGAAATAACAAAAAGGACACCATCCGGTGTCCTTTTTCTTCTGTAAATGATCATCTGTCTTACAAAACAGTTGCATGCCCTTTTCTTGAATCGGCAAGAAAAGTACGTTCCATCCAACAGGAAGAGAAACGATTATTTATCTTATGGTCGCATCCATACGGGATTCCAGCATCATCTGTTTCCCGGTGATGGGATGCCGGAATTCCAGCCGCTTGGCACAAAGCAATTGGTGGGACAGTTCCAGCTCCGCGGAGAGGCCTTGGGAGGCCTCGCTGCCATACTGAGGATCCCCCAGTATGGGGAAACCTGCATAGGCACAGTGTACCCGCAGCTGATGGGTCCGTCCGGTGACTGGATTCAGTGCCAGTCTGGACAGCTCGCCACAGTGCTCCAGCACCCGGTATTCCGTCACACTTTTCTTCCCCTCCGGCCCGACATACCGCAGAAGACTGGGCAGAGGCCTCCGGGCTATAGGGGCATCGATCACACCTTCCTCCTGCCGGGGACTGCCGAATACCATGGCATGATAGGTCTTTTTTACCTCTGCCGTCTGCAGAAGGGCATGAACATGGGCGTTTTTCGCCAGCAGCACGATGCCGAAGGTATCCCTGTCCAGTCGGGTCATGGGATGAAAGGCACATTTTTGCCCTGTCCTCTGATAATACCCAAGTACGAAGTTGGCCAGCGTTCCGTCAAACTTCGCTCTGGAGGGATGGATCAGCATCCCGGCAGGTTTGTCCACCACCAGAATGTGATCGTCCTCATAAAGGACATCCAGATGACCGTCCTGAGCGGGATACTCCGGCTCCTCTTCCGCCAGCCGTACCGTGATCACGTCCCCCGGCACAACGGCATAATTTGTCCACTGGGGCTGACTGTTGACCTGAATGGCATCACCCCATTTCAGCTTGTTCATCAGTCCTGCGGACATTTTCAGTTCTTCCTTCAGAAAGGAGGACAACCGTCCTTCCCGCATTGCAACATGCCGCAGTTCCATATTTTTCCCTCCTTCAAATGATCGTTTCCCGGCAAACTGCCGCCAATAATCCGGGCCTGGACGCCATCCGTCATCCTACATCAGAAGATGGCCTGTCCGATACGAAAATGCAGCAATCCTCTCCATTTTTGCAGCTTTGCCGAATCGGACCAGCCTATAGACAGGAGATTCCCGACGCGCCAAAATCACACGGCGCCGCAGAGACCGCTTCGCCAAACGATCATTCATGTGCTATCCCACCAGCTTAGAAAAAAGACCCTGCCGTTTCCGGCAGGGTCTCTCCTATGCTTCTTACAGAGCAGCCTTGGCCTTCTCGACGATTGCTGCGAAAGCAGCTGCATCATTGATAGCCATCTCGGACAGGCTCTTGCGGTTCAGCTCGATGCCAGCCTTCTTGACGCCGTTCATGAACTTGGAGTAGTTCAGGCCGTAGGGAGCGACAGCTGCGCTGATACGGGTGATCCACAGACGACGGAAGTCGCGCTTCTTCATCTTGCGGCCAGCGAAAGCGTAGTTGCCGGACTTCATGACCTGCTGCTTGGCCATCTTGAAGTGCTTGGACTTGGAACCCCAGTAGCCCTTAGCCAGCTTCAGGGTAGCATTTCTTCTCTTGCGCGTCATCATTGCGCCTTTAACTCTTGCCATTTTTCAGTATCCTCCTCTGCGATTACTTGTAAGGAATCATTTCCTTGATGGCGCTGACGTTGGTCTGGTCAGCGTAAGCGGTAGCGCGCAGATGGCGGGTACGCTTGGTGGTCTTCTTGGTCAGGATGTGGCTCTTGTAAGCATGAGCTCTCTTAACCTTACCGTTGGCGGTCAGGTTGAATCTCTTCTTTGCACCACTGTGGGTCTTCAGCTTGGGCATAGGTGGGTTCTCCTTCCATTTATCTTTTGTTGAAATACAAATTACTTACTTGCTGTTCTTGGGGGTCAGGAACATAGCCATAAAGCGGCCTTCCAGCTTGGGATTCTTCTCCATGCTGGCGATCTCCGTGCAGCTTGCAGCAAAGTCCAGCAGCAGCTTCTCACCCAGATTGGTGTGGGCCATTTCGCGGCCGCGGAAGCGGACACTGACCTTGACACGGTTGCCGTCTGCCAGGAACTTCTGAGCAGCCTTGACCTTGGTGTTAAAGTCGTTGGTGTCGATGCTGGGGCTCATGCGGATCTCCTTGATTTCCACGACCCGCTGATTCTTCTTGGCATCCTTCTCCCGCTTCTTCTGATCGTAGCAGAATTTGGAATAGTCCATGATCTTGCAGACGGGAGGGGTGGCGTTGGGGGAAATCTTCACCAGATCCATGCCCTGTTCTTCTGCCAGAGCATTGGCCTGGGCAGCAGACATAATACCCAGCTGGGCACCGTCGGCACCGATCAGACGGATCTCCTTGTCGCGGATTTCCTCATTGAGCTGATGATCTAACTTTGCGATGGTAAGCACCTCCAAATAAACAACAAAAAAGCGGACGCCAAAGCATCCGCATACCCGTACCTCGCCCGTGGGAAAGGTGGAATATTGACCGTTTCGCTGCTGCTTGCGGTGAGGCGGATGTTCAGCCTTCTTTATTACCTGAGCATTTTATCATGGGCATAGAAAAATGTCAAGCATTATTTTCAGGAATTTTTCGGGCTATTACCGGATTTCCAGCACTTTGTGCAGATAATTCAGCACCCGTTTCTTATCTGCCGACCACAGCGGTGCGATCAGATCCTTCTTTGCCCCATCTCCGGTGATCCTGTGTACAATGATATGCTCCGGCAGACAGGATATACATTTTTTCAAAATTTCACCGTATTCTTCCATGGACAGCGCCGCAAATTTACCGGCGGCATAATCCTCCGCCAAGTCCGTATCCTTCAGCACATGGAGCAGATGGAACTTAACGCCGTCAGTGCCGGACCGGACTGCCTGCCGGGTAGTTTCCAGCATCATGGCCTCTGTCTCTCCGGGAAGCCCCAGAATGATATGGGTCACCACTTCCAGCCCCGCCGCATTCAGCCGCCGAACGGCGTCAAAATATACCTCCGTGGGATACCCCCGGCGGATATACCGGACAGTCTCCTCATGCACGGTCTGCAGTCCCAGTTCCACGCTGACCGGCTTCAAGACATTGATCCGGGCCAGCAGTGCAATCACGTCATCCCCCAGACAGTCCGGCCGGGTACCGATGGCCAGGCCCACGATATACTCCGGTGCAATGGCCTGCATATACAGTTTTTCCAGCGTTTCCACCGGCGCATAGGTATTGGTATAGGACTGAAAATAGGCGATATACTTTCCGCCCCGGTTCTTGGCCTCCACCCGCCGCTTCGCCCGCTCCAGCTGTTCCGCTACGGAGCCGCATTCCTTCTCCGCAAAGGCGCCGCTGCCGTCCCCGGCGCAGAAAATGCAGCCCCGGCAGCCCACAGTGCCATCCCGGTTGGGACAGGTAAATCCGCCGTCCAGCGAAAGCTTATACACCTTGCAGCAGAATTTCTCCCGGTAGTAATCAGAGAGCATGATCACAGAGCTTCCTCCCTCCTACTATAAATGATCGTTTCGCTTACGAAGGTTCTGCCTGTACTTTTCTTGCTCCTGCAAAAAAGTACCAAAAGAAGCAGGCACAAGGGGTCCTGTAAGTCGCGCTCCCGCGCGCCCCAGCCGTCCCCTTGTGAATCCCCCGGCCGCAACGCCGTAGGCGCTGGAGCACCTTAACTTAGATCCTGATTTGGGCAGAAATGTCCCGATTTCTGCCCAAATGGGGTGGTGCTGAGAACGGATGGGCGGGAATCGGAACATTCCCGCCTTCGTGTAAAATTCTGCAGGCCCAGCTGTTCAGGAGGGGGCTTCTTAAGGGGGACGGCTTTTTGAAAAGTCCCCCTTAAGACGACTTCTTTGGTTACTTTCTTGTTCGGTGACAAGAAAGTAACATCTCCCTACAAAGATAAGCGATCATTTACCGTAATATATCATTTTTTCATCACATCCGCAACTGTCGTACGAATATGAATGATCCGTAAATTTTCTCCGAAAGGACATCGAAGGATCATTCCTTAACTTGCGATTTTTTCAGATGGTGATATAATATACGATACGAAAAGCCATATTGCGAATCGAGGTAAGGGCTATGAAAAGAATGCTCTTTATTGTCAATCCCATCTCCGGGCAGAAAAAGGCTGTAAAGCTTCTTCCGGAGATCATCAACCTGTTCAACCGGGCGGATTATGAGGTCATCACTTATATCACCGGTGCCCAGGGCGATGCCATCCGGATGGCCGCCCTCCGGGGCGGCGAAGTGGATCTGGTGGTCTGCTGCGGTGGTGACGGTACCTTTAACGAAACCATCTCCGGTCTGCTGCAAGCTGATCATCTGACCCCCGTGGGCTATATTCCCTCCGGCTCCACCAATGACTTTGCCGCCAGTCTGAAGCTGTCCACCAATCCTCTGCGTGCTGCCCAGGATATCCTGGAAGGCCAGAGCGTTGCCTATGACGTTGGCCGCTTTGGTTCCCGGTATTTCAGCTACATCGCTTCCTTCGGCGCCTTCACCCAGACCAGCTACACCACCCCCCAGAGCATCAAAAATGTGCTTGGTCACACCGCCTATGTCCTCAGCGGCATTTCCGAACTGTCCCAGATCCGCAAGGAGCATGTCCGCATGGAAATTGACGGCGATGTGGTGGAGGACGATTTCCTCTTCGGTGCCATCAGCAACTCCACCTCTGTGGGCGGTATCCTGAGCCTGTCCCCCTCTCTGGTGGATATGAGTGACGGTTTCATGGAAGTGCTGCTGGTGCGCGCCCCCCGGAATCTGACGGAAATTGCCGAGTGCATCCAGGCCCTCCAGTCCCAGGATTACAGCAACTGTGCCATGATCACCTTCCGTTCCGGCCGCAGGATCCGTATTCTGGCCAATCCTTCCATGCCCTGGACGCTGGACGGCGAACGGGAAGCCGGTCATCCGGAGGTTTTTGCCGAAAATCTGCATCACGCCATTCGTCTGGTGAAAAAGGTGAATACCAATGATTAATTCCACGCTTTGCTATGTTCTGCGGGGCAACGATGTACTGATGCTCCACCGGGTCAAAAAGAAGAACGATGTGAACAAGGACAAATGGATCGGTATCGGCGGAAAATTCGAAGCCGAAGAGAGTCCGGACGAGTGTCTCCTGCGGGAAGCCCGGGAGGAGACCGGCCTGACGCTGACCCGCTGGAAATGCCGGGGCATCGTCACCTTCCTCAATGACTGCTGCGAAGGTGAATATATGTACCTGTTCACTGCCGACGGGTTTGACGGTGAGCTGAAAGAATGTGACGAAGGGGATCTGCAATGGATCAGCCGGGACTTTCTCAATGCCCTTCCCAAATGGGAGGGCGACCAGATCTTTCTGGATCTTTTGTGGCAGGAAGAGCCCTTCTTCCTGCTGACCCTGCGCTACCATGGCGATATACTGACGGAGGCCGTCCTCAACGGCAAAAAGATCCGGTAAAGGAGACTGTCTATGCCAAAACTTCTGGAAATCTGTGTGGATTCCCTGGCCTCCGCCCGGGCCGCCATCCGGGGCGGCGCTGACCGGCTGGAGCTCTGCAGCGCACTGCTGGCCGGAGGCCTGACCCCCTATGAGGCCCTGCTGCGGCAGATCCGGGCAGAATCGGATATCCCCGTCCGCTGTCTCATGCGTCCCCGGCCCGGTGATTTCCTCTATACCCCCGAGGAAGTGGAAATGATGGTATCCCAGATCCATTCCCTGAAGGATGCCGGTGCCAATGGCTTTGTCATCGGCTGTCTGACGCCGGAAGGCGATCTGGACATGACCGCCATGCAGCCGCTGGTGGCCGCCTGCCGTGGCTGCGGCATCACCCTGCACCGCTGTATCGACGTCTCCCGGGATCCGGTGGAAACCTACCGGCTTGCCGGAAGGCTGGGCATCGATACTGTGCTGACCTCCGGTGCCGCCGCTTCCTGCTGTCTGGGGCAGGAGACCATTACCGATCTGCTTTCCCTCCGGGATAAGACCGGCGGCCCGGAAGTGCTGATCGGCGCAGGTGTCAATGCCGGAGTGATCCGTCATTTCCGAGCTGCCCTTCCCGGTGCCTGCGCTTTTCATGCCAGCTGCAAGACTGAGCTGGAAAGCGGCATGACCTTCCGCCGGGAGGGTGTCCCCATGGGCCTTCCGGGGCTGGACGAATGGCACATCCAGCAAACCAGTGAGGCTGCTGTCCGTGCCGCCCGGCTTGCTTTGGAGGAACCCTGAAAATGATATGCTTCCCCGTCTGTTTTCCGGCAGACGGGGCTTTCTTTTACCGCTTTTCCTCTGGACAATATCTGTCAGAATCTGTATAATAAAAAAGATTTTATTTGAATGGAGGCTCCTTTATGAAGCTCAATACCAAACGCACTGTCCTGGTCGGCTTTGCGTTCCTGTCCATCTGCGCTTTCTGGCAGATGTACGACAATCTGGTACCCAAGATCCTGACTGAAACCTTCGGTATCGGCGAAAGCATCTCCGGCATCATCATGGCATCTGACAATGTGCTTGCCCTGTTCCTGCTGCCCCTGTTCGGCGGACTGTCTGACAAGTGCACCAGCAAGATGGGCCGCCGCCGTCCCTTCATTCTCTTCGGCACCCTGTCCGCTGTGGTGCTGATGATGACCCTTCCTCTGCTGACCGACAGCTATCATGCTGCCCCCGCCGTCTGGAAGCTGGTCTGCTTCGTCATTGGTCTGGGCCTGCTGCTCATCGCCATGGGCACCTACCGTTCCCCTGCCGTGGCTCTGATGCCCGATGTGACCCCCAAGCCCCTGCGCTCCAAGGCCAACGCCATCATCAACCTGATGGGCGCCCTGGGCGGTATCATCTACCTGATCATCACCACCTTCCTCTACAAGACCACCTCTGACATCTACGTGTCCTATCTGCCCCTGTTTGCCATCGTGGGCGGCATCATGCTGGCAGCCCTGGCTGTCGTCATGTTCTTTGTCAACGAGCCCAAGCTGGTGGCCGAGCAGAAGAAATACGAGGAAGCCCATCCCGAGGATAATCTGACCCAGGTCACCGAGTCCGGCGAGGCGCTGCCCGCTGATGTAAAGAAGAGCCTGTCCTTCCTGCTGGCCTCCATTGCACTGTGGTTCATTGGCTACAATGGTGTCACCACCTGGTTCTCTGTCTACGCCGCCGAGAGCTGGAATATGACTCTGGGTCAGGCCAACACCTGCCTGACCATCGCCACCGCCGGCGCCATCGTCACCTACATCCCCTCCGGCAACGTGGCCTCCAAGGTAGGCCGCCGGAAGACCATCCGTTTTGGCGCCCTGCTGCTGGCCGGCTCCTTCTTCGCCGCCTTCCTGTATACCATGGTATCCAATGCCTTCTCCCCCATTCTTTACGCTCTGTTCATTCTGGTGGGTGTGGCATGGGCCTTCATCAATGTCAACTCCCTGCCTATGGTGGTGGAAATGTGCAAGGGCAGCGAGGTGGGCAAGTTCACCGGCCTGTACTACACCTTCTCCATGACTGCTCAGATCATGACCCCCATTGTGGCCGGCTGGCTGCTGGAAAACATCGGCTACAAGACCCTGTTCCCCTATGCCGCCATTTTCGTCTTTGCTTCCTTCATCACCATGGGCTTCGTCCGTCACGGTGATAACAAGGTGGAAGCCCGGAAGGGTCTGGAAGCCTTCGACATTGAGGATTAATCCATGATTGCTGCAGTCGTTATTCTTCTGTTTCTTCTCATGTGTTATATCGGCAGTGTGGGCGGCCGGGTTGGTCATCCGGGCCTGAAAGATTTGCTGGGCTGGAGTTATGCCCACCGGGGTCTTCACCGTGAGGGTATTCCTGAAAACTCCATGGCTGCTTTCCGGGCTGCTCTGGACCACGGTTTCGGCATCGAGTTCGACCTGCATCTGCTGAAGGACGGCAATCTGGCTGTCATGCACGACTCCCTCTTAAAGCGCACCACCGGAGCCGAAGGCCGGATCGAAGACCTGACCACGGAAGATCTGAAAAACTACCGTCTGGAAGGCACGGAGGAAACCATCCCCACCTTCCGTCAGCTGCTGGAGCTTTACGACGGCAAGGCGCCTCTCATCGTGGAGCTGAAACCTGTGGACGGCAACCATGCCGCTCTTTGTGCAGCTGCATGCAGGATGCTGGAGGACTACAGGGGTGTTTACTGCATGGAGTCTTTCGATCCCCGCTGTGTGATCTGGCTGAAGAATAACCGGCCGCAAATCATCCGGGGCCAGCTGGCAGAAAATTTCTTCCGGTCCGATCCCAATATGTCCCTGCCCCTGCGTATTCTGCTGACTCACAGCTTATCCCATTTCTTCTCCATGCCCGACTTCACCGCCTACAAGTTTGCCGACCGGAAAAACCTCAGCACCTTTATCTGCCGGAAGCTCTACGGTGTCCAGGGTGTCAGCTGGACCATCCGCAGCAAGGCGGACTATGACACCGCCGTTAAGGAAGGCTGGCTCCCCATTTTTGAAAACTTTATTCCCTGATCCCAGACAGGCTGCCAAACCACGGCAGCCTGTTTTTCTTGTACTGCTCTGCAGGATGCGGGATCCTTTTGCGGGATCGGCCGGGAGCGCTGCACCGCAAAACAATCATTTCCCGCACTTTCCCCACACAGGAAAAACCCCGCTGCCTAAAAGGCAGCGGGGTTTCCGCGAAAGGGTATTGGAAAGAAGAGAGGTAGAAAAGAGGATCAAAATCAGAAAAGCATGCGGCTCACGGCTTCCGCTGCCTTTCTATTTCTTTTATCATAAGGTTCTCTTTTGAACAACCCATAAATGAATTGAAAACAAAATAAGACGAAATTATGAACAGACAAACTATTCCGGCAAAAACCGAGCTGTTTCCTCAGAAACAGCCCGGTTTATACATTTATGCACTCATAAAAATCATCGTCACCTTGAACAGATCGCCATCCACCAGGATCTGAAGCTGCCCCTTCTGCAGCTCCATCAGGCTCTGGGCAATGTTCAGGCCCAGACCGCTGCCCTCGGTGTTGCGGGAAGTATCGCCCCGGACGAACCGCTCCATCAGTTCATCGGCGTTGACATTCAGCTCCTCCCGGGAGATGTTCTTCATGGAGATAATGACCTTTCCATCCATTTCCAGCAGATCCAGATAGATCCGGGTTCCGGGCAGCGCATATTTCACCACATTGCCCAGCAGGTTGCTCATGACCCGCCAGACCAGTCTTCCGTCGGCCATCATGTAAACCTGCTCCTCCGGCTGCCGGAATACCGGGGTCAGCTGAGCCTTCTCCAGCTTGTCGGCAAACTCGCCCAGAGCCTGATTTACCGCCTCAACCGCATCGATCTTTTCCACATCCACTGCCAGATTGCCGGTGCTGGCCTTGCTCATTTCCATCAGATCGTCGATCAGCTTCTTAAGCCTTTGAGACTGCCGGTCCAGCACCTCCAGATACTGTTCCCCCTGTGCCTCGGTATGGGGCTTTCGCAGCAGATCCACATAGTTGATGATGGAAGTCAGGGGGGTCTTGATATCGTGGGACACGTTGGTAATCAGCTCTGTCTTCATCCGTTCAGACTTCAGCTGCTTCTGTGCCGCCACCACAGCCACATCCGCCAGATCATTCAGTTCTCCGGCAAAATCCTTGAAGCCGCCGATGAGCAGCTTATCGTCCACCTTGGTATCCAGATCGCCCTTGCTCATCTTCTTGGCGCTTTCCAGCAGAATGGCAAAAGCGCTGGCGGCATAGAGGATCACAGCAAAGAAGATACCGAAGCCCAGCAGAATATAGCCCACCTTGTATGTGCGGATCATGATATACAGCAGGAATACCAGAATAAAGCCGGTACCCAGGAACTGCCAGGTGATAGGCAGGAGTCCAAAGAACCGCAGCAGCTTGCCTGTGGTCCAGGAAACACATTTTCCGATCATCACACCGGCCCAGGCGCACAGGCCCCTGGTCACATCCCACAGCCACAGGGCTGTCTTTTTGGTAAAATCCCACAGCTCCACGCAGAGCTTCCACAGCCATTTTACGAACCGGATCACCACAGGCTTGCCATGGATCCAGCCCTTGCAGCAAAGATCCACTGCCCCGGTGCAGCCCAGAATCATCAGCCTGACACTCCATCCGCACAGAGAATTGCGCCACCAGTAGCCGCCGGGCGTCTTGATCTGAGCCACGAAGGCAAAGAAGAACGCCACGATTAGAAGCGCTGTCAAATAGGCACAGGCGCCAAAGAACAGGATCGCCAGCTGCTGGTCATTTCTGGCAAAGTACAGCGATCCATAATAGGCCGCCATCACCACTCCGGCGATAGCCAACGTATCTGCCACCAAGTACAGATCCAGCGGGATCCGGTTCAGGCCGCCGGCCTTTACCACATCACTGCCCCGCTTCCGGGCCGCCGCGCAGCAGATATACACCACACACAGAATAAACACGGCGATGCAGGCACCCAGAATTTTCAGAAGCTCCGGACGGATCGCCTCGGCCAGCCGCAGCAGTGTCCAGGCAAATTCATCCCGCATGGCACCGGGCGCCAGCCTGACAACGATGGTATAGGGCTCCGGGATCACCTGCAGGACATATTTTGCCACCATCGACTGCCCATCGTAATATTGTTCCGTATGGATATCCTCTTCGGGATAGGGAAGAGTTTCCTCAGGAAGGGTTTCTGCGGGCATGGTTTCTTCTGCAGTGGTTTCCACGGCCTCAGGGATCACCGTTTCTTCCGTTACATCAGGTGCTTCGGCACCGTCAGCCTGACTGGGAACCGCTGTCTCCTTCGGTTCTGTCTCCGCCTCCGGCTCCATGGCTGCCCGCATTTCTTCCACCGCGGCAGCCGCAGGAGTCTCCGGAATTTCCTCTGCCGCCGTGGCTGGCATGGCAGCATCCATATCGGTTTCTGCCGAAGCAGTATCGGTCTCAAAGGAGATAGCATCCTCCATCAGCACCTTGTCTATCCGGATCCAGCCGCCGGGGATCAGACCCCAGCGTTCTCCGCCGAAACTTTCCTGCTTGGTGATCCGAATTTCCTCCCAGGCATCCACCGTACCCATTTCTTTGGACTCGGCGCTGGGGGCCTGATAGATGGTCAGCTCTTCTCTGGCAAAGCCAGTGACAAAGGCTGTTTCTTCCGGAACTTCGGTGGCCTCCACTTCCATTTCTTCCACCAAAGGCTCCTCAGGAACGGTCTCTTCCGGCACCGTACCGGGCATTTCTCCCCGGAATACCAGATAGCCGTGTTCATCGTTGAACAGGGCGCCCACGCCGCCGGGGCAGTCCGCCTTGAACACCACGCTTCCCTGGACATTCAGAAACTGGATCCCGGTGATGATATGATCCTGCGGAATGTCCATGGACATAGGCTCAGTGGAGTGGAACTCGGCGTTTCCCTGATGATCGTGAAACAGGGTGCCGATGAGTTCGGGGCTGGAAATCCCCTCGCTGCCCACCATTTCCCCCTGGGCATTGGCATATGTCACATTCATGGATGTGACGGTAATGCCCTGCGTGGGAATGGCATCATAGGCGCTGTATTCTCCGGATGTATAGTCGATGCCCACCGGTGCTTCCATGGTGATGGGAGCGGCGGGAAGATACCACTCGATCATTCCGCTGGAACCGTCCAGACTGCTTCCCAGAACCACCAGCGCATCATCGAAGGCTTCATAAACGATGTTGCCGCCGAGGTCTGCAAACAGAATGTGATTGGGATACCAGCCGTCTCCCATGGGCAGCTCTCCCACATTAGAGGCAAATGTAATACCGCCATTCTCATAATAGAGGGTTCCCTTTTGCGTCCCATCATAATGCCATTCCTGCCGGCTTCCATCGGTATAGTCCACAATGATGGAATGTACCGGGGTGCTGTCCTGGCTGGGCATCACTGTTACCTGGGTACCCTTCATGAGAACAGGCTCTGTTGCCTGAGGATAGGCTTCCTCATAGGGTTCCGCAGAGATCAGCTGAATGTACTCGCCCCCCACAGGAAGCTCAAATTCGTAGGCAACGCCCAGACTGTCATCCGGCATGGGGTGTTCCTCCACCACATTGCCTTCGCTATCGTACAGGGTGTAGCCCACCCGGGTCCAGTCAAAGTACCGGTTCTCCCAGCTGTTGCCATAATGCCGTTCTATCAATTGCTGCGGCGCACCGCCTGCATCTGCGGAAACAGTGGTCTGAACGACCTTGAGGCCATAATTCAGGGACCGGCTTTTCAGCTGCTGTACATACTGCTCTTCCACAATTTTGCCGCCCAGCTCCGTCAGGCAGAGGATGCCCGCCGCGCTGCCCACTGCACCCAGCAGAGTAGCGGCACAGAGGATGACGGCAATAAACTTAAAAACTGTTGCGTACCGCAATGCCTACCTTCCTCCTTCCATTTTGTAGCCCTGGCCCCAGACCACCTTCAGGTACCGGGGTTCGGAGGGGTTGATCTCGATCTTCTCCCGCAGGTGACGGATATGGACAGCCACGGCGCCTTCGCTGCCCAGCGCCGCCTCCCGCCAGACGGATTCATAAAGCACCTTGGTGGAGAACACCTTGCCGGGGTTAGCCATCAGCAGGTGCAAAATGGCATATTCGGTAGGGGTCAGAGAAACTGTCTCCCCTTCCACCACAACGGACTTGGTCCGGTCATCCAGCGTGATGCCGCCGATGGTGATGGACTCGGTGCTTTCCTCCACCACCTTGCTGCCCAGCCGGGCATACCGGCGCAGCTGGGAACGGACTCTTGCCAGCACCTCCACAGGAACGAAGGGCTTGGTGATATAGTCATCTGCGCCCACGTTCAGGCCCAGCACCTTGTCCTCGGTCTCAGATTTTGCCGTCAGCAGAATGATGGGGGCATTGGAAACATCCCGGATCCGGGCAGTGGCGGTAATACCGTCCATGACGGGCATCATGATATCCAGCAGGATCAGGTGGATATCATTGCTCTGCACCACTTCCAGTGCTTCCTTTCCGGTGTAGGCTTCAAAAAGCCGGTAGCCCTCCGGTGCCAGATAGATCTTCAGGGCGTTGACGATATCCGGCTGGTCATCACAGATCAGGACATTGTACATTTGGGTTTCCTCCCATTCTCTCTTTTGTAGTCTTATTATATCACCAAGTTTTTTAAGATAAAAGAGGAAAGATTCTTAAGATGAACTTAACATATTTTCCGTAAGCTAAATGATCGTTTATCTTAGCAAGGCGATGTTACTTTCTTGTCTCCGAACAAGAAAGTAACCAAAGAAGTCGTCTTAAGGGGGACTTAAAAAAAGCCGTCCCCCTTAAGAAGCCCCCTCCTGTGCTGTCAGGCCGGCAGGTTTTAACACGGAGGCGGGAATGTACCGATTCCCGCCCATCCATCCTCAGCACCACCCCATTGGGGAAGAAATCGGAACATTTCTGCCCAAATCAGGATCCAGGTTAAGGTGCTCCGGCGCCTATGGCGTTGCGGCCGGGGGATTCACAAGGGGACGGCTGGGGCGCGCGGGAGCGCGACTTACAGAACCCCTTGTGCCTGCTTCTTTTGGTACTTTTTTGCAGGAGCAAGAAAAGTACAGGCAGAACCTTTGTAAGCGAAACGATCATTTGCCGTGCATCCGCCCCGCTCAAGTTTTTTGCCATCTTCCTATTGTACATCCCGGGAATTTTTGTTATAATACAGAGAAAATGTTATAATGGATGTGTATCGCTTTGAAATACGGAATTTGGAATGTTACGCAGCCGGAAGTGAGTGCAGTCAATAATCTTGTCACCGGTGGCTATGCTCCTCTGGCCGCCATGATCCTGGCCTCCCGCGGGATTCAGGATGCCCGTCAGGCAGAGAATTATCTGGGCTGCAGTGCTCCCCTGCCGGATCCCTTTTTGATGACAGATATGGACCTTGCCGCCGGACGGGTGGGACTGGCCATGAGCCGGGGTGAAAAAATCGCCATTTTCGGCGATTACGATGTAGACGGTATAACCTCCACGTGCCTGCTGACGGATTTTCTCCGGAAGCATGGGGCAGACTGCGTCTCCTATATCCCCGGACGGCTGGAAGAAGGCTATGGCCTGAATCCCATCGCCATTCATCAGCTCCACGCAGAGGGTGTGAAGCTGATCATCACCGTGGACTGCGGCATCACCGCCGTGGCGGAGGCAGCGCTTTGCCGGGAACTGGGCATCGATCTGGTCATCACCGATCATCATGAATGTAAGGATGTCCTGCCGGAAGCCGTAGCCGTGGTGGACCCCCACCGGCCTGACGGCGGCTATCCCCACAAGAATCTTTCCGGTGTCGGCGTTGCCTTCAAGCTGGCCTCTGCGCTCTGCGGCAGCCAGGAGGATGTGCTGGCCGATTATGCCGATATGGTCTGTCTGGGCACGGTGGCAGATGTGATGCCCCTGCAGGGAGAAAACCGGGTCTTTGTTTCCCGGGGTCTGGAAGCCCTGCGCAATACCCGCCGCCCCGGCATTGCCGCCCTGATGGCCGAGACCGGCTGCACGCCCGACAGTGTCAGCGCCTCCACCATCGGCTTTATGCTGGCACCGCGGATCAACGCTGCCGGCCGTATGGGGCAGATCGATCTGGCTGTGGAGCTGTTTCTGACCGAGGATCCCCAGCGGGCTTCTTTCGTAGCCAAGGCCCTGTGTGAACTGAACCGGCAGCGGCAGGCTGTGGAATCCGATATCTATCAGCAGGCCATTTCCATGCTGCCGGTGGGACAGCCCCCGGAAGCCATTGTTCTGGCAGACGAAAGCTGGCATCAGGGTGTGGTGGGAATCGTCGCCAGCCGCATCGCCGAGGAATTCTCCTGCCCCGCTTTTCTGATCTGTCTGGACGGTGACCATGGCAAAGCCAGCTCCCGCAGCCATGGTGGCTTCAACCTTTTTGCCTCCCTGACTGCCCTGTCTCCCCTGCTGGAAAGCTATGGCGGCCATGAACTGGCGGCAGGCTTTACCATTTCCCGAACCAATATCCCGGAGTTCCGCCGTCAGATCTGCGCCCTGGCCGGTGCCTTCTATTCCGATGACACCCCCCGGACCCAGCTGGATGTGGACTGCGTCATTCCCGCAGAACTGCTGACCCTTTCCAACGTGGAATCCCTGAATGTGCTGGAGCCCTGCGGCAACGGCTGCCCCAAGCCGGTGCTGATGATGAAGAATCTGACCATCGAGCGGATTCAGCAGGTGGGCAATGGCCGGCACATGCGCCTGCGGCTGCGCAGCGGCCGGTTCGGCCTCAACGCCATTTATTTCTCCGCCACCCCCGAATCCGCCTTCGTACGGCAGGGGGATGTGGTGGATATTGCCTTTACCCCCCAGATCAATGAATTCCGGGGCGACCGGACGGTGCAGATGAATGTTCTGGATATCCGCCCCAGCTGCACCGCGGAATGTTCCCCCGATACTGCCCAGTACCGCGCCATGCAGCAGGACCGGCTCACTTCCGAGATCGCCCGGATGCTCTACCCCGACCGAACCACCCTGGCCATGGTCTGGCGGTATCTGGCCGGTTCCGGAAATTCCCTGCAGGAATCTCCCCTGTGCCTGTGCCGCAAGATCGTCCGCTGGTCCGGAAAGCCCCTGAGCCTGGGGCAGCTGATGATCTGTCTGGATGTATTCCGGGATGTAGGTCTGCTGCAGACCCAGCGGCTCCACAAATACATAACCATCCAGCTGACCCCAGGTCCCCAGAAGGCCGACCTGAACGAAAGTCCCACCCTGCAGCGACTGCTGCGCGCGAAAGAGAGTGATTAGGTAATGGAAACTTTTGAAGAGCATTATGCATCAATGCACAAAACCATTATGAAGCACATGCCCGGTGCGGACATGACGCTCATCGACAAGGCTGTGGAATACGCCAATGTAAAGCATAAATTCCAGAAGCGCAAGGACGGTTCCCCCTATATCATCCACCCCCTGGCAGTTGCGGAGGTCGTGGCGGAAATGGGTCTGGATATGGATGCCATTCTGGGTGCTCTGCTCCACGACTGCATCGAAGATACCGACGCCTCCCACGAGGATATCGAAAAGCTCTTCGGCGCCACCGTTGCCGAACTGGTGGAGGGTGTCACCAAGCTGACCCGTGCCAATTTCTCCAGCACCGAGCAGGCCCAGATGGAAAACCTGCGCAAGATGTTCATGGCCATGTCCAAGGATATCCGGGTGGTGCTGATCAAGATCGCCGACCGTCTCCACAATATGCGCACCATGCAGTATCAGTCCCCCGCCAAGCAGATCATCAAATGCCGGGAGACCATGGATATCTACGCCCCTCTGGCCCACCGCCTTGGTATGCAGAAGATCAAGTGGGAGCTGGAAGACCTTTCCCTGCGCTACCTTTGTCCTGCGGATTACGAAGGCATCATGACCTATCTGGACTCCCACAAGGAGCAGGATGACACCTTCATGCAGACCATTCAGGAGAAGATCACTGACCGCCTCACCGGCATGGGCATCCAGAACCACACCTACGGCCGGATCAAGCACGTATTCTCCATCTACCGCAAAATGGTCACCCAGGGCAAGACCATCGACGAGCTGTACGACCTCTATGCCTTCCGGGTCATCGTGGATACCATCCCCGACTGCTACAATGTTCTGGGCCATATCCACGACCTGTTCAATCTGGTCCCCGGACGGTTTAAGGACTATATCTCCACCCCCAAGCCCAATATGTACCAGTCTCTGCATACCACCGTCATCGGCAAGCAGGGTATTCCCTTCGAGGTGCAGATCCGCACCTGGAAGATGCACGAGACTGCCGAATACGGCATTGCCGCCCACTGGAAATACAAGCAGGGTGCCGGCGCTGGCAGCGAAAAGGACTTCGAATGGGTCCGCCGTCTGCTGGAAAGCCAGCAGGACACCGAAGCTGAGGAATATGTCCAGTCCCTGAAGATCGATATGTTCGATGATGAGGTTTTTGTCTTTACCCCCAAGGGCCGCATCGTTTCCCTGCCCAACGGCTCCACCCCCATCGACTTTGCCTATGCCATCCACTCCGGTGTTGGCAACTCCATGATCGGCGCCAAGGTCAACAACCGCATCGCCAACATCGATATGCCTCTGGCCAACGGCGACATTGTTGAGATCCTCACCTCCAAGTCCGCCAAGGGCCCCAGCCGCGACTGGCTGAGCATCTGCAAATCCAACCAGGCCCGCACCAAGATCAAACAGTGGTTCAAGAAGGAAAAGCGGGACGAAAACATCGTCCACGGCCGTTCCTCCTTCGAATCCGAAATGAAGCGTACCGGCCTGCCCATCAACGCCATCTTCGATCCGGAGATCGAATCCCACCTGCTGAAAAAGCTGTCCTTCGACAACTGGGATGATATGTACGCCGCCATCGGCTACGGCGGTCTCACCGCCACCAAGGCCGTGGGCCGGATCCGGGACGATGTGACCAAGGCAGTCAAGACCCAAAATGCCGACAAAAACAATCAGATGCCCCTGCGCATCAATCCCGATACCGATGCCATCAAGGACCGTCATGCCGTCAACGGCGTCATCGTGGAGGATATCGATTCCTGCATGATCAAGTTTGCCCGATGCTGCACCCCTGTTCCCGGTGATGCCATTGCCGGCTTCATCACCAAGGGCTTCGGCGTCAGCATCCACCGGGCCGACTGCCCCAATGCCCAGCACCGGGACGATCCCCGGCAGGCAGCCCGTTGGGTCCGGGTCCGCTGGGCCATTCAGGATGACCAGCCCTTTGAGACCACTCTGGAACTGGAATGTATCACCCGCGATGGACTGCTTCTGGATGTAGCCCAGACCATGACCACCGCCCGTGTCCGGGTGAAGGAGCTCTTCGGCCGGGATCTGCCCGGTGGACGCAGTATGTTTACCGTCCGCTTTGAGGTCAAGAATGTGAACGAACTGGAAGTCATCCGCAAAAAGCTTCTGAGCATCAAGGATGTCACTTCCTCCCGCCGCGGTCAGAACTGAAATCGTTCCCTCTGAAAGGAGATCATTCCAATGCGCGCTGTATTAACAAGAGTCAAATCCGCCTCCGTCACCATTGACGGCGAAGTGGTGGGCAAGATCGGTCAGGGATTTCTGATCCTGCTGGGTGTCGGTCCCAATGACACCGAAAAGGAATGTCGGTACCTGGCCGAAAAGGCCCTGGGGCTGCGGGTCTTTGAAGATGAAAACGGAAAGATGAACTTGGGTCTGGAAGCCGTTCAGGGCGAGGTGCTGGTGGTGAGCCAGTTCACCCTCTACGGCAACTGCCGCAAGGGCCGCCGTCCCAGCTTCACTGATGCCGCCGGTCCCGAACTGGGCAATGCACTGTACGAAAAATTCCTGTCCATCTGTGCCGAACTGGGTTATCCCCCCCAGCACGGCCGGTTTGGCGCCGACATGAAGGTGGAATCCATCAACGACGGGCCCATCACTCTGATCCTGGACACCGAAGTGCTGATGGACACCCCCCGCCACTAAAAAAGGAGGCACCCCATGCTGAAGATCGATACCATGGAGCTTGGCATCTATTTTGTCAACTGCTATCTGATCCGGGAGGAAAAGGCAAAATCCTGCGTCGTCATCGATCCCGGCGGAAACGCCAACAAGGTGCTGAAATATCTGGAAGAAAAGGGCCTGACTCTGGAGGCTATTCTCCTGACCCACGGCCATTTTGACCATGTGGGTGCTGTAAAGGAGCTGGCAGAAAAGACCAACTGCCGGGTCTATATCCATCCCGACGATCTGCTGCTGCCGGAAAAGTTCACCGCCGGTCCTCTGTACTATACCCACCATTATGACGAGGGCGATGTGCTGGAGCTGGCTGGTCTCAGCATCCGCGTCATGCACACCCCCGGCCATACCGGTGGCTCCGTCTGCCTGTTTGTGGACGATGTGATCCTCTCCGGCGACACCCTGTTCTGCCATTCCTGCGGCCGTACGGATCTGCCCGGCGGCGATCCCGATGCCATCATGCAGTCTCTGGCCCGGCTGAAGTCCCTGGAGGGCGACTACCGGGTTCTCCCCGGCCACAACAGAGCGACAACTTTGGCTGTGGAACGGGAGTATAATCCCTTCATGAAGAAAGTATAAGCTATGAAACTGACACTCATCGGTCATGATGACCGTTATGCCGTGGAGCAGCTGCAGATGTCCCTGTTCCCCGAAGGGACGGAGGGCGAAGCCCTTTCCGTGCTGCACCGGAGTCCTGTTTGGCTCACTGCCTCTGCCAGGATCACCCTGAATGGCAAAACCGTTACCGCCTCCCGCCGCCTGAAGGCCGCGGAGGAAACCGTGCGGCTGCGCCGCCGGGCCCTGCAGCAGAGCTACTACCTGGCAGCCATTCAGCTGCTGCCCAGCCTCCCTGCCTGGGGTGCTCTGGCCGGTGTCCGCCCCACCAAGATCACCACCAAACACATGCTGGAAGGCGGCACTCCCAAATCTGCCGGAAAGCTGATGAAGGACGTTTACTACGTTACCGATGACCGGATCCGTCTGGCCGTGGACTGCTCTGTTTCCACCGTCCGCGCCGCCCGTCTTCTGGAACCTGCGGATGTTTCCCTCTATGTGGGCATCCCCTTCTGCCCCACCCGGTGCAGCTACTGCAGCTTTGTCAGCCGCACTGTGGGCAAAAAGACCGAGCTGCTGGAGCCTTATCTGGACGCCCTGATGCAGGAAATGGCCGTCACCGGCCGCCTTTTGCGGGAATCCGGCCGCCATATCCGCTCCGTCTACATCGGCGGCGGTACCCCCACCACCCTGACCAGCGATCAGATGGCCCGGCTTCTGGATGCCATCCACGAAAGCTTTGATCTTTCCCGGTGTCTGGAATTTACGGTGGAGGGCGGTCGTCCCGATACCCTGAGCGAAGAGAAGCTGCGTACCATCTTCCGGCACGGCGCCGACCGCATGAGCATCAATCCCCAGACCATGGAGGATCATGTCCTCCGGGCCTGTGCCCGCCCCCACAAGGCAGCGGATGTGGTGCGGGCCTATCACGAAGCGGTAAATGCCGGTTTCAAAGCCATCAACATGGATCTCATCGCCGGTCTGCCGGAGGATACTGTAGAGGGCTTCAAGCGGTCGCTGGACACCGTGGCTGCGCTGAATCCCGCCAACATCACCGTCCATACCCTGGCGCTGAAAAAAGGCGCAGACCTGTTTGAAAAGCGAGTCACCCTGCCCTCTGCAGAGGAAGTAACCGAAATGGTGGCCTATGCCAATGAGACGCTGCGAGCCTTAGGCTACAAGCCCTATTACCTTTACCGCCAGAAATACATGTCCGGCTCCTTTGAAAATGTGGGCTGGAGCCGGGACAATCTGGACTGCCTTTACAACATTTACATGATGGAGGAAGTCCATACCATTCTCTCTCTGGGCGGCGGCGGAATGAACAAGGTGAATTTCTCCGATGGCAGCCTGCGCAGATTCCACAACCCCAAATTCCCGGAGCAGTATATTGAGATGATCGACGATGTGCTGCGGCAAAAAGAAGAAATGTTTGCGCTGATGTAACAGCGCAAGCAACCGACAGTTTACAGTTGAAAGTTGACAGTTGTGGTATCTTCTTCGAGTACGATTTTAAAACATCGGCAAAGGCGGTACCTTAACTGTCAACTGTCAATTCTATGATCCCACCATTCCCACGAAAGGACTGAACCTTTTGGATACCCTGATCTCCAACGTCACTGTTGTGACCATGAACCCCCGAATGGATGTGCTGTTCGGGGCATATATTGCCATTGAAGACGGCAGGATCCTCTCCATCGAAAAGACCGCACCGGAGGGCCAGCCCAAAACCATTATCGACGGCACCGGTATGGTCGCCATCCCCGGTCTTATCAACTGCCATACCCATCTGGCAACCGCCAGCCTGCGCAGCTTCACCGATGACCTGTCCGGCCAGGAGGCTCTGGAGGCATTGCTTCAGAAGGAGACCAAAATGGACTCCCGCAGCGCCAAAGCCGCTGCCCTGCTGTCCATCGCCGAGTGTCTGCGCTTCGGCGTCACCTCCGTTTCCGACCTGTACTACTATCCCAATGCCACTGCTGAGGCCGTGAAAGAATCCGGCATCAAGGCCAATCTGGCGCTTTCCTCCTACCGGTTTATCGACCAGAACGAAGACTTTGATTTTGATACCGATGAACAGTGCCAGGAGCTTGTGAAGGTGGTGGACAAGTGGCACGGCTTCGACAACGGCCGCATCAGGATCGATGCCGGCATCTATGCCGAGTACACCAGCAACTACAAGCTCTGGGAAGCGCTGGCAGGCTACGCCACTGAGAAGGGCATCGGCATGCAGCTGCACCTGGCTGAAACCCGGTCTGAAGTGGAGTCCTGTCTGGACCGCACCGGCATGGGCCCCGGGGAGCTTTTAAGCTGCCACCGGCTCTTTGCCGTACCTGCCACCGCCGCCGGCTGCGCCTGTCTGGAAGACCACGAGAGAAAGCTGCTGGGCAGAAAAAAGGTAAGCGCCGTTGCCACCCCCCTGGCCAGCGCCAAGTGCGGCAACCCTGCCACCCCCATTCTGGAATGTGTCAAGGCCGGCATGAATGTGGCGCTGGGTACCGGCGGCGCCATCGAGTGCGGTAATCTGGATCTGTTTGAAGTCATGCGCTGCGCCGCCATGACCGAACGTTCCGCCTCCGGCAATCCCGCCGCCCTGCCTGCTTCCGCAGCTCTGATGATGGCCACCGTCACCGGTGCCCAGGCTCAGGGCCGCAGCGCCGAATGTGGTATGCTTCAGCCCGGCATGGACGCAGACATCGTGCTGGTGGATTTCTCCGCACCCCATCTGATCCCCTGCCACAATGTGCTCAATGGTCTTGTCTGGTCCGCCAAGGGCGGCGACGTGGCCATGACCATGGTCCGGGGCAGGATCCTTTACCAGAATGGCCAGTTCCCCACCATCGATCTGAAGGAAGTTGTGGAAGAACTGACCTCCTACGCCATTCCCCGTCTTTTCGAGGAAAACAAATAAGATGTAAGTGATAAGATATCAGATATAAGATATCCGGTTTCTGCGCCCTGTCTTATATCTTCATCCTATCTTTGTTCCGCAGAAAGGATTCTATTATGTCCGACACCAAAAAGCAGCAAAATTTCCTGCAGGGCACCGCTCTGCTTGCCATGGCCACTGCCATCGTCAAGGTTATCGGCGCGCTGTACAAAATCCCCCTCAACGCCATCATCGGCGAGCAGGGCTTCAGCTATTTCAATACCGCCTATGAGATCTACAACGTCCTGCTGATGATCTCCACCGCCGGTCTGCCGGTGGCCATGAGCCGGATGATCTCTCAGGCTTCCTCCCTGGGCCACTATAATCAGGTCCGCCGGGTCTATTCCACCGCCCGGACCATTTTCCTGGCCCTGGGCATCTCCGGCAGCTTCCTGATGACGGTGTTCTGCCGTCAGCTGGCTGCCTTCCAGGAGCAGCCTGACGCCTGGGCCGCCATCGGATGCTTAGGTCCCTGTGTGCTGCTGATCTGCATCATGAGCACCTTCCGGGGCTTCTTCCAGGGTCAGAGCAATATGCTGCCCACCTCCATCTCCCAGGTGCTGGAAGCCATCACCAAGCTGATCGTGGGCATCGTAGCTGCCGTAGGTCTGCTGAAAATGACGGGAAGCATCCCCCTGGCTGCAGGCGGCGCCATTCTGGGCGTCACCGCAAGCTGCCTTATCTCCGCCATTTATCTCTTCGGCTGCTTCCGCAGACAGTTTAAGACGCTGCCCATCACCGATGAAGGCGTCACCTCTTTCGGCCAGACCGCCAAGGGACTGCTGATCATTGCCATTCCCATCACCGTGGGCAGCGCCGGCCTGCAGATCCTGACCATGCTGGAAACCAAGCTGTACATGGGCCAGCTTCTGAATCTGGGCTATTCCCAGGGCGATGCCGATACCATGAAGGGCATCTATAACATGACCCAGACCATCTTCAATATGCCCTGCGCCTTCATCACCCCCATCACCATCAGCATCATTCCCGCCATCACCTCTCAGCTGACACTGTGCAATTACCGGGGTGCCCGGGAAACCGAAGAATCCGCCTCCCGGATCACCGGCCTGATCTCCATGCCCTGTGCCTTTGGTCTTGCCGTTCTGGCTGAGCCTGTCACCGCCCTGCTGGGCGGCTACACCGGCGAAAAGCTTGCGCTGGCTTCCCGGCTGATGACCGTTCTGGGCTTATCCATTATGTTCAATGCCGTGGTGCTGGTGACCACCGCCATCATGCAGGCCCACGGCCGGGCCGGACGTCCGGTGCTGAATATGTTCATGGGCGGCCTGCTGAAGCTGGCAGCTGTGTACATCCTCACCGGAAATCCCCACATCAACATTCTGGGCACTCCCATCGGCACACTGCTGTGCTATATGTGCATCTGCGCCCTGAATATCTTCTCCATCCGGCGTCTGCTGGAGGAACCCCCTGCCCTGCTGAAAAACCTGGTCCGGCCCTTCCTGGCCGCCCTGATCATGGGCATTCTCACCTGGCTCAGCTGGTTCGGCCTGAAGACGCTCGGCATCGGCAGCCGCCTGATCCTCTGCGCCGCTCCCATTCTAGTGGGCGTTATGGTCTACTGTTTCCTGGCTGTGAAGTTCAAAGTCATCACCCGGGAAGACTGCCTGCTCCTTCCCAAGGGAGAAAAGATTGCAAAAATCCTGAAATTGTAAGATTTCTCAAAAATTTACTTGCAATTTATTCTGTATTATGTTAATCTAATATCCGATTTTGGGATTGAAACGAGGAGTTTTTTATATGAATAAAACCGAACTGATCGCCCTCGCAGCCGAGAGTGCCGGTCTGACCAAAAAGGATACCGAACGGGTTCTGAATGCCGCCATTGATGCCATCACCGCCAGCCTTGTGAAGGGTGAAAAAGTCCAGCTCTCCGGCTTTGGTACCTTCGAGACCAAGACCAGAGAAGCCCGCGTTGGCCGCAACCCTCATACCAAGGAATCCATTGAGATCCCCGCCACCCGGGTTCCCACCTTCAAGGCCAGCAAGGCGCTGAAGGACAACATTGCTAAGTAAGCCATGAGACTGGATAAATATCTGAAGGTCTCCCGCCTGATCAAGCGCCGTACCGTGGCCAACGAAGCCTGCGACAACGGCCGCATCAGTGTCAACGGCCGGGTGGTCAAGGCCAGCTATGATGTAAAAGTGGGCGACAGGATCGAGATCTCCATGGGCACCCGGACGGTGGCCGTGGAAGTGCTGCAGGTGGCCGAAACCGTCCGCAAGGATGACGCCGCCGCCATGTATAAGGAAGTGTAAAAACCGGGGAAAGCAAGCTGCTTTCCCCGGTTTTTTGCATATTCCCGGACCTCAGGTGATGGCTTTGACAAAACATCCCCGGAACCATGCCCGGTTCCGGGGATACATTTCAGGCGGCATTTTTCATGTCTTTGTCTGCGAAGTAGGAAATACCGGAGATCAGCTGGGCGGTCATCGTCAGCCCCAGCAGAGCCCAGACCGGGATCATGGCCGCCACGGTGGTGGCCAGCAGCGTACCGGAAAAATGCAGGATCATCCGCCAGGCATTGTAGGGACCGGCCAGTTCCACAGGCACCGCCAGCCGCAGCAGGGATGGGGTAGCATAATCCACCAGTGTCCGGCCGAAGAACACCACGCCGAAGATCACCAGGAACAGGCCCTGACCAGGGATCAGCATCACTGGCAGCAGCGCAAAGGCCAGGCTGCCCAGCAGCATCATGGTCCGGGCAGAAAGATACCTTGTGCTGAGAGCAAAGAGACCGCAGCCCAGCAGCATGGCGCCGGACTGGAAGGATACCAGAGAAGTGGAAACACTCTGGTCATAGCCAAGATCCAGGGCAATGCCTGCCATAACAGTGGTGGTGCCGTAGGCGAAACCCCGCAGCAGATTGGCAGGGATCATCCGGTAAAAAACCGGTTCCCGGAAAATGGAGAGGCTGCTCCCGGCAGCGACCTTTTCCGTGGGGGTATGGAGCTGATGCAGGGGCTTCTGTAGAACGTGCAGAAGGGAGCTGATGCCCATCATCACACAGGAAATAACGCAGGCGCCCAGCATCAGCGTGGAATAGTCCATGATGCCTGCCAGCTTTGTAATAACGATGCCTGCTCCCAGAGAAATCAGGGAGGAAACGATGCCACTGATGGCCAGCACAGTGCCGTAATCCTTGGGGCCGTAAATGAAGTAGGGCAGCTTGTACTCGCAGACCGTATACAGCGCAATACAGGCAGACTGCAGCAGGCATATCAGCGTCAGCAGCGCAAAGGATGTGAAACTGGGGGATTTCCACAGACACAGGGGAATGTAGCAGAGGTACAGCAGCGCATGGGGGATCTCACAGATGGCAGAACGTCTGATGACGCTGCCCTTGTCCGCCCATTGGGCACAAAGGGAGGAGGTCAGAATATTGGCTGCCTGTACCAATGTCGTGTTGATGTAAATGAACCGGCTGGAAAAGCCGAGGCTTGCCAGAAAGGTCTGCATGATGGGGCCGGTGCAGGCCAGGAGGGCAGCTGTCCGCAGCGCCAGAGCAAAAATGGAACGAAGCTTATTATTCCGCAATCGATTGTCCATACAATTCACCAGAATCATCAGAAAATTGGGGGATTCTGACAACCAGTTATACACTCTTTTGGGGATGGGGTCAATAGAAAAATGAATTATTTTTGTGCAGGATCTGGGAGCCGGGCCAGGAGGGCAGATCCATGCTCCCTAAGCCACCGGCGCTGCTGCCGATAGTCCGGAAGAATGGATTCCACCTCTGCCCAGAACCGGGCGGAATGGTTCATTTCCTTTCGGTGGCACAGCTCGTGGACAATGACATAGTCCAGTACATCCTCCGGCGCCAGCATCAGCAGGCAGTTGAAATTCAGATTTCCGGCGGCAGAGCAGCTGCCCCACCGGGTCCGCTGGGCCCGGATGGTGATACGGTCATAGTTTACGCGCAGAACACCGGAATAGTACCGGACTTTTGGTGGGATGACCAGCTTCGCCTGCTGGGCCAGTTCCCCCATTTCGGCATCAGACAGAATATCGGCCTGAGGCGGAAGCCTGTTCAGATGGGTCAGGATCCAGTCCCGGCGGCTGTCCACAAAATGCTGTATTTCCCGTTTGGAAAGCCGCTGGGGACACCGCACCAAAACGTCTCCCCTGGGTGTGATCTCAATGGTTTTCCGGCGGCTGCGGAGGACCCGGTATTCCATGGTCAGCGCATCCACAGGAAATCCATGAAGGTAGGCACCAGCTTTTCCCAGTCGGCCTCACAGTGTCCGCCGCCGATCTGGCAGTCCATATATACGGCGGCGCCCCGCTGGATCAGGGCATCGGCTACGGATTTGTTGTGGTGGTAAGTGGGGGTGCTGACATCCTCCCGGTCGTGATGCTCAGCACCAGCCTCCCGGGTACCCCAGGAGAGATAGATCCGGGTGTCTGCACTGATATAGCTGTCAGTCAGATCGGCATGGAGCGGCTCCATACAGCAGCCGATGGAGGAAGACACGCAGGCAGCTTTGGAGAACCACCGGTTGTAGTGAACACCGGCATAAAGGGCCATAATGCCGCCCATGCTGGAGCCGCCGATGGCGGTACATTCCCGGAAGGGGATGGTGCGGTACTCCCGGTCGATCATGGGTTTGATCTCATTTACGATCCAGTCCATGGTGGCTTCTCCCTGGGGATCGAAGCTGCTGAGCCAGCTGATGCCGGGATAAGGCAGATATTCGCTGAGACGCTCCTGCCCTTCGTGGCTGCATTCGATGCCCACGATGATCATGGGTTTTTCCCAGCCCTCCAGAAATTCCTTCAGACCCCAGGACTTTCCATAGGTGGCATCCTGGTTCAGAAACAGATTATGGCCGTCAAAGAAATACATGACGGGATAGTGCTCCTCTGTACGGTCATAGTCCTCCGGCAGCCAGATGTGAAGACACCGGGAGACGGCTTTGGGGGTATAGATAAAGTCGCGCTTTACGATCATAACAACTCTCCTTACATGATGAAAAAAGGGCCGGTCAGATGGCCGCCCAACATATTTAGTATAGCAAACAGCACACAGGCTTGTCAACAATATTTTGTACAAAAATAACTACTTTTCCGTTTCTTACAAAGAAAAATTATTCAATTTGTACAATATTCCGGGTTGAAAAATGAAAAAACCTGTGTTACTATATCTACAACAAAGAGGTGATACCAATGTACAGATAAAATTCCAATTACAATTTTCCAAAAAGGAAAAAAGTAATAAGTAAAATCAAAATTTATTTCATACATTTGTGACAGAAATGGTCGAGAAATAAAAATTGAATTTACGATGGAAAAAAATCAAAGTACAGAAAATCAAATCTTTGCAGACTCAAAAATCAGAATTCAAATAAGATTTTTAAAATTTGAAAAAACGTAAAGATGGGAAACCATAACTAACGAAAAAACAAATTTCAAAATCAAAAAGAAAACTGAAAAAGAGTCGAACAACGATGGATCTTTCAAAAGGAAGAAAAATCGTTAAGATCCGGAGAAACATCTACGGATCAGAAAAAAGACTTCCACATCAGAAGTCAGAAGGACAAGCCAAACAATCATATCCAAATAAGATCAAGACGAACAGCAGGATCAAAAATTCTGAAGGGACCTTATCACAAAGAAAGATAAGAATCAGAGTATTACATTTTCGATCCGAAGATTTCATTCGTCCGAGGATCCTCATAAAGTTAAAGATCCTGGAAAAGTAAGATCAAAAAAGGAAATGAAAAAGGCAAATGTCCAATCTGCAGAAAGAGAGGTTAACCAATGATGTTAGATAATAAGAGTGAAGAGAAATGACCCTTGACTGAGAAAGAAGTTCTGAAAAAGAACAAACAGTCAAGGGTCATTTCTTTTGCCTTTTGGAGCAAAAAGAAAGAGACGGCCACAGCCGCCCCAACATATTCAGCATACCACACCGCAGAAAAATAGTCAACATTTATTTCGTTGAAAATATGCAATTTGGAGTGTTGCACCAAATAAACAGAACTTTTTTGGACATTTTTCCGGGTTGCAAAACGGCATCCCCTGTGCTATCTTATAGGTACAAAGATACCTCCTGAAAAGGAGCTTCTAAAAAGACGAAGGCTTTCCAAAATATCTTCCGTTTATATAAATTGAAGTGTCAACAAAATGAATGTACCGGAGGAGTTCAAATTTCGTCATGTGAAAGTCTCGTCTGATTCTGAAGAAATGTGAGGTAACCAATGATGTTAGATATCAAGAGTGCACAGAAATAACCCTTGACCCGGATGTGAAACACACGAAGGTCAAGGGTTATTTCTTTTTTGTATGCCGCCCACGGGGCGGTTTTTTTCTTGGCATTTTTCAGAAAAATGCTACAATGGCTGTGACGAATCGAACCGGACTTCGTACTTTATGGGTGAGGAACAAAAAAGAAAGGAAGTGACGAACAATGGATGATTCTGGGATCATCGCCCTGTTCTGGGCCAGAAAGGAAGAGGCCATTGCCGAGACGGACAAAGCCTATGGCCGTCGGCTCCATGTTCTTGCCGGCAGGATCCTGAATAACCGGGAGGACGCCGAAGAAAGCGTCAGCGATACTTACCTCAAAACCTGGCAGATCATTCCTCCCCAGCGGCCCAGGTATTTTTATCCATTTCTTGCCTCCATCTGCCGCCACCTGTCGTTTCATAAACTGGACTGGCGTCAGGCGGAAAAACGGAATGCGGAAATTGTTTCCCTGACCAGTGAGATGGAACTGTGTATTCCGGACGAGAGCCACGACCGGACGCTGCGGGGCAAGGAACTGGGGCAGCTGTTGAATCATTTTCTGGAAACGCTGCCCAAGGAATCCAGACTGATCTTTCTGCGGCGGTACTGGCACCTGGATACCATTGCGGAAATTGCCGCCCGGTATGGCATGACGGAAAGCAAAGTGAAAATGCAGCTGAGCCGTACCCGTGCAAAGCTCTGCACCTATCTGGAAAAGGAGGGGATCCGCGTATGAACGGAAAGGATCTGCTACTGGGGCTGAGCTATATCGACCGGAAATTTATTGAAGAATCCGAAAAGGATACCATTCCGAAGGAAAAATCCAAAAGCATCCGGCGTCCCCTGCTGATTGCCGCGATCATCGCACTGATGCTGCTTCTGGTGGGCTGCGCGATGGTGTATGTCCTGCGGATGCAGAATCTTCACGTGGGTGAATATAGTATCTATGTTCCGGATGTCTATGATGAAAAAGGAAATTTGGTTCCCGTGGAGACCCGGAAGCCCACCCAGCTATTATCCATTCAGGGCGTGCACATGGAGGCTCTGGCAGAATGGATGGAATTTACAAACAGTTATGATCTGGATGGCACAATTGCTTTGGCAGCAGACAGAGCTGCCAAAGCAGGCGGCCCCGGCAATCCCTGGGAGTTCCCGGACAATTACCATCTGACCTATGGCTGTTACAGCCAGGAAATGATGGATCGGCTGGATGAGATTGTTGAAAAATACGATTTGAAGCTGTTGTCGGCCTACACGACCTGTCAGAGTTATGAAATGAGTGTGATGTTCGAAGCTTTGGGCTTTGACGGTGTGATGGTGGATAGTCCCAAAGCGGAGGCAGAATATTGGGGCGGCGATTTCCATCTGGAGGGTAGCTTCTGGCTGGACCTGATGCTGAGTATGGATGGAGAATATTGGAAGTGTGAAAATGAGAGTGTTTCCGTCCGGTATTCCGTGAAGGATTATTTTGACCCAAGAACCAGCGGCGTGATGGATTTTGACAACTATACCCAGTGGGACTATACCCGCAGGGATGGGAAACAGGTTTTGCTGGCCCTCAGCGAAGGCTCTGCCAGAATTTATGCAGATCTGTCTGATGCCATGATGATCGTAGACCTGTCCGGAAATACATGGATCGATGACCGGCAGGTGAACATGACACCGGAGGCGCTGGAGGAAATTGCGGAAATGATCGACCTGAGTATCCGGCCCCATCCGGCAGAACAGGAAACGGTGGACCGTCTGAAGGCGGAGGCCATGGAAGCTTACGAAGCAGAACAGGCGGCAAAGCAGCAGTACCGGGAAGAGCAATACAATGCAGGCTATCAGGAATATGTGGACTACTATATAGATCTTCTCGGGGATCGCGTCAGCGGCTCTTATCTCCTGTGGGATGTTAATGGTGATGGCGTGGAAGAATTGGTGATCAATGGAGACTCTATCCTATCCATGAAGGATGGCCAGTCCTACAAGTATTTTGATCTGGTCGGTACCGGGATTATTCCGGCCGGGTTCCGACCCTGCGGGAACAATATATTTGAAGTCTGGACAGATATGTTTTCCGATGACAGGTATTACTTCTATCAGGCGGGACCGGAGGGAGCAACCTTCCTGACTGGTGTGAAGCATCTGGATGTGACGGGACAGTGGTTTAAGGTTGACGGGGCCGGAAATCAGACAGAGATTACGGAGGCGGAGGCACAGGCTATCCGGGATACTTATCCCAACGTTGATTTTCAGTGGACGCCGCTGAAATATTATGGCAAGGACTATACACCGCCCAATTATTCCGACCCCTATGCCAACCATATTGCGAATGTATTGGACCGCTTTGAAAAGGCGCAGAATTATGAATATACCCTCATGGATATCGACGGCAATGGTGTGCAGGAGCTGATTGCCAAGGACAGCGAACAGTCCAGAGATAATCAAACCTATTATTATCTGACGGTCTATACTATCCGGGATGGGGAAGTGCAACAGGTGGCCTACGGTATCTCTCATATTCTGGACGGTGGTATTCTGGAAAGTTCGGATGAGCATGCGCCGGGAGATATCAACCGCAAATTCTATGAATTCTACCGGTATACACCGGAAGGCGGGGAAATGATCGAAAAGATCATGTATCAGCCTGACGGTTACTGGTCCCATCAGGAAAGCGGAAAGAATGGCTATGCCATGCAGGAGGAAGATGCCATGGCAGCCCTCAATGCTTGGAAAGCCAAACGGATCAAGCTGGACATGAAGCCTTTCACGGAATATCCCTTCCAATAACAAAAAGCCTGTCTCCCCTTTGGGAGGCAGGCTTTGTTTACAGTTCAATAACCGTTCCCGTATGCAGATACTCCAGCCGATGGTCCAGTGTTTCTTTCAGCGCAGCGTACTGCTCAGCACCTGTACAGTGGCCGGTGAAATACCGGGTGGGAAAGGCCTGCAGCTTCCGGGCCGCTTCTGCCAGCTCCCGGCCCTCAGGGTCCATCCGGATAAAATGGAAGCCGCCGAAGAATACATCGGGCCGGAACCAGTGCAGGATATTCAGCACACCCTTGTGGGAACAGCCGCTGAAGCAGAATTTTTGACCATTTTCTTCCACCAGAAGATATTGCTCATGGAGGTAGGCATCGTCCTGATGGATGCCATTTTTGCGTACGCTCTGGCCGAAGACCCCGAAAGAAAAGGGCCGCAGCAGATCGTTGCAGGAAATCAGCGTCATGCCGGGGACGATCTCCAGTACATCTCCCACCGGGATCAGCCGGGGGTGGTTTTCCAGTTTCGGATCCAGACCGATGTATTTGCCGCTGCTGAAATATTCTCCGAAGGCATGACGGCTCAGGTACACCGGAGCATGGTCGTTGATCTCCAGAAACCGCTTCAGTCCCCCGCCGTGGTCATAGTGGCCGTGGGACAATACGCAAAAATCCACTGCTTTCAGATCCACGCCCAGCTTTTCCGCATTTTTTGAAAAAGCGTCCGTCTGCCCGGCGTCAAAGAGGATCCGGTGGGTCTGGGTCTCTATATACAAGCTCAGGCCGTGCTCTGCCAAAAGGTCAGGCCGCAGAGCGGTGTTTTCCGTCAAAACCGTAATTTTCATCAAATCAGAACTCCATTGCAGTGGTCGATCTCATGCTGAATGATCTGGGCTGTCCAGCCGGTGAAGGTCTTGATCCGGGTCTGGAGCGCTTCGTTCTGCCAGCGGACCTTGATCTTCTGATACCGCTTTGTTTTCCGGGGGCCGCCCAGCAGGGAAAGACAGCCTTCCTCGGTGTCATACTCTCCGGAGGCGGTGAGGATCTCCGGATTCAGCATGACCATGTAGCTGCCCTCACAGTCAAAGGCAATGATCCGCCTGGTCACGCCGATCATGTTGGCCGCCATGCCCACACATGCTTCCTTGTGGGCTGTCAGGGTGTCCAGCAGGTCCCGGGCAACGGGGAGATCTTCCCGTCCGGCGGGAATGGACTTCCGGGCGAGGAGAATGGGGTCATGAACAATGGGCTGGATCATGATATCTTTCCTTTCCATGGCAGATAAAAGGGCGGCAAATTTCGCCGCCCAACAAATTCAGTATAGCAGAGATCCTCCCGGCGTGTCAATTAAAAAATAGGCAGAACCACCGAAATCTGCATTTTTGCCAAGCAGGAATTGTGGTTTTTATACAACAATCCATATTGAAAAATCCAAAAAACTATGATATCTTATAAACACAAAAGAAGAGCAGAAAAAAGCTCTTCCATAGCTCAAACTGGAGCAAAAAACAGATACCTGTCATAAAGAACCAGCATTTAAGAGCATCCCGCTGATGGGATAAAAGAAGAGAGAAAAATGGAAATGGGAATATAAAAAACAGGTATCGAGTCAATAGAAAGAGAGGTTAACCAATGATGTTAGATATCAAGAGTGAAGAGAAATGACCCTTGACTGTTTCAAAAAGTTCGAAAGAACGAACAGTCAAGGGTCATTTCTTTTTATCCTATCAGCCAGGCAATGCCTTGCAAAGCTGCCAGATGGACAGGATAGAAAATATAGAAGAAGTATTTCAGATTCAGCTGTCCCTTTTTGCCGTTGTAGGCGTACAGCAGTGGCAGAGCCAGGAAGGAGAAGAACTGGATGCTGCCCAGACTGAAAAACAGGGGGATCAGGCCCAGCCCCAGCAGAGCGCTGCTCATGGAGTCGCAGTCATAGTCCGTGCCATGGGCCAATGCAGCAAATACGGGAAGCATACAGCCCCAGAAGCCGTAGTCAAAGGTCAGCACCTGATTCAGCCCATATACCGCAGCCACAGTCCCGGCAAATACCAGGGCCGACAGGGCTGTTTTTTTGTGCTTCCAGTGATCCAGAGCGTAGATCGTCAGGATTGACAGGGAAAACGTCAGCAGAATGGACAGATACATGCTGCCATCCACCAGATAGTATACAGTCTGGCATGCAAGACCCAGGGCAAATATCATGCCAAAGTACTTTTTCCGGTTCCGGGTGTACTTGCAGCCCTCGGCGATCATAAAGGCAAAGATCGGCAAGGCAAGACGGCCAATGATCCGCAGCAGGAGCACCCTGGGAAACAGCATCACGCCGATATGGTCGATGGTCATAGCCGCGGCGGCAATAAGCTTCAGGGCATTGCCGGTGAGAAATTTCGGAAACCGGTCACAGGAATCGGGTTTCTGGTTGGTCATGGGAACACCTCCCTCATTTAGGGGTATTATATCATACCGGGGCGAGAATACAAGCTTGCACATTTGGGGATTCAGAGGTATAATGTCGAAAAAATGAAAGAAGGAACAACTATGACATTGGTTGATGGCCGTCCTGCGGATTGTACCGGGCGGCTTGACAAGGAAGTGCGGGTCTATGACCTGCTGGACAGTCTGGGGGTCGCCTATCAGCGCATCGATCATGAGGCAGCCATGACCATGGAGGCCTGCGCTGCCATCGATGAAGTGCTGGACGCCACCATCTGCAAAAATCTGCTGCTGTGCAACCGCCAGTGTACCAGTTTTTATCTTTTGATGATGCCCGGCGAGAAGAGCTTTAAAACCTCTGTCTTTTCCAAACAGATCGGTTCCTCCCGGCTGAGCTTCGCTGCACCGGAATATATGGAGGAATATCTGGATATCACCCCCGGTTCCTTGAGCGTCATGGGTCTGATGAACGACAAAGACCAGCATGTGCAGCTGCTCATCGATGAGGATGTTCTGAAAGGAGAATTCATCGGTTTCCATCCCTGCATCAATACCTCTTCCCTGCGGCTGAAGACCGCAGACCTGGTGGAGAAGATCATTCCCGCTATGGGCCATGCGCCCCGGATCGTTACCATATAACAGCGATGCCCCGAAGGATATCCCTTCGGGGCATGTTATTTTCTGCAGACAGGATACCGATCACTTCTCCTGAAAGTCCTTCAGATATTCTGCCACACTGCGGGTCATTTCCCGGGAAAATTCAGAATTGTACTTGCGCTTGCAGAAGGCCGTGATCCAGTTTTCATAGGTATTGCCCGGAGCCACATTCTTGGTCAGCATGGCCTCCAGTTCAGCGCCGTCCATTTCCCGGTAGCCGTTTTCATGAACGATGTGGGCCATCGCCGCCCGGACAGGCTTGGGACGGGCCATCTGCTGCTCTGTGGGATAACCAAAGACCAACATGCAGGCAGGAAACACATATTGAGGCAGATGCAGCAGCGCCCGCTGCTGCTGGCAGTTTTCCATGATATCGCCGATATAGCAGGAGCCGATGCCCAGGCTTTCCGCAGCGGTAACGGCATTCTGAGCAGCGATATTGGTATCGGAAATAGCCAGCGCCAGATCACCAACACCGGGCATCCGGGGCTCGCAGCCGGCACAGCGGAATGCGTCATACCACTTTTTACAGTCGGCGCAGAAGATCAGTACCATTTTTGCAGTGGCGATGAAGGGCTGATTGTCACAGGTTTTTACCAGTGCATCCTTGATGGCCTGGTCAGTGACATCGATGATGGTGTAAAGCTGCTGGTTGCCGGCAGTGGGTGCCTGACAGGCAGCCTGGAGAATCAGGGCCTTGTCCTCCGGGGAGATCTCCCGGTCCGTAAAGACCCGGACAGATTTGCGGTCGAATAGGCCCTGGATGGTTTGATTCATTGGAATACCTCCCGTTTTTTCTTCCTATTATAAGCGTCAAATCGATTTTAGGCAACAGGCAGAAAAAAGAATCGCTCCCAAAATTGTATTTTGCACATCCAGAAATGAATTGGATAAATTATACAAAAACAAAGCGGTTAAGTTGTCGGAAGCGCAGAACTTTCTCGCGTGAGAACGTTTTCAGTTGCAATTAAAACGCAAATGTATTATATTTAACTCGTTGGATGGTTGGAAACGATTCCAACATAAAATCTGCCGGTAATCACCGGACATTTTTTAGGAGGAAAATAGAATGAAAAAGCTGATTGCTCTGCTGCTGGCTCTGGTCATGGCTCTGTCCCTGGTCGCCTGCGGCGCAACCGAGGAACCCGCTGCTGATGCTCCCGCTGCTGACGCTCCTGCTGCTGAAGCTCCCGCTGCTGACGCTGCTACCGGTTCCGTCTACTACCTGAACTTCAAGCCCGAAGCTGACGCCGCATGGCAGGAGCTGGCTGCTCAGTACACCGCTGAGACCGGCGTGCCCGTGAAGGTCGTCACCGCTGCCGGCGGCGAGTACTCTTCCACTCTGAACGCTGAGATGGCTAAGGACTCCGCTCCCACCCTGTTCCAGTGCGGCAACATGGCCGGCCTGAAGGACTGGGACGAGTACTGCCTGGATCTGACCGGCACCGATTTCGCTGCCGAGCTGACCACCGATGCTTTCAACCTGTACAACGCTGACGGCGCTCTGAAGTGCGTTGGCTACTGCTACGAGTGCTTCGGCATCATCACCAACATTGAGCTGCTGGAAAAGGCTGGCTACACTGTTGCTGACATCACCGACTTCGCTTCCCTGAAGGCTGTCGCTGAAGACATCACCGCTCGCTCCGCTGAGCTGGGCTTCTCCGCCTTCTCCTCCGCCGGTCTGGATTCTTCCTCCTCCTGGCGTTTCTCCGGCCACCTGGCCAACATGCCCCTGTTCTACGAGTTCCGCGATGACGGCGTGACCGAGGCTCCCGCTACCATCACCGGCGCTTACCTGGACAACTACCGCAACATCTGGGACCTGTACATCAACAACTCCACCTGCACCGGCGCTGAGCTGAACGGCAAGACCGGCGACAACTCCAAGGCTGACTTCACCGAAGGCAAGGCTGTCTTCTATCAGAACGGCTCCTGGGAGTACGCTGGCCTGATCGAGGCTGGTATGGACGCTGCCAAGCTGACCATGCTGCCCATCTACTGCGGCGTTGAAGGCGAAGCTGACGCTGGCCTGTGCTCCGGCACCGAGAACTGCTGGGCTGTCAATGCCAAGGCTTCCGAAGCTGACCAGAAGGCCACTCTGGACTTCATGACCTGGGTCGTCACCTCCGATGCCGGCACCACCATGATGGCTGAGCAGTTTGGCCCCATCCCCTTCAAGGCTGCCAAGACCCCCGAGAACGTCTTCTTCGCTGCTGCAAATGATCTGACTGCTGCTGGCAAGTACGTTGTCACCTGGGCTTTCAACCACACTCCCAACGTTGACTCCTGGAGAGCTACCGTTGTTACCGCTCTGGCTGCTTACTCCGCTGATCCCACCGATGCCAACTGGGAAGCTGTTGAGACCGCTTTCGTTGACGGCTGGGCTTACGAGTACTCTGTCGTGAACGGCTAATCCGCCGGTCAAATGAAAACTGCCGGGGGCGGGCCGCAGCCCGCCCCCTTTTTATTCCTTCTGGGTGAGGCAAAGTCTCCCGTCATCCGGGCGGTTTCGCCTTGCTGAGAAGCAAGAAAATTCTGTAAGAGAGGAAGATTCCACGTGGCCAAAAGCAAAAAATCCAGCAGTGTCAATCTGGTACAGCGGCCTATCAAAAAATGGGCTCCCCTGTTTATTCTGCCCACTTTTGCTGCATTCCTGATCGGCTTTGTCTGGCCCTTCATCCAGGGTATTTATCTGTCCTTCTGCAATTTCAATATTCCCACCGATGCAAAGTGGGTAGGTCTTGACAACTATGCCAAGGTATTTAAGGATGCAGGCTTCCTGAACGCATTCTGGAACACCGCGGCCTTTGCTGTTGTCTCCATCATCCTGATCAATGTTCTGGCATTCTTCATTGCCTATGCGCTGACCCAGAAGATGCGGGGCGCCAACATTTTCCGTACCGTTTTCTTCATGCCCAACCTGATCGGCGGCGTTGTTCTGGGCTATATCTGGTCCATGATCTTCGACGGCATTCTGAAAAACTACGCCACTTATCTGACTGCAAACCCCACTTACGGTTTCTGGGGTCTGGTGATTCTGGTTGCCTGGCAGCAGATCGGCTACATGATGATCATCTATATCGCAGGCCTGCAGGCTGTGCCTGAGGATATGCTGGAAGCCGCCCGCATCGACGGCGCCACCGGCAGCCAGACCCTGTTCCGGGTCATCATCCCCAACGTGATGCCCTCCATCACCACCTGCACCTTCCTGACTCTGACCAACTCCTTCAAGATGTTCGACCAGAATATGGCCCTGACCGGCGGTATGCCCAGCATTATGGAGAACGGCGCCAAGATCAATGCCACCGAACTGCTGGCTCTGAACATCTTCTCCACCTACAACATCAGCAAGAATTATCACGGTGTTGCCCAGGCAAAGGCAGTCATCTTCTTCATCCTGGTTGCCGTTCTGGCCATCACCCAGCAGTATATGACCCGCAGCAAGGAGGTGCAGCAGTAATGAAGAAAAAGATCAACGATCAGTATACGCCTCTGAGCAAGGCGCTGTCCGTCTTCTTTGCCGTGCTGTCCGTGGTTTGGCTGATCCCCATTTTTGAGGTGGTCATCAACTCTCTGAAGAAGAATGAGTATGTCAACCTGGATCCCTTCGCCCTGCCCAACGAAGAAAGCTTTGTCGGCTTTGCCAACTATGTCAAGGGCATGACCTTCGGCAACTATCCCTTCCTGCAGTCCGTTGCTTACAGCCTGTTCATCACTGTGGCTTCCGTTGCTCTGATCCTGCTGTTCTGCTCCATGTCTGCCTGGTACATTGCCCGTGTCAACAGCACCATGTCCAATATATTCTACTATCTGTGCCTGTTCTCCATGATCGTCCCCTTCCAGATGGTCATGTTCACCCTGACCTTTACCGCTGACAAGCTGAACCTGAACACCCCCTACACCATCCCCATTGTCTATCTGGGCTTTGGTGCAGGTCTGGCCATCTTCATGTTCCTGGGCTTTGTCAAGGGTCTGCCTCTGGAGATTGAGGAGGCAGCTTCCATCGATGGCTGCGGCCCTGTCCGCACCTTCTTCAATGTGGTTCTGCCCATGCTGAAGCCCACCCTGATCTCTGTGGGTATTCTGGAACTGATGTGGGTCTGGAATGACTACCTGCTGCCTTACCTGGTGCTGGACCGTACCAAGTACATGACCATCCCCATCCATGTGCAGTATCTGAAGGGCAGCTACGGCACCGTTGATCTGGGTGCCACCATGGCTGTTATCATGCTGAGCATCATCCCCATCATCATTGTTTATATGTTCTGCCAGAAGCACATCATCAAAGGCGTTGCCGCCGGTGCTGTCAAGGGCTAATACCGCATTACACAGGGCACGTGAACGCGTGCCCTGTGACCAATCCAAGGAGGTGAAGCTGTGACAATTAAAGATCTTGCCGCAAAAACCGGTTATGCCGTTGCCACTGTTTCACGGGTGCTGAACAATCATCCCAATGTCAGTGATAAGGCCCGGAAGGTCATCATGGAAGCGGTGGAGGAGAGCGGCTTTCAGCTCAATGCCAATGCAAAGCAGCTGAAGCAGCAGCATGCCACCTCCATTCTGGTGGTGGTCAAAGGTACCTCCAACGAGCTGTTCAGCGAACTGGTGGAATCCATCCAGAGCCAGATCGCCCAGACCCAGTATCCGCTGTATGTGGATTATCTGGATGAGGATTCCAATGAAGTTCGCCGGGCGCTGCAGCTGTGCCGGGAAAAGAAGCCTCTGGGCATCCTTTTCCTGGGTGGCAACACTCACAATTTCCAGGCAGATTTTGGGAAGATTGATATTCCCTGCGTTGTTGTGACCAACGATATGTCCCGGCTGGATTTTGAGAACCTGTCCAGCGTATCTATTGACGGCAAGGAAGCCTGCCGCTGTGCGGTGGACTCCCTGATCGCAAAGGGCCACCGGCAGTTCGCTGTCATCGGCGGTGAACGGGTACTTTCTGATACGGGCCGCTCCCGTTATGAAGGTTGTCTGGAATCTCTGCGCGGCCACAATATCCCCTTTGATGAAGAAAAGGATTACCGGGCAGTCCGGTTCTCCTATCAGGGTGGCTACAATGGCGCCCGGGATCTTCTGGAAACAGGGCGGGAATTCACTGCGCTGTTTGCAGCGGCAGACGTGATGGCTATCGGCGCCATCCGGGCGCTGCGGGACAATGGCCTGCGGGTGCCGGAGGATGTTTCCGTCATGGGCTTTGACGGCCTGGAGCTGGGTTCCTTCCTGGTACCGCAGCTCAGCACCGTCGCCCAGCCTGCTCAGGTGATGGCCCGCCGCAGTGTGGAGATGCTGATCTCCCAGATCGAAGACGGCGCAGCAGCTGCCCATGAAACGGTTCCCTTCGCTTTGTGGGAACGGGAAAGCATTTCCGAACCGAAACAGTAAAAAACAAGGGCTGCGGATCTACCCGCAGCCCTTTCCTTTTGTCCGTTTTTCCATTATAATAAGGAAAACAAAAAACAGGGAGGAATCTGTTATGCGTAAAAATTTTGGAGCAAAACCCATGCTGTACCCCATGCCTGTGTTCATCATCGGCACCTACAATCCTGACGGCACCCCCAACGCCATGAATGCCGCCTGGGGCGGTATGGCAGACACGGAACTCATCAGCATCTGCCTGGGTGAACACCGCACCACCCGCAATATTTTTGAACGGAAGGCTTTCACTGTCAGTATGGCGGATGCCGATAATGTGATCCCCGCAGACTATGTGGGCATCGTTTCCGGCGAGAAGGTGGATAACAAGGTGGCAAAAGCCGGCTGGCACACCACAAAAAGCCAATTCGTGGACGCACCTCTGATTGATGAGCTGCCCATGGCTTTGGAATGTGAATTCCTGAGCTATGACGAGGCGTCCGGTTTGCTGATCGGAAAGATCCTCAACGTCTGTGCCGAGGAGCGGATCCTGACAGACGGCATGATTGACCTGAGCAAATTCCACCCCATTGCCTATGATCCCTGCGGACATGGGTATTACACCTTGGGAGAAAAGGTGGGCAACGCCTTCTCTGACGGCAAAAAGCTGAAGTAATCTCCCCTTTTCCCGAATAAGCACGCAAGGGCGGAGTATACCTCCGCCCTGTTTGATTAGTCCGGCTTTTTCCGGATGCCGATCAATACGGCACCGAAGTATTTCTGTTTTTTCAGGAAATCCTTTAAACTCGGCCCCAAAAGATTCGGGCCGCTGGAGCTGCGGTAGGTGTTATAGCCGATGATACCGGTTTCGGTTTTCTGCAGGGCGATGAAATGCGCCCCCAGCTTCGCTCCCCTGCGCCAATAATAGAACAGGATGCACACATCACTGCCCTCCACCAGGGCATCGAACTCATCCTGCCGGAAAGACATCTCCACAGGGAACCCCCACTTCCGGAAGCATACCGCAGGTCCCCAGAAGGAGGTTCCTGCGTTACCGTGGATCAGCGGAAGCTGCCATTCATAATACCGGATCAGCTCCGGAATGTCGGTTTTATAGCCCATCAACTGCAGTGCATTCCAGGTGGCGATCCAGCCGCAGCCTGTAGCCGCACTGGAACGAAAGCCATAGCGCCACTGATCCTTGGGAATACTGCGCTGGTTGTAAATCAGATCGTCCATAACGGATTCCTCCTGATGTTGTAAATGATCGCTTATCTTAGCAAGGCGATGTTACTTTCTTGTCACCGAACAAGAAAGTAACCAAAGAGGTCGTCTTAAGGGGGACTTTTCAAAAAGCCGTCCCCCTTAAGAAGCCCCCTCCTGTGCTGTCAGGCCGGCAGGTTTTAACACGAAGGCGGGAATGTACCGATTCCCGCCCATCCGTCCTCAGCACCACCCCATTTGGGCAGAAATCGGGACATTTCTGCCCAAATCAGGCTCTAAGTTAAGGTGCTCCGTACTGACGGCGATGCGGCCGGGGGATTCACAAGGGGACGGCTGGGGCGC